>PBCD01000012.1 GCA_002717855.1 Rickettsiales bacterium
TTTTTTTACACAATAATTGTAGTAAAAGATGAATACAAGGAATAATTTTCAAATGCTATCAAAAAAAGATTTAGATAAAAATGATTTTTTTGTGCTTATTTCAACATTAAAAAAAATAGTTGGAATAGTACCGTCGTCTGTGACATCACTTGAAAATTTAATTGGTATAGAAGAGCAAAAAAAAATTTTATATGAAAACACCATCTCATTTATAAAAAACAATGACAGTTGCAATATATTATTGTGGGGATCTAAGGGTATGGGAAAGTCATCTTTGGTTATATCAAATCATAAACATTTGTTAAGAACTTATAAAAATATTAAGTTGATTGAAATATTATGTAATGATTTAATCTATTTACCAGAGATAATTTACAATTTAAGAAAGTATCAACAAAAGTTTATCATCTTTATTGATGATGTTAATTTGGATGTCAATTCTTATGAATTTAAAACTCTAAAGGTTTTAATACAAGGTAGCATACTAAGTAATTCAAAAAATATAAGATTTTATGTTACTTCAAATATAAGAAATATAATAAACCCAGATAGTAATGATAATTTTAATGAAGTTCAAATCAATGATCAAAGAAATAACGCTATTGCTTTGTATGACAGATTTGGATTGATTTTAAGTTTTTATAGAGCAAGTAAAGAAGAATATATAAATTTAGTTCATCTTTATGCAAGAATTAATAAAATCAAGATTGATAAAGACACTGAAAAACAAGCAATACAATGGTCAATTTTTAAAGGAGATTATTCAGGAAGAACAGCAATTCAATTTATTACAAATTTAAAATCTAAAATACTATAGAATTACAATAAATATTCTCTTGGATTTAGTGCTTTTTTCCCTTTTCTTATTTCAAAATGTAATTGCGAAGAACTTACATTACCAGAACTACCTACTCTTCCAATTTTTTCTCCTTTTTTAACCTGTGTACCTTTTTTTATAATGATTTCGTCTAAATGAGCATATGCTGTTACCCATTGATTATCATGTTTAATTAAAATCAAGTTCCCATATCCAGGAATTTCATTCCCAGCATAAATTATCTTTCCTTGTCTGGCTGCAACAACATCCTCACCATTATTGGCAGCAATGTTAATGCCATCGTTGTGTAATCCAGGTTTAATCATTCCATATTTTAAAATTACTTCACCTCTGACGGGCCAAATGAAAATAGTTTTATCTTTATTTTGTTTAAACTTTGCTTTTTTCTTTTTTGAGATTTTTTCAATAGTTAGATTAACTTCTGACTTTTTAATTGTTGAATAATTTGGAATTATTAATCTCTGTCCAACATAAATAATATTATTAGTTTTTAATTTATTTAATTTTGACAGATTATACTTATCAACATTAAATCTTCTTGAAATTGAATATAAAGTATCTCCTCTTAATACAGTATAAATTGTTTTTTTGGGTATAATTAATTTTTGATTCGGAAAAATTTTAAATGGAGACTTAATATTATTTTTTTTGATTATTTCTTCAATTGATACAGAAAAGTTTTTTGATATTAAATATAAATTATCTCCTTTTTTTACAATGTAGATATTTTTTTTATAATATTTTTCATTCGAATATTTTTCAAATATTTCATATTCACCGTAAAAGAATTTTTCACAACTATTTAAAAATGTTAATAAGAAAAAAATAATAAAAATTTTCAATTGTTAACTTTTCCTTCAAGCAATGGAACGAAGCGTACTTTCATTAGATTTTTTTTTGAAAAAGATGTTCCTTTTTTTTTTATGAGAGTTAAATATTGGTCATCATTTTCCTCACCAAGTGGTATCATCATTATTCCTTCGTCTTTAAGTTGATCTAAAAGAGTCATAGGTATTTCTGGAGCAGAAGCTGTAATCATTATCCTGTCAAATGGTGCTTGGTGATCCCAACCCAATCCTCCGTCCCCGTGTTTACAAAAAATATTAGCTATATTTAATTTTCTAAACTTCTCTTCAGCTTTTTTTTTTAAAAATAAATATCTCTCTATTGTATAAACAAATCTTGATAGTCTTGATAAAATTACTGTTTGATAACCACTACCTGTACCAATTTCAAGAACTCTAAGTTTTTTATTTAAAAAAAGGTTTTGTGTCATAAAAGCTACTACAAGTGGTTGAGAGATAGTTTGTCCACACTCTATTGGAAGAGCAATATTGGAGTTTGATCTTGATTTTATTGAGTTTTCAACAAAAAATGATCTTGGAACTAATTTAATAGAATCCAAAACTTTCGAATCTACGATTCCATTTTCTTTCAATTCTTGAATTAATTCTTGTTTTGAATTTTTCATAAATTTAATTTTCCGGCTTTAAAAGTTTTTTTGTACCTCCCATGTACTTCCAAAGAATTTTGGGGATATTAACATCTCCATTTTTTTCTTGAAAATTTTCTAAAATTGCCACGATTATTCTACCAATTGCTAGGCCACTTCCATTTAATGTATGGGGATAAAAGATTTTTCCTGTTTCATTATGTTTGGTTCGCATTTTCATTCTTCTTGATTGAAAATCTTTACAATTAGAACAACTAGAAACTTCTCTAAACTTTGACTGTCCAGGCATCCAAACTTCAAAGTCTAGAGTATAAGATGATGAAAACCCAACATCAGAGGAACATAATTCCATAACTCTATATGGTAAATTTAAATCTTTAAGAATTGATTCAACACATTCAGCCATTCGTTCAAGTTCATTCATTGAAGATTCTGGTTTTGTAATTGAAACTAATTCTACTTTTCCAAATTGATGTTCTCTTATTAAACCTTTGGTGTCTAATCCTGCAGAGCCTGCTTCAGATCTAAAACAATTTGTAAATGATGTGAACCGTAATGGCAGATGCTTATAATTTAAAATTTGATCTCTACATAAATTTGTGAGAGAAACCTCAGCAGTTGGAATTAACCAGAGACCGCTTTTAGTTTCAAATAAATCATTTTTAAATTTTGGTAATTGACCAGTCCCATACAAACATTCTGTCAAAACTAATTCAGGAACTTTTATTTCTGTGTAACCATTTTGTTTTGTATGTTTATCCAACATGTAATTCATTAGTGCTCTACTTAATAACGCTAATTCGGATTTTAGTACAGAAAATCGTGATCCAGATAATTTTGCAGCAGAGGCATAGTCTAATAAACCAAGTTTTTCTCCAATAACAACATGATCAAGTGGTTTGAAATCATAATCATTCTTTGTTCCATATTCTTTTATTTTTTTATTATCATTATCACCATTACCTAATGGTGTTTTTTCATCAAGAAGATTAGGAACAAGAGACAAGATTTTAGTTAGACTACTAAATTCTTTTTCAGCGAGAGTGTTTAAATCAGATATTTCTTTTTTTAGATTCATCACATACTTCTTAATTTTTTCTATTTCAGTTTTACTTTCAGTTTTGGAGATTAAGCCTATTTTTTTTGATTCACTGTTTCTAATTTCTTGGAGCTCTTGAATTTTATTTGTGTAAGACAAGTATTTATTATAAATTTTAAGAATTTCAGAGCTTTTTACATTTTCATTTCTTTTTTCCTGAAGTTTATCGAACTCCTCGGATTTATTTTTAATAAACTTAATATCATGCATTTGGTTATTTTTTTTTAATTAATACATTAATGATTAATAAAGAAATTTCAAAAAAACAAATTAGGGGAATCGCTATTCCCAATTGAGAAATTATATCAGGAGGAGTAAAAACTGCACTAAAAATTAGTATTCCTATAAAAAAAAACTTTCTTTGTTTTTTTAAACTTTCAACACTTACAATTTTTAATTTTGCAAGAATGATCAGTAATATAGGAAATAAAAATGATAATCCGCAAGAAAAAAGAAGATACATTATTAATTTCATATATTCTCCCATTCTAGATTCTAATTCAATTGAAAAATAATCTGAGCTTTGTGAAGATTCAAACGATAAGAAAAATTTCCAAATAATTGGTATTAAAATGAAATAAGCAAAAATTACTCCCAGAAAAAAAAGAATAGGTATAAGAAAAGATATTGGCTTAAAAAAAACTTTTTCTTTTTTGTATAAAGCAGGAAATATAAATATAGAAAATTGTAGAATAAAGAAAGGAAACGAACTTAGAAATGAAGCAAATAAAGAAATTTTTAAGTATGAAATAAATACTTCAGGTAATCCAGTGAAAATCATTCTTTTTTCATCTTTGTCTGATATTAAATTATACAAAGGTTTTGACAAAATATTACTTACTAATTCAGCATTATAAAAAAAAAAAAATAAAACAAATCAGCATGAATAAAAAACAAAATATTAATCTTTTTCTTAACTCCTTAATATGATCAAAATAACTCATTTTTTATTCTTTTTTTTCTTTGCTTTAATTTCTTTTTCTGATTCACCAATTTCAAAATTTGAAAGATCATGTTTTAAGTTAAAGAAGTATCTATTTATTTTTCTATAAAACAAACCAAGATGATTTGCAATTCGTGGAAAATCTTCAGGCTTAATCAAAATGAGTGAAAAAAAAGCAATAATAAGTAATTCAACTAATCCAATATTAAACATAACTATTTCTTTTCTTGTTTTTTAGAAATAGTTTTCTTTTCTAAATCTTCCTCCTTAAGTCCAGCTTTAAAAGATTTAATTCCTTTAGCTATATCACTAGCAACTTTTGGTAACTTTCCTGCTCCAAATAAGATAAGTACAATTACTAAAATTAAAATTATTTCCCAATGACCAAGTCCAAACATGTTTTTTTCTCCTTAAAAATAATGTTAAGTTTTGTTAAAGTTTATTGATTCTAATTCCTCAATTTTTGGTAAATCTGAAATTTTGCTTAATCCAAAATGTTTCAAAAATTCAAAGTCTGTAACCCAAGTAAGAGGACGTCCGGGTGTCTCTCTTCTTTCATGCGGCTTAATCCACTTTAGATTCAATAATATGTCTAAAGTACCTTTAAATACTGGTTTTCCCCTAATTTTTTCTATTTCTGCTCTCGTAACAGGTTGATGGTACGAAATAATAGCGAGTGTTTCCATAGTAGCTTTAGACAATTTTCTTTTTTTTTCGTGCTCTATTTTTAAATAATCTTTTATTGAAAGTGATGTTTTAAAAAACCACTTTTTGTCAATATTTACCAGATTAATTCCTCTTTTATCATAATTTGTCCTAATTCTTAGAAGTATTTCTCTAACATTAAATTTTCCGTGCTTGTCTAATACATTCTTTAAATAATTTTCTGATAAAGGTTCATCAGAACAAAAAATCAATGCTTCAAGAAAGCTTTCAGCCTTGTTACTGTCCATTTTTTTTTCCTACCTTAACAAAAATATCACTAAAGTTTTTTTTTTGCGATAATTGTATTGAACCATTTTTAACCATATTTAATGAGGCCAAAAGTATTGACACAGCAGCAGACTTTTTTAATCTTGAGTCATAAATATCTTTAGGCAAAAACTCGAATATGTTTTTCCATTCATCATATTGGAAGTTAAAGATTTTTTGTAACCATTCTAAACCATTTTGAACAGAGTATAATTTGTCTTCATTAATTTTTAGGCTCTCTTTATTATTTTTATTATACAAAGTTACATAACTGACAATCAAATCAGAGAGGTTTGCATTGATTACAATACTCTCACTTATAAAAAATTCTTTACTAAATTTGTTTGTAAAAAAATCAATATCTTGCCTAGGCAAACTTGATAATTCTGTAGTAGCTACTTTTATTGCATTGTAATGGACTAATCTGTAAGTAATATCTTCCTCTAATTCAGAAATCTCTTCATCTTTTTCAGGCAACAAAAGTTTAGATTTTAAAAATGCTAAAAAAGAGGCCATAATTAGGTAATCAGCATTTAATTTTATATTTTCCATATTTTCATTAATAAAAAGTAAATATTGTTCAGCTAACTCTAGAATTGATATTTTTAAAATATCGACTTTTTGCTTTCTAGATAAATCTAACAATAGATCTAAGGGACCTTCATATCCACTTATGTTTATATTAAGTTGGTTAACCTCTGATTGTTCAAAAAGTTCTCGATTCATATACCTTTTTTCTAGCTTTTCTTATATTAATCTTTTTTAACTTATTATTACTTAAATAGTTTTTAAAGTATTCAAATTTCTTTTTTTCAATAGGTTTTGAAAACTCGTAGATTTTTTTAATTTCTTTAAGTTCTCCTGAACAATACATTACCAAATCACAACCACCTTTATAGCAATTCTTAATTCGATTTTTTAAAGATCCTTTAAGGGCTAGCATTGAAATGTCATCTGAAATTATTAATCCATTGAATTTTAATTTTTCTTTTAAAAGTTTAACCAATATTTTTTGGGAATATGGAGCAATCTTTTCGTCTAATTTGTCATACAAAATATGAGAAATCATTATAAAAATTTGGTCATTTAACTTTTTAAAAGGTTTCATATCATGATTAAGAAGTATTTTTTTAGGTGTTTTAATAATTGGTAAATCTAGATGACTATCTATTTTCGCTCTCCCGTGTCCAGGAAAATGCTTTATAACAGGTAATATTCCACCATCTAAAAATGCAATACAATACTGTCTACCCAATTCTGTTACAATTTTTGTGTGAGAACCAAAGGATCTACTATCTATGATTTTATTCGCATTTTGTCTATACAAGTCTAGAACAGGAGAACAGTTTACATCAATTCCGATTTCTTTTAATTCATAAGCAATTATTCTTGCATTTAAGTATGACAGTTTAAGAGCCTTTTTTTTACTTTTTTTATATATATTACCAAAATATCTTTGATCTGGGATGTTGGTGAACTCATCATTTTTAAATCTTTGAACTTTTCCACCTTCTTGGTCTACAAAAATTAGAACTTTAGGATTTTTGGTAATGATTTTAAGATCTGAAATTAATTTTTTTATTTGTGATTTTGATTTAAAATTTCTTGAAAACAAAATAAATCCAAAAGGCTTTATCTTAGAAAAAAATTCGATTTCTTTTTTTTCTAATCTAAAAGATTTACAAGACAAAATTATACCATCTGGTGTTTTACTTAACATAGACTTTTACCATGTAACAATTGAATTTTTTCGATGCTAATAATTTACATAGTTTTTCAGCATCGTTTTTATTATACAATTCTTGACTTTGAACTCTATAAAATTTACCTTTTTTTTCTATATATTTTTTTTCAATAAATGGCTTTTTATTCTGAAAATATTTTGGAAATTCTTTTTTAATTTTTTCATAAACCTTTGTTATTTTATTTTCGTCTTTTAATGATGCAATTTGAATACGAAATCTGTTTTTTTTGATATTAGCGTTACTATTTAAAATTTTATCATGATCTTGTTTTTTTATTCCAATTAAACCCTCATCCATAATTTTGTCTTCTGAGTTAATAATTTCATAAACTTCTAATTTTTTTTTTTCAATAACATATGGTACTTTTTTTTGTATTGTGATTTTTCTGGTTCTAATACTACCAATGATTTTTCTGGCACTACAATCTTATATGTGTAAAAAATTAAACTTATATTTAATATTATAGAAATTGTAATAAATGATAATTTTAATAATTTCATTTTCCTCACATACTACTTGGTGCAGAAATATCTAGAATTTTCAAACCCTGAGAAATAATTTTTTTAACACCATTTACCAATCCCAATCTCGCTTGAGATAATTCAACATTTTTTTCAATCAGAATTCTCTTATCACTGCTCAAAGTACCAAGTGCCCAGTAAGAGTGAAAATTCTTTGATAACTCATAGAGATAATTTGTTAACTTATTAGGTTCAAAATTTTCAACTGCTAACTCTATATTTTTATTAAACAAACATAATAATTTAATCAGTGATATTTCTTCTGATAGATTAAGCAACGAAAAATCTAATTTTTTTTTTAAAATTTTTTTACCAAAAAGTTCATTTGCAATCTTGTTAATTGAACAACATCTTGCATAAGCATATTGAACATAAAAAACTGGATTATCTTTTGTTCTAGATTTAATTAAATCAAAATCAAAATCCAAGACTTTATCTGAGCTTCTAGATATCATCATAAATCGTAATGCATCTTTTCCAACCTCTTTTGATACATCTCTTAAAGGTACGTAAGTACCTCGTCTTTTTGACATTTTAAGTACTTTGTTATCTTTTATCAGGTTAACTAAAGCTGCGAGTTTAACTTTAAATTTAATATCTTCATTAAATACTGATTTAATCGCATTTTCAAGTCTTGCGACATACCCACTATGATCTTTGCCCCAAATATTTATTAATATATCATACTTTTTAGCAATTTTTTTACCATGATATATTATATCAGACATGAAGTAAGTTAAACCTCCGTCAGGTTTTATTAATGCTCTATCCGAGTCATCATTAAGTAATTTAGATTTAAATAATAATTGTTTTTTTTTAATCCAATTTTTATTTTCAATTCCTTTAGGTTTGTCCTGAAAACCCTCGTATACCATTTTTTTTTTTTTTAAAATTGAAATAATATTTTTAACTTGTGTATCAGTAGAAATCTTTTTTTCGGAAACAAAAATATCATGAAAAACTCCAATTTCCTGTAGATCTTTCTTTATGTCTTTTAAAATAAGATTCACCGCATTTTTTTTTAATTCTTCTGCATTTTTGGGATTGTCATTCGCAAACAAATCTTTACACATATTTTCAGAAATTTTTTTTAAATATTGCCCTGGATACAAATTTTCGGGAACATCATCTTTATCTTTTATTTTTTTATTATTTTTATGAAATAAAATTGTTTCTTTTAAAAGTTCAATTTGGTTTCCAGCATCGTTAATGTAGTATTCTTTCGTAACATTATGACCAACTGATTTTAACAAATTTGCAAGAGTATCTCCAAGAACTGCACCTCTTGCATGACCAATATGCATTAAACCAGTTGGGTTTGCTGATACGTATTCGATATTTATTTTTTTTTTGTGACTGGCCTTTTTAATTTTATTTTTTTTCACTAATCTTAGCTGATTTTGGATAAAACGCTTTTTTAAAAAAATATTGATAAAACCTGGTTTTTTAATCTCAACCATTTCGATATGCGAATTTTCCAGCAATTTTTTTTTAATATTTTCTGCAAATTCACGTAAATCAAAAACTGAATCTTTCCAATATACCATAGCAATATTTGTTGATATATCACCAAAATGTGAATTTGAAGAAGTTTCAATGTTGAATCTTTTCTTTTCAAAACCTTTATTAGTTAAAATCCTTTCTTTAATCATAAATTTAAGGATATCTAATAAAGTTTGTTTTAAATTTTCGTGGAAGTACATTTTTAAATGTTATACAAATTAAAAAATTTATTATGGATTGAAATAGCATTCTTGTCTGTTAAAC
The DNA here is from genome assembly GCA_002717855.1 of Rickettsiales bacterium. The sequence goes on from PBCD01000012.1 coordinate 9,339, forward strand.
CTGAAATATAGTCTGCTACATTAAGCATAAGCTCATTTTTAGTTTCAAAATTTCTCCAATTTTTTGGTAAGAGTTGAAATTCTTCAACAAATAAATCGAAAAGTTCAGAAATAATTTTTTTAGCCTTAAATGTCATAGTTTTAACAGTAATGTGATTATACATTTTTTTTTTTAAAAATATTCTTAATTCTTTTTCTTTTTGAACCATCTCATTACTAAAACTTACAATATTTTTTTTAATTCGAATAATATCAAAAACATCTTTAGGTTTTAAATGTAAAATATTTAGTTTTGTATTATTCACCAAATCATTTATCATGGTATTAATTAGCAGTCTTACAAGTTCATGTCTTAATTTATAATTGTCGTCCTTGTAGTTTTTAATTTTTATTTTTTTTAGATTTTCTTTTACTAGAGTTACATTTTCTAGCTCGTCTATAGCAAATAATTCAGCGTGAAGACCGTCATCAATATCATTATTATTATATGCAATATCATCAGAAATCGATGCTATCTGGCCCTCAAATGAGGCATTTAAACCTAAATCTCCTTCAAAAAAATTAACAAATTTGTAAATATATGAAGGGATTTTCTCCTTAACTGGTCCATTATGTTTCAAAATCCCTTCTAAGGTCTCCCATGAAAGATTTAGTCCATCAAAACCAAAATATTTTTTCTCTAGTAAAGTTAAAATTTTTAATGCTTGAAAATTGTGATTGAATCCTCCAATCTTGTCTAATTTATTATTGAGTGCTTCCTCTCCAGCATGACCGAAGGGAGTATGCCCTACATCATGTGCTAATGCAATTGCTTCTGCCAGATCATCATTTACTTTAAATATTTTTGAAATTGATCTTGCTAGTTGTGAAACTTCGATACTATGGGACAATCTCGTTCTATAATAATCACCTTCATGATAAACAAACACCTGTGTTTTATACTTTAATTTTCTAAAAGCTTCGCAGTGAATAATTCTATCTCTATCTCTCATAAAACATGTTCGATGTTTGTCGGGTTTCTCAAGAAAAACTCTTCCTTTGGTTTGAGACGTAAACGTCGAAAATTTTGAATAATTCATATTCTNAAGCTTTGATTTTAAAAAATATTCTGATATAAGAGATTAAACTATAAAAAAAAATTCAGCAATGATTACTGTTACAAATAATGCTATNTCGANGATTTTAGANGTAAATAAAAAGAAAAATNATAAAAGATGTTTNTTTAGAATTTCGATTGATGGNGGAGGTTGNCANGGATTCTCATATAAATTTTATTTTGAAGATAAAATAAATNAAGATGATGAAGTNTTTGAATTTAATNAAGTAAANATATTAGTCGACAAAACTTCTCTTGAGATAATTANTGGATCAAAAATAGATTTTGTTTCTGATATGATGGNATCCTACTTTAANATNGAAAATCCNAAAGCNTCATCNACGTGTGGTTGTGGAACGTCTTTTTCAATATAAGCATTTATGATTCTATCCTCATGGAATATAAATTCAGTCAGAATAAGAGAAGAATCAATTTTGAAACTTATAGGCAGAATTAAACCAAATATTTTATTTTTACAAGAAATTAAATGTGAAGAGAATCATTTTCCTTATCTTTTTTTTAAAAATCTAGATTACGATTGTTTTGTGATTGGTCAAAAAGCCAGAAACGGTGTTGCCATAGCGGTAAAAAAAGATATCAAAATTGATATTGATGAAACTATTAATAAAAAAATGAATACTGATCTTCAAGCAAGATTCATTATGATTCACTTAGTAAATCAAAATATTGATTTATGCAACGTTTATGTCCCAAACGGAAATCCAATCACGGATGAAAAAAAATTTAGTTATAAAGTAAAATGGCTTAAAAACCTAAAGTGCCTTTTAGAATCATATATTTTCGAGGAAAAAAAATTAATTTTAGGTGGAGATTTTAATGTTTTAGAAAACTTTAAAGATGTAAATAACTTTGATAACTGGAAAGAAGATGCTTTGGGTGACTCTAGGATTATAAATATTTTTAGAGAAATAATAGGTTTGGGGATGTTCAATGTAATAAGGAAGTTTTTTTTACCAGGTGAAAAGTTTAGTTTCTGGGATTATCAAAAAGCTGCATGGGAAAGAAATGATGGCTTATTAATTGATCATTTTTTAGTAACACCAAACTTAATTGATAAAATAAATGCTTTTGACATTTGTTCAAATTTTAGGGGGTTTCCAAAACCCTCAGACCATGTTCCGATTTGGATGAAGATTGATCAAATGTCAGAATAATTTTTTTTTTCATATTTCCCACCTGGATGAGTAACAGCTCCATTCTTTGCTGGTCCAACTAATTGCGAATATTTCCATAAAGCTCCAGAACCGAATCCTGAATCTTTCATCTTCCATTTTTTCTTTCTTGTTTCTAGATCAACAATACTTAAGTCACAGTTAATGATGCCTTTTTGCGCATCAATTGTAATTTTGTCACCACTTTTAATTAGTCCAATTGGTCCACCAAGAGCAGCCTCTGGTCCAACATGTCCTACGCAAAACCCTCTTGTAGCCCCAGAAAATCTTCCATCGGTAATTAAAGCAACTTTTTCACCCATACCTTGTCCATATATCGCTGCGGTTGTTGCTAACATTTCTCGCATTCCAGGTCCCCCTTTTGGCCCCTCATATCTAATAACAATAACATCACCTTCATTATATTCCTTATTTTTTACAGCTTCAAAAGCATCCTCTTCGCAATCAAAACATCTAGCTACTCCCTCAAAATATAAGGATTTCATTCCTGCAATTTTTACAATTGCGCCCTCAGGAGCAAGATTTCCTCGCAAACCAACCACACCACCTGTTTCAGTTATTGGGTTTTTAGTTGAATAAATAATTTTTTGATTAGTTGTACTGAATTTGATATCTGATAAGTTTTCGCCTATTGTTTTGCCTGTAACTGTTAAACAATCTTCATGAAGGTATCCACCTTCAAGAAGGGCTTTCATTAAAATTGGAACTCCCCCAATTTCGTAAAGATCTTTTGCAAGATACTTACCTCCTGGTTTTAAATCTGCTATGTATGGGGTGTTTTTAAAAATTTTTGCAACATCAAATAAACTAAAGTCTATACCAATTTCATTTGCTAAAGCTGGTATGTGAAGTGCTGCATTAGTTGATCCTCCACTGCATGCAACAATTCTTGCTGCATTTTCCAACGATTTTTTTGTTACAATATCCCTTGGTTTAAGTTGTTTTTTTATTAACTCCATAACAACTTTCCCAGCTTCAATAGCATATTTATCTCTGGATTCGAAAGGTGCAGGTGTAGAGGTCGATCCAGGAATTGCTAATCCTATAGCTTCCGAAACACAGGCCATTGTGTTTGCTGTAAATTGACCTCCGCACGAGCCAGCAGAGGGACAAGCAACCTTCTCAATTTGTTTCAATTCTATTTCAGAGATTTGATTAGCAGCATGTTTACCAACAGCTTCAAAAACATCTTGAACTGTAATTTCTTTTTTTTTATAAATTCCAGGTAATATTGAACCACCATATAAAAATACGGAAGGAATATTAAGCCTTAACATTGACATCATTATCCCTGGTAATGATTTATCACACCCAGCTATGCCAACTAATCCATCATAGCAATGACCACGAATGGTCACTTCTATTGAATCAGCAATAACATCCCTTGACACAAGAGAGGATTTCATTCCCTCATGCCCCATAGCAATTCCGTCCGTTACACTTATAGTCGTAAATTCTCTTGGAGTTCCCTGTTTTCTTATGACACCTTCTTTTACAGACTGTGCTTGCCTTGACAGTGAAATATTACAGGGTGCTGCTTCATTCCAACACGTTGCAACCCCAACAAATGGTTGTTTAATTTCCTTTTCAGTCATTCCCATAGCATAATAATATGATCTGTGTGGAGCTGATTCTGGACCCAAACTAACATGTCTACTTGGTAAATTGTCTTTCTTCATAAACAAATTCAAATTAAAAGTTTTAAAAGTGATCTGTTATAAAAACTTTTATTGTAAATATGGGAAAAATGATTTGAATTATTAATTTGCATCATTTTACATCCAAAAAGTTTTTTTAATACAATAGGATTCTTACTTTTTTCTCCATATAAGTAAATTTTTTTTTTAAAAAAAAATTTAAAATAAAACAATAAATTGATCTTATTAGACCAAAAATAAGTAGATTTGCAAAAATTATAAAAATTATTAGCGTCAAAATCATGCAAATTTGTAGACCAATATTTTATTTCTTCATTATTTGCGGATTTGGTTTTTTTAATTAAGTTTGAATACCCATCGTTTTTGAAAAAAAAATGGTCATATGAAATTGTTTTTTGAGTGATAAAAGAACAATCTGAGGGCACTAAATTACCCTCATTATTAATAAAATTAGATAATTTACGTTTCTTTACAAAAAATTTAAAAAGTAAAATTGGGATGATGGAACTCATTGAGTGAACATAAAAATCAAATTTTTTGATATTTTTAGATTTTAAAAATATAGATATTTGTCTTGAGATATTTAGTAAATAGTCAATTCCAGTTGTATTTGAAAGGTTTTTAAAAAAAAAAAAATCAAGTATTAAAATTTGGAAATTTCGTTTTTTTATTTTAAAGAAATAATCGTATTCTTCTGCTCTGGAGGCAAGGCCGGGTAACACAAATAAAATGTCAGAATTATTTTTAAGTTTTTTATTTGTAAGGAAACAAAGATTTCTGAAGTAAATTTTTTTCATTATTTTTTCAAAACTAAGAGTTTCAAATTTTTTTTTGCTTTCTCTAATTTTTTGATTTGTTTTTCAACTATTTTTTTGGGTGCATTTTTTTTAAAATTTTCATTGGATAATTTACTTTCAAAAATTTTTATTTCCTTTTCATAAAATTGTATTTGTTTTTGAAGATTAATATTTATACTTTGTTTATCGTTATAAATACCATATTTAATCTCAGATGAAATAAATATTTTAAACTTACTAGGTTCTAATGTTTTAATTTTTTTTATTTTTTTTAGCCCAAACATTGACTCTAGTATTATCTTATTTTCAATTAAAAAGTTTATATTTTCTTTAGTACTTACATACAAATCTGTATTTAATTTTTCATTATGAAAGTTTTCTCTAATGTTTTTTACTAATATTATTATTTTCTCAAAGGGTTTAGTATCCTTTAAACTTAAATTTTCGTAAAGATTTATTTTTTCATTGAAAAGCTCGTGATCATGTATGAAGTTAAGTCTCATTGAAATTTCCTCAGTAACAAATGGCATAAACGGATTTGTTAAATTTAGAACATTTTTGAACACCCAAGAAAATGTATTATTTATCTCATTAAAATATTGTTTTGATTTTAAGTACGGTTTAATAAACTCAATGTATAGATCACAAAAATCATTCCATATAAATTGGTATAGTTTTTCGGTAGCTCTATTAAAATAAAAAGTTTCAACGTAATCAATTACTTTTTTCTGAGTATTTAAAAACTTTTTTAAAATCCAGGAGTTTATTAGAAGTATATTGTCCTTAGAACAAAAGTTATTTTCATATTTAAATTGATTCATCTCAAAAAATCTTGCAACATTCCAAATTTTTGTAATAAAATTTCTACTATTTTCTACTAGTTTGTCTGATAATTTTATATCTCTTCCTTGTGTTGACAAATCTGCAAGAGTAAATCTTAATGCATCAGCCCCATAGATCTCAATCAAGGTCAATGGGTCAATAATATTACCCTTAGACTTTGACATTTTTTTACCTTCATGATCTTTAACAAGCGGATGAATATAAATATCCTTAAAAGGAATATCGCCCATAAATTTTTTTCCCATCATGATCATTCTGGCAACCCAGAAAAAAATTATATCAAATCCTGTAATTAATACATTAGTAGGATAATATTTCTTAAGTTCTTCAGTTTTTTCTGGCCAACCTAGTGAAGAAAAAGGCCATAATGCTGAAGAGAACCATGTATCAAGAACATCTTCGTCTTGAATAAGTTTTATTTTTTTTTCTTTAAATTTACAATGGGCTTTCTCTTTAGCTTCATTTTCATCAATTGCAACATATATTTCTCCATTTTTATCATACCAGGCAGGAATTCTGTGTCCCCACCAAATTTGCCGAGAAATACACCACGGTTCAATATTTTTAATCCAATGATTGAAAGTTTTGGTCCAGCTTTCAGGATGAAATCTAATTTTTTTTTTTTTGATTAGGTCATCTATTGGTGCTGACAACTTTTTAGCATTACAAAACCATTGATCGGTTAATAATGGTTCAATTATTGTACCAGTTCTTTCACCTACTGGAATTGTCATTAAATGATCCTTAGTTTTAAATATTATAGACTGATCTTTTAAAAGTTTTACTAATTTTGTTCTAGCAAAAAATCTATCTAACCCATGAAAATCTCGAGGAGTGTTTAAATTTAGTTTTGCTGATTTATCAAATATATTTACTATTTCTAGAGCATTTCTTTTTCCAACAATAAAATCATTGAAATCATGCGCCGGAGTAATTTTTACTGCTCCAGTACCTTTTTTGGGATCTGCATATTCATCACCAATAATTGGAATTTTTTTGTTAATAATAGGAACTAAAGCAAACTTATTTATATACTTAGAATACTTTTTGTTGTTTGGATGTACAGCAATTCCAGTATCTCCAAAAATTGTCTCAGGTCTTGTTGTTGCAATTTCAATAAAATCATTTGAGTTATAAATTTGATATTTGAGAAACCAAAGTTTCCCTTTAACCTCATTTTGATTGACCTCTAAATCGGAAACTGCTGTTTGTAATGAAGGATCCCAGTTGACCAGTCTTTTATCTTTGTAAATTATGCCTTCATTATATAATTCTATAAATGTTTTTTTTACTGCTAAACTTAAACCTTGATCCATTGTGAACCTTTGTCTACTCCAATCAACAGCTGTTCCAAGTCTTTTAAGTTGTTGAACAATTGTGTTTCCAGATATATCTCTCCATTTCCAAACTTCTTTGAGAAATTCCTCCCTTCCTTTTTTTTTCTTTTCTGTTCTATTCAAATTTAAGTTTTTCTCTACTACTATCTCTGTTGCTATGCCAGCATGATCAGTGCCAGCTTGCCAAAGAACTGATTTTCCCAGTTTTTTTTGAAAACGCACCAAAATATCTTGTAGAGAAAAAGTTAAAGCGTGCCCCATATGTAAAGTCCCGGTGACATTAGGTGGAGGCATCATAATAGAAAAAACTTCTTTTTTTTTTTCATACTGGAACCTAAAAATATTTTTTTCTTCCCAGGAAGCTAGACATTTATCTTCAGATTTTTTGGTATTAAATCGTTTATCTAACATTTTCTATTCTATAATATCGAGCCATTTGAACTTGACCTCATTAAAATTTTTTGTTTCATCAAACAAATCAACCGACAAATTTAAACTTTTCGAGTTCAACTCACCAATATAAAATAAAATTTCAAAATATGAATTAAAATTTTCTTCTAAACTTTTTATTAGGTTATACTCTGATTCAATTAGCTCTTCTTCCGCATCTAATAAATCTATTAAAGTTCTCTCGCCTAACATCATTTCTTGATTTAAACCTTTTAAGTAATTCTGGTTCGCATCAATTTGAGTTTTATATGCATCAATTTTTGATTTTGAAGAATTAAAACCAGACCATGAATTTGCAAGGTTATACTTATATTCATTCATTTTAAGTTTATGAAATTCTTTTTCAGAGGATAATTCTTTTCTTAATTGTCTTATTTTTGATGATGCAAGACCTGACTGATATAATGGAATAGAGACAGACGCAAATGCACTCATTACTTCCCTTGAACTGTCTGACCTAAAATAGCCTTTATTTTTTTTTAATTCTGCTTCAAGTTTCACGGAAGGTAATTTTTTAGAATACAAACTTTTAATTTCTGAATTCAAACTTTTTATATTAAATAAAATACTTAAAAGTTCTGGATTTTGTTCAATCATTTTAGAAGTAAGTTGATTTAAATCTTTTTTAAAATTTGGAAAGTCGAAAAATAACTTTGGTTGATTAGATTCTGACCCAACTAGAGACTTAAATTTTGCTTTTATGGCAAACAGCTCACTTTCCGATTTTATAAGATCAGATCTTGCCAGAGATGATCTTGCTTTAGCAATGGAAACATCTGTCATTGTAATTTCACCAATTTCAAATTGATCTTCAGCTAATTCTAATTTTTTTTTTAAAAATTCTTCCCTTTTTTTATTTAAAATAAGTTCTTTTTTTTTAGCAGCTAAACTTGAAAATACATTAATAGCCTCAAGTAAAACTATTTGTTCAGTGTATTTAAGTTTTAATCTTTGAGCTTTTATTTTTTTTTTTGCGGAAATAATATTATTAATCGTACCTCCTCCATTAAATATTGGTTGAGTTATTTTTATACCCGCATTTGTTTCTGTTCTAACCCCGTCGGCAATAAAATTAGAACCAGAGATTGCAGTGTCTATTTTCCCTTTATTATAATAACCATCAATTTTCGGTCTGAATTCTGAAAAGGCTTGAGGAAGTAATTCGTCTTCTTTCATAAGCAATTCTCTCTCAATTTTTAACTTCGGACTATACAGATACGTATTTTTCAAAACGTCTGTAAGTTCAGGACTTAAAAAATCACATTCAGAAGATTTAAAAAGGAAAATAATTAAACAAAAACACGCTAAGCTAAATTTTAAAGTCATAATTTTCATCTTTCAAATTAAAATCCCTTAAAGACCTAGCATTAGCGTCAAATAAATGTCTGTAAGAAATCAAACCCTCGTATTTTATACCAACTTTGTATTTTCCCACTATTGATTTTTGCTCTCTAAATATAGCGAAAATTTCACCACCCTCTTTTAGTTGCTGAACAATATTATTAGGAATAAATTCTACGCTTCCTTCAACAAAAATTTTATCAAATGGCATATTTTTTTTTAATCCTTCTGATAACTTTCCATAATTTATTGAACAATTATGGCATGCCATCTCACTTAGAATCGTATTTGCCTTTTTTACCATAGTCAGATCGTTTTCAAGTCCAAAAACATACCCAGATAATTGTGACATAATTGCAACAGAGTAACCAGAAAGACAACCAATAACTAAAATAGAATCATTTTGTTTGACGTTCGAAAATTCAATCATCTTCGCAAGCAAAAAAGATTTTATCATCGATCTTTCTTTATTAAACGCTATTTCGGCATCACTGTAAACTATAGCTCTTTTTTGTTTAGGTATAAATTTTTCTTTTTGTATCGATAAAAATGCATTGATAATCAAAGGGTTCACTACTTTATTTGTAATTATTTGATTATTAACCATGTTTTTCCTAGAAACATCAAAAAATTTATCGTACATTTTAGGCCTATTTAAAATTACTACTATATTGTTTATATATTTTATTACAATATAAGCTTTTTCTAAGTTTTTTCCAATGGTGCGGTGGCGGAGAGGCTACGCTGCGGCCTGCAAAGCCGTCTACACCGGTTCGAATCCGGTCCGCACCTCCAAAGATATAAGAATAAATGTTTTTACAAACACAAAAATTAATTTAATATAACATTTTAATTTTCCGGCGTAGCTCAGTTGGTAGAGCAAGCGACTGTTAATCGCTGGGTCACAGGTTCGAGTCCTGTCGCCGGA
>PBCD01000013.1 GCA_002717855.1 Rickettsiales bacterium
AAGGTATCCGAAGCAAGCTTCGGGCCTCCGTTCGACTTGCATGTGTTAGGCATGCCGCCAGCGTTCGTTCTGAGCCAGGATCAAACTCTCAAGTTTGATTATTACAATTAAGTAATGTTGACCCAACACAACTGGCATGTAGACATTAAAGTCTACAGGCTTTAGATGTGTTGGCGTTTTGTCACCACCTACACATCCCTTAAAGTATATTCAAATGTCAAATATCAATCTCCAAAAAAAAAATGGAGGTAAATTGTTATAAGCCTTATATTGTTATTGGTCAATCATTTTTTCAATATTTTTATTGTAAAAAAATTTTTTAACACATATAAATTATAATAAACTAAAATCTGATATGTATCGCTTATTAAAAAAAAACTTTAACATATTATTACTTTTATTTTTAATTAATATTTCATATTTAGGACTAAAAGATTTTACCAGCTTAGAATCAGATCTGACTCTTGAAACTGAATTAACTAGGGAAGAAGAAAAAAATATTTTTTCAAGAAATATTGATAGTAATAATAAATTTTTAATTAAAAAACGATTCAAAAATTCTGTTGACAATAAAGACAATCAAGATTTTAAAATAGCTAATTATTCCAACAGTGATTTTTTTTCAGACTATAACTTTATAGAAATGAACCTTGATTTGTCGTTAGTACCCGTTTCTGAAAAAATTCTATTTTCTGGAATTCCAATCCCAAAATCTAAACCATTGCCACTCATTGAGGAATTTTCAAAACATATTTCATACAGTGTGAAATCAAAAAAAGAACTCTTAACTATTTTAGAAAACAATAAATTTGATTTGTATCAAAAACAAAAAATTTATGAACTTATTATTCCTGATATAAATCTAAAGGTTGATGAAAACTTAAAATTTTCATTCTCAGTTATCAATGGTACAGAAACCTTATCACAAATAACAGTTTTTAAAAATAGTCTTCATGAAATTAGAGCCAGAAGGAACGAATATGGGAACTTTATTAGTCAGTACGTAACTGCGCCGACTCAAAGAAAAATTATTCGACATAGAATTACTGTTTATAATAATATCAGCTCATCATTACAAAATACCAATATACCAAAAGTTATTATTGATAGTTTTATTAATCAATTCAGTTTTAGTGTAGATTTTCAAAGAGATATAAATGACGGTGATTTGATTGAACTCCTATATGAAGCTAATTTTACAAAAAATAATAATCTGGTTGGCAGTCCCCAATTACTTTACTCTGCCATGAACCTGAGTGATCAAAACATTGAATTATTTAGATATAAATTAAGAGAAGGTCAAGTTGATTTTTTTGATCCAAAAGGTAAAAGTATAAGAAAATCTATAATGCGAACACCAATAAGTGGCGCTAGATTATCCTCGCGATTTGGCATGCGAAAACATCCTATATTAGGATACAGCAAGATGCACAGAGGTGTTGATTTTGCAGCTCGCAGAGGTACACCCATCATGGCTGCAGGAGATGGAAGAGTAACCTTCGCCGGAAGGAATGGATCATACGGAAAATTCATAGAAATACGTCATCTTAACGGTTTTAGCACTCGCTATGGACATTTACATAAATTTGGTAAAAAAATTAAAAAGGGTACGATTGTTAAACAAGGTGAAACAATTGGGTTTGTTGGTAACTCTGGAAGAAGTACTGGTCCACACTTACATTATGAAGTAAAACACAAAAACAGAATTATAAACCCAATGACTTTAAAATTACCATCTAGAATGGAGATAAGTGAAAAAGAGATGCCTAATTTTTACGCTAATATATCGCTGACAAGAGAAAGACTTGCTACTACGCCGGTAATCAATACAAACAGATTTGTTGTAAAATAGGTTTATTTATTATCTTCGATTGTGGTAAAAGCTTTTAATGCTTCCACACCATCAAGTGTCGCGTCTGCATCACCGCTTTTTTTAGATTCATTGAGCTTTTCTTTTTCAAAATTTTCGTTGGAATTTTCTTCATACTTGTGGTTGTTTTTTTCAAGTCTCTTATTTTTTTCTACAATAGCTCTTTGAGTTCTAGACAAATTTTCTCCTGATTCTGTTTGTTCATCTTTATTATTTTTGTCTATAGAATTTATGACTCTTTGATAATGTTCAGCATGCTGAAAAAGCCCTTCGGCTTTAATTCTGTCACCATTAGAATTTGCATCATAGGCCATAGTGAGGTATTTTTCCAAAATTTTAGACACAGGTCCTCTCCCCCTTGGGAAATTATCTAATCCATTTTTTTGGAAATGACTTCTTCTATTATTTTGTCTATTTCTTCTTTTGAAATTACTTGTTCTTCTTATTGTCAATTTTAAATTTTTATTAAATTATAGTTTTTAGAACTATTATTATTTCTATTTGAATTTCTAAATTTATCATAATAAATTATTTTTTCAAATCCTTTTTTCTTAATTGAAAAACTATGTTTCTTATAATGTTAGAATAGTCAGTATAATTATTATAAAATCTTAATCTATCATTATTAAATATTTTATTAACATCTTCATTCTGATCATCGCCAATTTCAAGACATAGAAAACCAAAGTTATTTAAATATTTTTCTACATCTCTTTGTATCATTAGATAACACTCTAAACCGTTTAATCCTCCATCCAATCCCAAACGTGGATCATAAATTTTAACTTGATCTTGCAAACCTTCAATATCTTCGGATTTTATATACGGTGGATTTGAGATTATAATATCAAATTTATTTTTAATTTTTGAAAACCAATTACTTTTATAAAAATTGACGTTGTTTTCCAAATAAAACTTTTTTTTATTTTTTTTTGCAATTTCTAGTGATTTTTCGCAAATATCTACACCAGTGGCACTTAGTGTCTTATTAGACTTTTTTTGAGCTTCTAATATAATTGAAATTATCAAACATCCAGAACCCGTGCCTAGATCAAGAATACTAATATTATTTTTTTTTATTCCTTTTATCAACTTTATGGCTATATCAACCAAAAATTCACTCTCAGGTCTCGGGTCTAAAGTAAATTTGTTAATATAAAATTCTCTTGAATAAAATTCTCTTTTACCAAAAATTCTAGAAATTGGTTTTCCACAGTATCTTTTGTATATGTTCTTTAAAAAAATAATTTTTTTATCTTTTGATACTTTGCAATCACCATTAAGAGTTATAAATAATTCATTGCGATCCAACTCTTTGGACATCAACAATCGAGCTTCATGCTCGGGTTTAACAATGTTTTTCTTTTTTAAAATTGAAACACCTAAAGATAATAAATTTTTTATCACAAAAGTTTTAATATTATTATTCAATTGCAGAAAGTCGTTTTGCATTATTATCTGCTCTTAGAGCATTTATAATTTCATATAAACTTTCACCCTTAAGTATTTGGTCTAATTTATATAAAGTTAATGAAATTCTGTGATCAGTAACTCTTCCCTGTGGATAATTATATGTTCTAATACGTTCAGATCTATCTCCGCTTCCAACCTGAATTTTTCTATCGAGAGCTCTTTCTTTATTTTTTTTAATTCTTTCGGCTTCGAGGATCCTGGATCTAAGCACCGTCATCGCTTTGGCCTTATTTTTATGTTGAGATTTCTCATCTTGACATTGCGAAATTACACCAGTTGGTAAGTGAGTAATTCTAACAGCACTATCTGTAGTATTTACCGATTGTCCTCCAGGTCCACTTGATCTAAAAATATCAATCCTTAAATCTTTATCGCTTATTTCAATATCTACATCAGTAGCTTCAGGAAGAACTGCAACAGTAGCAGCTGAGGTATGAATACGTCCCCCAGATTCAGTCTCCGGAACTCTTTGAACTCTGTGAGTTCCAGATTCAAATTTCAAAGTGCCAAAAACATTTTTTCCTGATATATTTATTATTACCTCTTTCACACCATCATGATCAGTATCACTGATATCAATTAATTCACACTTCCATTTGTTTAGTTCAGCATATCGTAAGTACATTCTATAAAGTTCAGCAGCAAATAATGCTGCTTCCTCACCACCAGTACCTGCACGAATTTCAACTATTGCATTCTTAGAATCTGATTCTTCTTTCGGAAGAAGAAGAATTTTAATTTCTGAATTTAATTTATTTACTTCATTTATAAGTTGCTCTTTTTCTAGCTTTGCAACTTTTATCATTTCAGTATCATCAGACGTCAACAATTCATCTAAATCGGAAAGTTCTATACTTAATTTTCCAACTCTTTTAATTTTATTTGCTAATAGGGTAAGTTCAGAAAACTCTTTTGATAATTGAGCATATTGCTTTGAATCCAAATTACCTGAAGCTAATTTAGTTTCAATATCATTATAATTTTTTAGTATTTGTTCAAATTTGTGATCTAGCAACACTTTTCATTTTTTTATAAGAAATTTAAAAAAATTTAATATACCAATTTTTTCATGAACGTTTGAGTTTCTTTTCAAAAAAAACTTTATTTTTTCTTGGAGAAAATAGTTCTTCTCAATATCAAGGCTAAGTTCTCTTGAAATATCTGGTATTATTCGATCTAAAATATCTTCAAAATCATTATTTGTTAATGGTTCACTCTTTAGTTTAGTTAATCTGTCATTATAAAATTGTTCCAAGTCATTCAAGTCAAACAAAAAACAGTTATCAATTTTTGAAATATCTGTNTCAATATTCCCAGGTATATTTGTATCNATTAAAAAAATAGGTTTGTGCTTTCTATTTTTNATGCANCNNATAATTTCTTCNCTTTTAATAAGNATTTTGTCGGATTTNAAACTAGTGATTAATATGTCATATTCTGTNAAGAAATCCTTNATNTTTCTTAAAAATAATTTTTTTTCTTTTTGTTCTTTAANAAAAATATNTTTGTTGATTCCATTATGATGTAAATATTGTAATATTGAATTTGATAAATTGTTTTCTCCCACAACGATAGCCTTAACTAAGGTCAGATCACCAAAAATTTTTTTTGCAATTTCAAAAGCTGATTTGGAAATTTGCTGAGGCTTTGACGAAAAAAAATCTTCATTCATTTTCACAATATTCTTTTTGAAGAAATTCTTTAATAGCGCCTTCCTTTAACATTAACTGAATTCCTGTTTTAAAATTTTTGTATATTAATTCGTCTCTTTTGTATTCATCTTCACCCAATATTATACAACCTGAAGAATCTATTTTGTTAGCTTTTGCAAATTTTTTTTTCAAATTTCCTCCATAAATTATATTGAAAGAAATATAATTTAAATCTTTTAAATGCGAAACGATTTTAAAAACTTCATGGTTTAGATCATCAGAAGTAGAAAAAATTGATATAATATTTTTTTTCTTCAAACTTAATTTTTTCTTTACCATAAAAATAATTCTTTCAATCCCAAGTGCCCAACCAACACCACAAATATCTTTGCCGCTAATGGTTTCTACTAATCCATCATATCTTCCACCCGCAAGTATAGTATTCTGTGCTTTTTCTTCTTTCGAAATAAATTCAAATACAGAATGATTGTAATAATCTAGACCTCTTACTAATTTAGAATTTTCAGTAAAATTAACTTTTAATTTTAACAGATATTCTTTTAAACTCTCATAAAATATCTTTGATTCTTTGTCGAGAGAGTCTTTAATCTTTGGAGCTTGAGACAAAATCTTTTTATCGGTCTCATTTTTAGAATCTAAAATTCTTAAAGGATTTTTAATTAATCGTTTTTTACTTTCATCAGAAAGTTCGCTTTTATATGGATTCAAATATTGGATAAGTTTTTCTTGATATTCTTGTCGTGAATTAAAGTTTCCAATTGAATTTATCTCAAGATCAACATATTCTAAAATATTCAATTCATCCATTAATTTACTTGCCAAGAAAATTACCTCTAAATCACAAAAAAATGATGACTTATTAAAATGTTCTACACCAAATTGATTAAACTGTCTTAATCTCCCAGCTTGTGGTTTCTCCCTTCTGAACATTGGGCCGTAGTAAAAAAATTTTTGATTTTGTTTTTCATGTAATGAATTACTTATAAGGGCTCTAGCTACAGGAGCCGTTCCTTCTGGTCTTAATGTTAAATGTTCTCCGCCCTGATCAACAAATGCGAACATTTCTTTTGAAACAACATCTGAAGATAAACCAAGTGTTTTAGAAAAGAGATTTGAAAATTCCAAAATTGGCGTTTGTATTTTTTTGTAATTCATTAATCTGCATAAATTTGTTGCCTTTGATATAACTTTATCAAAAAAATAGGAATCTTCTTCTAAAATATCGTGAGTTCCTTTGACTGTTCTAATTTTACCCAATTGAAATATTTTAAACGTCAGAGTTTTTTTCTAGCTCAATTTCTTTTTTCTCACACAGATCAACAAGATGTTGTATCATATCCCCTTCTCTAAGTATGTGATGTTTTTTTCCATTCAAATAAACCTGATGAACCTTTCCACCAGTTAAACCAATATCTGTTTCTTTGGCTTCACCAGGACCGTTTACTACACATCCAATCACTGATAAGGTCATTGGGCTCGTAATATGTTCGAGTCTTCTCTCTAACTCTTGAACAGTTTCAATTACATTGTATTGTTGTCTTGCACAAGATGGACAAGAAATTATGTTTACACCTCTGTGCCTAAGATTTAAAGATTTTAAAATATTAAAACCAACTTTTATCTCTTCAATCGGATCCGCAGATAAAGACACTCGAATTGTGTCTCCAATTCCTGCCCATAATAAAGAACCCATACCTATTGAAGATTTTATTGTACCAGGCATCAATCCACCCGCTTCTGTAATCCCAAGATGTATCGGATAGTCACAAGCGTCAGAAATACCATAATAAGCAGCGACTGCTAAAAAAACATCAGAGGCTTTACAACTTATTTTAAATTCAAAAAAATCATTGTCCTCTAAAATTTTAACATGATTCAAGGCTGATTCAACCATTGCTTCGGGGCAAGGTTCACCGTATTTTTCTAAAAGTTCTTTTTCGAGACTTCCTGCGTTGACTCCTATCCTCATTGAACAATTATTATCTTTTGCAGCCTTAATGACTTCTTTTACTTTTTCTGTTTTACCAATATTTCCTGGATTTATTCTCAAGCATGCAGCTCCAGATTTTGCTGCCTCAATAGCTCTTTTATAATGAAAATGTATATCCGCCACAATTGGAATATTTGTTTGTCTAATAATTTTCTTTAAAGCAACTGTTGATTCTTCGTCTGGACAAGAAACTCTGACAAGATCGGCACCAACTTCCTCAAGTGATTGAATTTGCTTTATTGTTGCCTGCACATCTGTTGTCAAGGTATTGGTCATTGATTGGACAGAAATTGGAGCATCACCACCAATTTTTACATTACCAACACATATTTGTTTTGTTTGTTTTCTTTGTATATTTCTCCAAGGCCTTATACTCATTTAATTTTCCTTTTTTCTTTTTTCAAACACTTCGAGAACCTCAATTAATGAAACTTTCTTCATAACTTCGCCCAAACTTCCAAGGCTTGGTAACAATTCATTATTTGATATTATTTCAAAACCTCCAGAATTTCCAGTATCTATAAAATAATTTGTATTCTCGTCATCAATTTTCAAAGAAAACCCGTCACCTGCGTAAAATATTCCTGATTTAATAATATTGTTATTTGTATCAAATATTTGAATCCAAGTCTCAAATAAAAAATTTATTTTTAAGTTAGTTTCGTCAAAATTAATTTCTGCATTCTGCGACATATTGTCAGTTTCTATTACAATTTTTTCTGATTTATACCTTATGTTTTCATTATCATTTAGTTGAGAAAATGCAAAATTATCATTGTTTTCTTTACCTTTATACTCAACTATTTCCTGATTCAAAATATTTGTATTTTCAACAGATCCCACCTTTGATTCGTTATAATCAATAACATTATTTGCTTCTAATTTATTAAAATACTCTGGATCATGTGTTTTTTTATATTCGTTTAAAGAAAAGAATAAAATAATCATGATAGAAATTGCAGATACAATGGTTTTTATGTTTGGAGTTGCATCTGGATTTGAAACTTTTAATTTGTTTTGAAAATAATTGTTAAGAATATTTTTTTTACCACTAACCAAAAAATTTAATTGATCAGATAAATCAATTTTCAAGTATTTTGCATAGGTTTTAATAAAGCCTATTTGATAAATTTCTTCTGAGAAGTAATCCTCTGATCCTTTTTCAATTGCAATTAAATGACTGGGTCTTATTTTTAAAACTTTCGAAATTCTATCAATTTTCTTTCTAGACTCTTTTCTCCTAGATGAAAGAATTTTTCCAATCTCTTTAAAAATTAGTTGTTTTTTCATGAAATCTTCGTTTTTAGTATCCATAAAAAAATATTTTACAATCCTTGTTCGTCATTTTCGTGGCTAGCTTGTTGAATAATTTCCGCTATGATTTCTTTTACTGGTTGAATTTTTTTTACCATGCTAACACTTTGACCTGCCATAAGTGATCCATTTTCAACATCACCATCAATTACAGCTTTTTTTAAAGAACCCGACCAAAACTTTTCAATTGTAAGTTGAGCTTCCTTCAAAGAAACGCTTCCCTCTTCTAGGTTCCTTAAGACCTCTTTTTGTTTTTCTAAAAAAAGAACTGATGCTTTGTTTTTTATAGCACGAACTGGAATTACAGGGAGTCTGTCGTCTAATTGAATTGATACTTGGGCAGATCTAGCCTCAGATCTAATAAAAATCTTCTTAAAATTTTTATGTGCTATAGATTCACTTGCGCAGACAAATCTAGTCCCAATTTGACAGCCTGCTGCACCCTGTCTCAAATAATTAAGAAAACTTTCCCCTCTTCCTATGCCTCCGGCAACAAAGATTGGAATTTCTGACATAAAAGGTAATATTTCTTGAGCGAGCACATTAGTTGAAACAGGACCGATATGTCCACCAGCCTCACTTCCCTCTATAATTAGTGCATCGATTCCAAATTTTTTTAATCTACTTGCAATAGTTAATGTCGATGCAAAAGCAATTGTTTTTATCCTCTCGTCTTTGAATTGATTTATATATTTTTTTTTTGGAATTCCACCCGCAAAAACAATAAATTCAATTTTACTTTTAATACAAATACTAATCAATTTTTCAATTTCAGGATGCATTAATATTAAATTCACACCAATTGGTTTTTTTGTAAGCTTTTGGGTTAAAATTATTTCATTTTCTAAATGACTTGGTTCCATCGCTCCACAAGCAATAACTCCTAAACCGCCAGCATTTGAAATTGCAGACACCAAATTTTTTTCTGATACCCACGTCATTGCACCACCAATTATAGGAAATTGACAACCTAAAAAATCTGAACCTTTTTTTAATAATTTTTCAATATCAAGCACAACTTTTATCTAACCCGTAAACCTTGTGTAAAGCGTTTAGCGCCACGTTTCTGTTACGTGAACTAATCAAAACACTAATTTTTATTTCCGAAGTTGAAATAACTTGGATATTAATATTATTTTTAGCCAATGTTTCAAACATTTTTTTTGCAACACCTACATGGCTTCTCATACCAACACCTATTATTGAAACCTTAGATATCTTTTTATCAACATGTATTTTGTTAAAGTTTATATTTGAGGATTTTAGCTTTTTTACGGCTTTCTCACATTCTGTGTTCGCGACAGTGAAAGTTAAACTCGTTAACCTTCCGTCATCTGTTATGTTTTGAACTATCATATCAACATTTATATTTGCAGAAGCAAGAGGACTAAAAATTTTATTTGCAACACCTGGTGTATCTTGAATTCCTATTAAGGTTATTTTTGCCTCCTCGTCTGAAAATGATATCCCGGTAACTAATGCTTTTTCCAAATTTTTTTCCTCACTTATAACAATTGTTCCCTTTTTATTATTAAATGAACTCCTTACATGAACCTTAATATCATATTTCATAGCTAATTCAACCGATCTTGGTTGTAATACTTTTGAACCTAAAGATGACATTTCTAATATTTCTTCATATGTAATTTGTGATATTTTTCTTGCTTTTTTTACTTTCCTCGGATCAGCAGTATAAATGCCCTCTACGTCAGTATAGATTTCACAAATATCTGCTTTCAATACTGCGGCTATAGCAACAGCAGTTGTATCGGAACCTCCTCTACCAAGTGTCGTTATTCTATTACATTTTGAAATACCCTGAAAACCAGACAAAACCAATACATCGTAAGTTTCAAATAATTTTTTCACAAATTTCGTTGGAATGTCAATGATTCTAGCCTTTCCATGAAACGAATCTGTAATGATAGGGATTTGCCAACCTAATATAGATCTTGCTGAAATTTCATTTTCATCCAAAAATGCTGCTAATAATCCTGCACTTAACTGTTCTCCTGTTGAAATTACAGAATCATATTCAGCGTTAAAGATATCTTTTTTGATAACAAAAAATTTTTTAGCCAATTCGTCAGTTGTTTTGCCCATGGCTGAAACAACAACCAAAACTTTTTTTTTTTTATTTAATTCTCTTCTTATTCTGTTTGCAATATTTTTAATTTTTTCTAAATTGGAAATAGATGTTCCACCAAATTTCATTACAATTATCGACATTCATTAAGCCTTAAAATTTTTAATTACTTAAATTACTTTATATGATATCAAAATAATTGGAATATTATGCAAAACAAACAAAAAAACTCAACTTTAGATTTAATAGAAAACAAAAAATTCGATAACTTTGCACAAAAATGGTGGAATGTTAAAGGCGAGCTAATGGCTCTTCATTTATTTAATGAAGTAAGAATTCCATATATTTTTAATTCCTTGAATAAAAATATGCATATCCAAAAGCCATTAAAAAATTTTCAAATTCTTGATATTGGTTGTGGAGGCGGAATCCTTTGTGAGCCTTTAAAAAGACTTGGTGCAGATGTAACCGGAATTGATACCAATATTTTTGCAATTGAGATTGCAAAAAATCATGCAAAAAAAAATAAATTATCTATTGATTACCATCATTCTAGTATTGAAAACTTTAGTTCTAAACAAAAGTTTGATGTAATCACTTGCATGGAAGTTTTAGAACACTTAAATAATATCGATACCTTTATGGAGTGTCTCAAGCCGATTCTAAAAAAAAAATCAATCTTAATTGGTTCAACCATTAATAAAACATTAATTTCTTATCTAAAAGCAATCTTCATAGCTGAAAAAATATTCAACCTTTTGCCTAAAAATACCCATGATTGGAGTAAATTTGTAAATATTAATAGATTGAAGAGAACCCTTTTGTTTAATAATTTTAGTGAATTTAAAGTTAGTGGAGTAGAGTTTAATCCTTTTTTTAAAACTTGGAAATTCGTAAATTCAAAAAACACAAACTACATGTTTTCAGCTAAATATAAAATTTGAAAAAATTAATAGTATCATATTTTAGTATTTAAAATTATAGTCAGTCATTGCAGGAATTCTTTTTCTTGACTCATCTATTAAATTTAGATTTATTTCAGCTGTGACAACGCAAGGTTTGTTTTTCCCCTCTGCCAAAATTTTTCCCCAAGGATCAACAATTAATGAATGTCCAAAAGTCTCTCTTCCATCGTCATGCTTCCCGCATTGAGCAGGTGAAAAAACAAAGCAACCATTCTCAATAGCTCTTGATTTTATAAGACAATGCCAATGATCTTTTCCAGTTACCTTAGTAAATGCCGCAGGAATTGAAAAAAAAATTGAACCTTTTTTTGCTAGACTTTTATACAAGTTTGGAAATCTAACGTCATAACATATTGTTAACCCTATTTTCCCCCATGGCAATTCAGCTATCTTTAGTTTTGTACCTGCTTTATATAAATTTGACTCAGAATATTTTTCCTTTTTACTAAGAATTACATCAAATAAATTTATTTTGTTATAAAAACAAATCTGTTTTCCTTGTGAATTTATAACAAGTGATCTGTTATAAAATTTTCTCTCAGTAGTCTTAACTATTGTTGAACCAACCACAATAAAAATTTTAAATTTTTTAGCAATATCGCAAATAAATCTAAAGAAAATATTTTTTGTGCAAAATTTTTCTAACTCATTTCTCGAATTACTCATTATACTTGCACATTCTGGCAAACAAACAAGATTACTTTTTCTTTCTTTGGCTTTTTTAATGAGTAGTTCAAGTTTAGTGATATTTTTTTGAATATCATATGAAGTATTAGTCTGAATACATGAAACTATTAACTTGGCCATTAATCACTTGTTTTTTAAAAACTTTTTTAAATCACCACTTTGATGTAGAGCATAAAGATCATCACATCCTCCAATAAGTCTATTTCCAAAAAAAATTTGAGGAACGGTTTTTTTCCCCTTTGACTCTTTTATCATTTTTTCTCTCGATAAAGTGTCTCCATCTATACTTATTTCTTCAAAAATTATGTCTAATTCTTTTAAAAGTTTTTTTGCTGCTGTACAATAGCCACATATTGAAGAGGTATAAATTTTAATTTTTTGCATACACGATAACGTACTTATAACATGACAATAGAAATTTTTGACACAAAAGCAACTATTAATTCAAAAAACAAGGCTACAAAAAATTGGAAAAAACACAACTTTATATATAAAAAGAATTCTGAGATATTAATCGAAAAAGTTTTTGAAATTGAAAAAAAATTTAAAAATATTTTATTAATAACATCTGATTGTGATGAAGCTTACAATAAGTTAAAATCATTAGAATATAAAACAATCACTCTTTTTACTGAATATTCAGAGTTGCACAAAAATATTAATGATTGTTGCAAAATTCAAAAAAATCTTGACGGAAAAAAAAATAAATTTGATTTAGTTATATCAAATTTATGTTTACACAGAATTAATGACATAATCACTTATGGAACTCTAATTAAAAGTCTTCTTAATCAACATGGATTTTTTATTTGTTCCTTTTTTGGTGGTAAAAGCCTAATTGAACTAAGAGATAGTTTAATCAGAACAGACCAAAAATTACTTTCAGGAGCATACCAAAGAGTGATTCCTTATGTTGATATGATAGATGCTTGTAATTTATTTAGTCAAATAGGTTTTAAAGAAATAGTATCAGATAAAAATACTTTTAAAATAAAATATAAAAAAATTTTTACCTTGCTACAAGACATTAATGGAACAGGTGAGAATTGTAATCTTCGATCAAGATATAAAGGATTAATGACAAAAAATTATATTAATAAACTTGAACAAGAGTATAAAAAAAAATTTTATGATGGGGAAAAAAATTTCAAGGTAACATGTGATTTAGTATTTCTTTCTATGTGGAATGATTGAGAAGTTTTTTAACAATGTTTTTATTTGAAGACAAGATTTTTTGATTTCCTAATTCTCTTGGGTTGATCCATTTTAAGCTTTGGTTCTCTCTAGGTAGTATTGTTCCCGTCCATTTTCTACAAGCATAAAATCTTAATTTCACTTTATATTCTGGATATTCATAATCATAAGAATCAAAAATAGCTATATCCTTTTTGAAAATATATACTGATAATTCTTCATAAATTTCTCTTTTCAATGCTTCAAAATAATTTTCACCCCTTTCAACTTTTCCACCAGGAAATTCCCAAAAACCAGAATAATTTTTACCCAGTGGTCTAGAGCTAATTAGAATTTTCTTTTTTTTAAAAAGAATGCATGCAACAACATCTAAACTATTTCTTTTAACTTCTGTAATCTGCATTTATTTTTATATAGTCTTTTGTAAAATCACATGTCCAAAATGTCCAAGTACTTTTTCCAAGTCCCAAATCAATATTAATCTCTATTTCACTTTGCTTTAAATATTCATTTAATTTTTTAAAATTCACTCTTTTTGATATCTCACCTTTTGTTATAAGTTTATTATCTTTGAAAGATATAGAAATTTTTTTTTCTTCTAATTTTATTTTGGTTTTTCCCATTGCCATTATGAGTCTACCCCAATTACAATCACCTCCTGCAATTGCAGTTTTTACTAAGGGAGAATTAGCCACAGATGCAGCTATTATTTTCGCACTTTTGTCATTATTTGCTCCGACAACATTGATAGTTATAAATTTCTTAGAACCTTCACCATCCTTAACTATACTGAGCGCTAATTTTTTTGAAACATATTTTAACTTTGGCAAAAATTCTTTTAAATACTCTTCTTTATTGATAACAACATGGTTTTGGCTTTTTACATTTACAAATAGTACCATGTCACTAGTTGAAGTGTCAGAATCAACTGTAATCGAGTTAAATGTTTTTTCTACTATCTTATTTAGTTCTTTGTGCTGATATTTATGGTTGCATAGAACATTTGTAAAGATAAAACTCAACATAGTTGCCATATTTGGCGCTATCATACCAGAACCCTTTGCCATACCAAAAATATATGCTTTTTGTTTACCAACAGTAAAATTTTTTGATTCAACTTTTGGAAATGTATCAGTTGTTCTTATAGCATTAGCAGCTTTTACCCAATTTTCAGGTGAACTACTAAGATCTTTTACTAATTTTGGTAAAATAGAAATAACCTTTTTGTGGTCAAAAAACTCCCCAATAACTCCAGTTGAAGCAATATAAATTTCATTTTGATTTATTTTCATTAGTTTTGAAAGTTCTCTAACGATTTTTTGTATTGATTTTTTCCCCTCTGAGCCTGTAAAAACGTTAGCATTGCCAGAATTTACTAAAATGGCTGAAACATAACCAAATTTTTTTATAGATTTATTCCACTTAATTGGTTCACCGGGAAATTGTGATTTTGTAAAAAACCCAAAAATTTTTGATCTTTCTTGTAATTTGAACAAGACAATATCATCTTTATTGTTTGCCTTAAAACCACAATGTGCGATAGAAAAATCAAGGCCATCAATATATTGATTTTTTTTTTTTAATCCTGAAATTGAAAAGTTTTTTTTTTTCATAAAAAGTTTTAATTGATATTTTATTTTTAATTTATAGTTTATAAAACATTAAATAAATAAAAATAAATGTTTGAAGCGATAACAAAAAAACTATTTGGTACAGAAAATGAAAGATTGCTGAAATCTTTCGACTCTACTATTGACAAAATAAACGAACTTGAAGAATCGTTCAGTAAACTTTCTGATCAAGATTTATTAAATAACACTTTTAAGTTTAAGGAATCTTTCAAACAAGGAAAAAGTTTAGATGAACTATTACCCGAAGCATTCGCAAATGTCAGAGAGGCCGCAAAAAGAACACTTAATCAGAGACATTTTGATGTTCAATTAGTTGGCGGAATTATATTACATAGGGGAAAGATAGCAGAGATGAAAACAGGCGAAGGTAAAACTCTGGTTGCCACACTACCAGCATATTTAAATGCACTCGCTGAAAAGGGAGTTCATATAGTAACTGTTAATGACTACCTTGCTAAGAGGGATGCCCAATGGATGGGTAAAGTCTTTGAAAAATTAGGAATGAAAACAGCCTATATTACTAATGAACTTGATGATGCTCAAAGAAAATTATCATATAATGCTGACATAACATATGGAACCAATAATGAATTTGGATTTGACTATTTAAGAGATAATATGAAATTTTCTAAAGATCAGATAGTTCAAAAAGTTCCAAATTTCGCGATTGTTGATGAAGTTGATTCTATATTGATTGACGAAGCTAGAACTCCTCTGGTTATCTCAGGTCCAGCAGAAAGTTCATCAGATCTGTACAAAAAAATAGATAAGGTCGTTTCTCTAATTTCTTCTGAAGATTATGAAAAAGATGAAAAAGCCAAGTCCGTGACAATAAAAGATAATTCAATAGAAAAAATTGAAAAATTATTCAGTTCTCATGGCTTTTTAAAGCAAGGTGGATTGTATGACATAAATAATGTCACGTTGGTTCATCACTTAAATCAAGCTTTAAGGGCAAGGTTTCTATTCAATAAAGATGTTGATTACCTAGTTCAAAATGGAAAAGTACTTATTGTCGATGAGTTCACAGGAAGGGCTATGGAAGGAAGAAGATTTTCTGACGGCCTTCATCAGGCACTCGAAGCAAAAGAAAATCTAGAAATTCAAGTTGAAAATCAAACATTGGCTTCAATTACTTATCAGAATTATTTTAGACTTTATAATAAATTATCAGGAATGACTGGAACAGCAAAAACGGAAGCAGACGAATTTTTTGATATCTACAAACTTGAGGTGGTAGAGGTTCCAACTAATCAGTCAATGATAAGACAAGATTTTGATGACGAAATCTATCGAACTTCTAAAGAAAAATTTAATGCAATAATTAAATTGATCAAGGATTGCTACTCTAAAGATCAACCTTGCTTGGTTGGAACAATATCAATTGAAAATTCTGAACATTTGTCAGGTCTTCTAAAAAAAGAAAAGATTCCTCATGAAGTTTTAAATGCAAAACATCATCAAAGAGAGGCAGAAATTGTAAGTAATGCTGGTCTTGAGGGTAAAGTTACAATTGCAACTAATATGGCAGGGAGAGGAACTGATATTCAGTTGGGAGGAAATTCTGAAAATAGTGATCTCAAAGAAAAAATTAAAAAATCCGGTGGGCTGTATATCATTGGAACTGAAAGACACGAATCTAGGAGAATTGATAATCAACTTAGAGGACGTTCGGGAAGACAAGGTGATCCAGGTTCGTCTAAATTCTTTTTATCCCTAGAAGATGATTTGATGAGAATTTTTGGCTCAGAAAAATTAGATTCGGTATTACAAAGACTCGGACTAGAAGAAGATGAGTCTATTCAACATCCTTGGATCAGTAAAGCACTTGAAAGAGCTCAGAAGAAAGTTGAATCGAGAAATTTTGAAATAAGAAAAAGTCTTTTAAAGTTTGATGATGTGATGAATGAACAAAGAAAAATTATCTATAGTCAAAGAAAAGAAATTATTAATGACTTGTCAGTTGAAGATTTAATCATTGGTATGAGGCATGATTTTATAGACAGTTTAGTTGAAAAATATATAGACGATATAACTTTATTCGATAAAGATGTCGAAATAAATCTTTCTGAGGAGATAAAAAATTCATTGAACATTACTCCAAATTTTTCAGAAATAAGAAAAATTTCAAGTTTTAATATTGACGATGTGAAAACACATGTGAAAGATCTATCAGATTTAAATATTAGTAGAAAGAAAACTGAGTATGGTAATGAGGTTTTTTCAATGGCTGAAAAAAGCCTTCTAATACAATTAATTGATCAAAGTTGGAGAGAACATTTATTATCATTAGATCACCTAAGACAAGGAATTTCACTTAGAGCGTATGGTCAAAGGGATCCATTAAATGAATACAAACAAGAAGCTTTTATAATGTTTGAAGAGATGATGTCTCAAATAAGACTTAATGTTTCAAGATTAATTAGTTTTATCGAAATAAGAAATGAAGTAAATGAAAATACCAATACAAATATTGACGCAGATTCTAGTGTTAGCAAAAAAACCTCTAACAAAATAGCTCGCAATGCTAAATGTCCTTGTGGTTCCGGTAAAAAATATAAAAACTGTTGCGGAAAATTCTAACATTTAAAATTTTAAGTCAAAAAATTTTTCCCAATTTCTAAAAATTTCTCTTTTCTTTGCTCAATTATTTCATTTCTAGATTTTTTTTTATAATCTTCCATAAATTCAAAAATATGTTTTTTTATTGCTTCACAAGTTTCGTTTATATTTGTGTGTGCACCACCAACTGGTTCAGGGATAATTTTGTCAATAATTTTTAATCCTAATAGATCTTCTGAAGTCAATTTTAAAGAGTTAGCTGCTTTGTCCGCTAGTTCACTATCTCTCCAAAGAATTGATGCACAACCTTCTGGAGAAATAACAGAATAAATTGAATGCTCTAACATAACTACTTTATTACCTGTTGCTAGAGCAATTGCTCCTCCAGAACCACCTTCTCCTACAATAAAAGAAAAGATAGGCACAGAAATTTTAAGACAACATTTAATAGAATTTGCTATTGCTATGGATTGACCTCTATCTTCCGCGTCAATGCCAGGAAATGCTCCAGGCGTGTCAATGAAAGTAATTACAGGGAAATTAAACTTGTCAGCTATCTCCATAAGTCTAATTGCTTTTCTATAACCCTCTGGTTTGGCCATACCAAAATTATTCTTTACTCTAGTATCAATATCATGACCTTTATCATTTCCTATAACAATGACAGTTTTTCCTTCGAAAGCAGCTAGTCCTCCCTGAATAGATGTATCTTCACTAAAATATCTGTCTCCACTCAGAGAAATAAAATCCTTAAAAATATTATCTACGTAATTACCAAATTTTGGTCTATCTTGATGTCTACAAACCTTTACTTTTTGCCATGGAGTAAGTTTTGAATAAATTTCTGATTGCATTTTGTCATATTTTTCTTGCAAGAGCGAAAGCTCGTTAGCTATGTTTTTGCTATCGTCTTTAAGTAACCTCAATTCTTCGATTTTAGAGCTTAATTCAAATAATGGTTTCTCAAAATCAAGAAAATTTTGCATAACAAAATTTATTTATTCGCTATTAACTTTGATTTTTCTACTAAAACTTCAGCCTGTCTTATAGAAGCAATATCAATTAATCTTCCGTCTAATGATACAGCTCCTTTACCTTCTTTTTTTGCAATCTCCATCGCATCAAGAATTCTCTTTGCCTGATTAATTTCTTTATCAGACGGACTCATTACTTCATTAGCAAGATCTATTTGACTTGGATGAATTGCCCATTTTCCCTCGCAACCAAGAGTAGCAGATCTGTTCGCTTGAGCAATATAACCATCTTTATCACCGAAATCACCAAAAGGTCCATCTATAGGTCTCAAACCATTAGCTCTTGCTGCCACAACCATCTTTGATACAGCATGATGCCACATATCGCCCCAATGTCTGTGTCTTGGTTTGTCACCATCAATATCTGTTAAAACATGATAATTTGCATTGGGTCCACCAATAACTGTAGTTTTTGCTTTCGTAGAGGCAGCATAATCTGCAACTCCAAAATGTAAAGATTCAAGCCTTCTATTATAAGATGCTATTTCGTTGACATTTTGCATACCCAAAGCAGTTTCTATAATTAGTTCAAAACCTAACCTCTTTTCTAAATTCATAGCATCTTCAACTTGAGTACATAACATGTCAACTGCGTACACATCAGAGATAGTTCCTACTTTAGGAATCATAATTAAATCTAATTTACCCGGTGCTTTTTCTATGAGATCAACTACATCTCTATACATGAACTGTGTATCTAGTCCATTTATTCTAACTGACATCACTTTAGCGTTCCAATCTATATCATTAAGTCCTTCAATAATATTTTTTCTTGACTGATCTTTTTCGTCAGGTGCAACAGCATCCTCTAAATCTAAAAAAATTACATCA
>PBCD01000001.1 GCA_002717855.1 Rickettsiales bacterium
GTTTAGGTCATCAAATTATGGCCTTGGCCCATGGAGCAACAACTGTAAAAATGCATCATGGACACAGGGGGGCTAATCATCCTGTTAAGAATCATGATCAAAAAAATGTAGAAATTACAGTCCAAAATCATGGCTATGTTGTTCAAAACAAAAGTATCTCCAAAAATATATCTGTAACCCACTCCTCATTATTTGATAATACAATTGCAGGAATAAAAATTGAAAATAAGCCTTTTTTTTCGGTTCAATATCATCCTGAAGCATCTCCAGGTCCACATGATAGCAGATATCTGTTCAAAAAATTTATAGAAAGCATAAAAAACTGTGCCAAAAAGAAATGATTTAAAATCTATAATGATTATTGGAGCTGGGCCAATAGTGATTGGACAAGCTTGCGAGTTTGACTATTCTGGGGCACAAGCCTGCAAAGCACTTAAGGAAGAGGGTTATAAAGTTATTCTTGTAAATAGTAACCCCGCAACAATAATGACTGATCCAGATATGGCTGATTCAACATATATTGAACCGTTAGAATTAAAAACACTTGAAAAAATAATATGTAAAGAAAAACCAGACGCATTGATGTCAACAATGGGTGGTCAAACTGCTTTAAATCTCTCGATTGAGTTAGAGGAAAAAAAAATACTCAAGAAACATTCAGTAGAATTAATAGGAGCAAAGAGTAATGTTATAGAAAAAGCAGAAAATAGAGAATTATTTAAAAAATCTATGAAAAAAATTGGGTTGGAGACTCCAAAAGGAATTATTATAAAAAATTTTAAAGAAGCTCAACAAGTAATTGAAAAGATTGGCTTTCCAGTAATAATAAGACCCTCTTACACATTGGGTGGAGCAGGAGGAGGAGTGGCAAATAACAATAGAGACTTTGAAACAATAATTAAAAAAGGTTTGTATCTTTCTCCAATAAGTGAAGTGCTGATAGAAGAATCGGTCATGGGCTGGAAAGAATACGAAATGGAAGTGGTAAGAGATAAAAAAGATAATTGTATAATTGTTTGCTCAATAGAAAATGTTGATCCAATGGGTGTGCACACAGGAGACTCTGTTACAGTTGCTCCTGCTTTAACTTTGACTGATAAAGAATATCAAAAAATGCGTTTAGACTCCATCAAAGTCCTTAAAGAAATTGGTGTAGAAACAGGAGGATCAAATGTTCAATTTGCAATTAATCCAAAAAATGGAAAATCAATTGTAATTGAGATGAATCCTAGAGTTTCAAGATCATCTGCATTAGCGTCAAAAGCTACTGGTTTTCCAATAGCAAGGATAGCAGCAAAACTTGCTGTGGGATACACACTTGATGAATTGAAAAATGATATTACGATTATAACACCTGCATCATTTGAACCTTCAATTGATTATATTGTAACAAAAATACCTAGGTTTACGTTCGAGAAATTTGACCAAACTGATAAATCTTTAGGTACCTCAATGAAGTCAATTGGAGAATGCATGGCGATTGGAAGGAATTTTAAGGAATCGTTTCAAAAAGCAATAAGAAGTTTGGAAATAGGACTAAGTGGACTTGAAACAACAGAGGATCACAAAAATATGTCTAAATTTAAGTTAATTGAACAATTGAAATTTAATTTGCCAAACAAATTTTTACTGATCGCTGAGTGTTTAAGAAGAGATATTCCAATTCAAAAAATTTGTAAAATTTCAAATTTCGATTTTTGGTATGTGAATCAAATAAAAGAAATAGTTGAAATTGAAAATCAAGTTCAAAAATCAAAGATGACAAAAGATTTGTACACCAGACTCAAAAGTGAAGGCTTTTCTGATAAAAGAATTGTCCAACTATCAAAATATTCAGAAAAAGAAATTAAAAGACTCAAGAATGAGATAAAAATTAAACCTCATTTCAGAAATATTGACACATGTGCAGCAGAATTTCCTTCAAAAACTCCCTACCTATATTCATCTTACTCAAATCTTGACTCATCGCCTCGTTATGAAGAAGAATCAAAAGTGTCAGCGAGAAAAAAAGTCATAATCATTGGTGGTGGTCCCAACAGAATCGGTCAAGGAATAGAATTTGATTACTGTTGCGTTCATGCAGCTTATGCACTTAAAGATCTCAATATAGAATCTATCATGATTAATTGTAACCCAGAAACGGTATCAACAGATTTTGATACATCTGATAGACTTTATTTTGAACCACTTGATTATGAATCAGTAATAGAGATTTGCAAAGCAGAAAAAACAAACGGTAAATTAATAGGAGTAATAGTTCAACTTGGAGGACAAACGCCTCTGAAACTAGCAAAATTTTTAATTGAGAATAATATTAAAATTTTAGGAACATCTTTTGATTCGATTGATCTGGCAGAGGATAGGAATAAATTTAAGAAATTAATAAGTGAATTGAACTTAAATCAACCAGAAAATTTTATAGTAAATAACGTCATAGAAGCCAAAAAGATTTTAAAAAAAATTAAATTTCCTGTTGTAGTCAGACCCTCATACGTATTAGGTGGGAGAGCAATGAAAATAATATATAATTCCAAAGAGTTGAGTACTTATTTAAAGTTGAAGATTTTTGAAAATAAAAATTCAATATTAATTGATAAATTTCTTAACGATGCAAAAGAAGTTGATGTTGATGCAATTTCTGATGGAAACGAGGTTTTCGTTTGTGGGATTTTAGAACATATTGAAGAAGCTGGAATCCATTCTGGAGATTCTGCTTGTTCACTTCCACCGCTGACACTTACCCAAAAAAATATTAAGTATATTGAGGAGGCAACTAAAAAAATTGCATCTAAATTACGAATCAAAGGACTTATAAATATTCAATTTGCAATTAAAGATAATCTAATTTTTATAATTGAAGTTAATCCTAGGGCAAGCAGAACGATTCCATTTATTGCTAAATCAATAGGAATACCGTTAGCAAAAATAGCGACAAAAGTAATGTTAGGAAAAAGTCTGAAAGACATGTGTATTAAAAATAAAAAATTAAATCATGTTACAATTAAAGAATCAGTTTTTCCTTTTGATAGATTCCCAAGGGAAGATATCGTTCTCGGGCCTGAAATGAAATCAACAGGAGAAGTAATGGGAATAGATAGTAATTATCCCATGGCATTTGTAAAATCTCAAATTTCTTCAGGCAATTATTTACCTGAAAAAGGCAATGTTTTTATTTCAGTGAAAGATGAAGATAAAGAAAATATAATACTGATGGCTCAAATTTTAATTCAGTTAAATTTTAAATTAATTGGTACTATTGGAACTGCAAACTTTTTAAAAAAATATTCTATCGAAGTTGAAATTATCAACAAAGTGAACGAAGGACATCCACATATTGTAGAATTAATAGAGGATAAAAAAATCAATCTTATAATTAATACAACACAAGATTCGCAATCGTTAAAAGACAGTCACTCAATCAGAAGTACTGCAATAAGATATAAAGTGCCATACGTTACAACGATTGCTGCGGCCAAATTAGCTATTACAGGTATTAATATAATGAAAAGTAAAGAGTTTGAGGTTCAGCCAATCCAAGAATACTATAAGTGATGCAAAGTCATGTAAAATCAGATATAATACATTACTTATATAAAGAAGATAAATATGAATGATAAATTTCCAATGACAGAGGACGGATTTAAAAAACTTAAGTCTGAACTCGATGATCTTAAAAATACGCAAAGACCCAAAATAATTAAAGCTATTGCTGACGCTAGAGAACATGGTGATCTTTCAGAAAATGCTGAATATCATGCTGCTAGAGAAAGACAAAGTTTTATTGAAGGTAAAATTAATGATTTAGAGACAAAAATTAGTAGAGCAAATATTATTGATGTTAAAAATCTTGACCATTCTAAAGTAACATTTGGAGCCACTGTTGAATTGATAGATCTTGAAAACAAATCAGAACATACCTATAAAATTGTTGGTGTTGATGAGGCAGATATTGAAAAGAAGTTAATTTCAATTAACGCCCCTTTATGTAAAGCAATGATTAACAAGCCTGTTAATGAAGTAATTGAGTTTAGTACACCGAGCGGAATTAAGGAATATCAGATAAAATCGATAAGTTTTAAATAATGACAGAAATAGAAAAAGTTTTAATTATTGGTTCTGGCCCAGCTGGGTATACAGCAGCTATATATGCAGCTAGATCTGGTTTAAAACCTCTACTAATTTCAGGATTAGAACCGGGCGGTCAATTGATGATCACCACAGAAGTAGAAAATTTTCCAGGATTTGAAAACCCTGTTCAGGGTCCGTGGCTGATGGATCAGATGAAAAATCAAGCACTATCTTTTGGTACAAAAATTCATAATGATAGAGTGGTTAAAGTAAAGTTCAATAATTATCCTTTTCAAGTCGAAACGGAAAAGAATTCGCAGATAAGTTCTTATTCGGTCATAATTTCAACAGGTGCAAAAGCTAATTGGCTAAATATACCTGGAGAGGAAAAATTCATGGGTTTTGGCATTTCAGCTTGTGCCACGTGCGATGGTTTTTTTTTTAAAAATAAGGATGTGGCTGTAATTGGTGGAGGAAATACAGCAGTTGAGGAAGCACTCTACCTATCAAATCTTTGTAAAAAAGTAACTTTGATTCATCGACGAGACCAATTGAGAGCGGAAAAAATTCTACAGGATAGACTTCTGCAAAAAAAAAATATAAAGATTTTGTGGAATTGTGTAGTAAAGGAATTTGTTGGTTCAGAGAAACCAAAGACTCTCGAAAAGCTACTTATTTCTTCTGGAAAAAAAACTTCTGAATTGAAAGTAGATGGGGCATTTGTAGCCATTGGACACTCGCCATCAACTGAAATCTTTAAAAATTCTCTAGATATGGATAATGATGGCTATATAAATACAAAAAATAAGTCAACTAAAACATCTATAGATGGAATTTTTGCTGCTGGAGATGTTACAGATAAAATTTACAGACAGGCAGTAACAGCAGCAGGTATGGGGTGTATGGGTGCTCTTGAGGCTGAAGAGTTCTTGAGTAAAAAAAAAGTTATTTAGGAGTTATATTTTTAATAATTTTCTCATGAGTTTTGCAACTAATATTAAATTTTTTACCTGCTCTTACAACAAAACCAGATAACCAATTGAGTTCTAGTTTTTTATTTCTTTTATAATCAAGAAACATTGAGGAGGTCATTTCGTATGGCATTTTTTTTATTTTTTCTAACCACTTTTCAACAGGGTTTTGTAGAAATTCAATGCCATAAAATTTTGATAATTCAAAAGTCTCGTTCATCGCATTAATGAAATCTTTTTTGTGTTTTTTTTCTTCAAATATCTCTCCAATTGATAAACTAGTCATTGTTGTTAAACCACTATATGCTGATAAAAAAATAAATTTTTCCCAAATCTTAAAACTTATATTTTTTGTAAATCTCATATCTAATCCTTTATCTTGGCAGTCTAAAGTAAAATTTGAAAGTATTTTAGAATTTGCATTCCTGTTAATTGGTCCAACAAAAAATGTAGCTAACCTACCATGATGAATTATTTCATTAGAATCATTAATTGAGGCAGAAATTTGTGCAACGGCTCCAAAATAGTCTTTCAATAATATTTTTTTACATATTATTTCCTCCGAAAATACTCCATTTTGAAATGGCAGAATAATTGTTTTGTCGTTAATGAAGTCCTTTAAGTAATCAATTGAAAATTCAAGATCATAAAGTTTGACTGTTAAAATAACTATATCAAAGGTGTGTTTTTTAGGTAAATTTTTAAATATTTTAATTTTTTTAGATTTAATGTTTTCTAATTCGCTTTTAAGTATCAACCCATTTTTCTTTATATCTTTAAAGGTTTTACCGCGAGATACGAAAAAAATTTCATTTTCTGTCTTTAGCAGATGAGAACCTAGGAATCCACCAACACCACCAACTCCAAAGATCAAAACTTTCATTTATTTAAGTTGGTAAATCGCATTTCGAATTTTTTCGCATGCTTTTTTTAACAATTCCATTGACGCGGCATATGAAATTCTGAAGTATGGAGATTTTCCAAAGGCTGTTCCTGGAACAACTGCTACTTGAGCATAATCCAATAAGAAATCAGCAAAATCAATATCGTTACAGATGACTTTTCCATCCGGTGCTGTTTTATTTATTAACCCAGAACATGAAATAAATAAATAAAATGCCCCATCAGGTTTTATACAATTCAAACCCTCGGTCTGATTTAAATAGTCTGAGACGTAATTCCTTCTCTCAGAAAACTGACGGATCCATTGCACTAAAAATTTTTTTTCTGAATTAAGAGCTTTAACAGCGGCCATCTGACTGATTGATGTTGGGTTTGTGGTACTTTGCGACTGAATTTTTGAAATAGATTTAATAATTTCCTGATTTCCTGCACCATACCCAATTCTCCA
The DNA here is from genome assembly GCA_002717855.1 of Rickettsiales bacterium. Next base: position 6,391 of record PBCD01000001.1, read on the forward strand.
TCCAGTCATCGAAAATGCTTTTGACACTCCATTCACTATAAATGTCCTATTATAAAGTTTGGGTTCTACGTTAAGAATATTAAAAAATTTCAAATCGTCATATATTAAATACTCGTAGATATCATCGCTTAATATCCATAAGTTCTCATATTTAAGTAAAACATTAGCTAGATCAGTCAATTCTTCTTTACAGTATGACGAACCTGTAGGATTCCCAGGTGAATTTATAATAACCCATTTTGTTTTTTTTGTTATTTTTGATTCAAGCTCGTCTGGTGTCATTTTAAATTTATTAGACTCTGTGGTATTTACTATGACGGGTTTTCCCTCGCAAAGAGAAACGATATCAGGGTAAGAGACCCAGAATGGAGAAGGAATTATTACTTCATCACCATGGTTTAATGTAGACATAAAAAGATTAAAGATTACATGTTTACCCCCTACTCCAACAGTAATTTGACTAACATCATAGTTAAGTGAATTATCTTTTTTGAACTTTTGTGTTATCGCCAACTTTAATAAGTCAATTCCATCAACCGCAGTGTATTTTGTAAATCCATTATGAATAGCTTTAATACCCTCGTCTTTAACGTGAATTGGTGTATCAAAATCTGGTTCACCAGAACTTAAGCTTATTATACTAATTCCTTTTGATGATAATTCTCTGGCCTTTTGACTAACTTTTACAGTAAGTGACGGTTTGAAATTGTTTAATCTATCAGATAAAATCGACATTAAATATCTTGAAAAATAAAAATTTAAAAGTTTGACTTATAGATTATATATATTTCTAAAAGTGATTGTTAATTAATTTAACTTTATAGCAAACTTTATGAATTTTAAAATAAAAAGTGATTTTCTCCCATCCGGGGATCAACCCGAAGCAATTCAACAATTATGTGACGGATTAAAGCAGAATAAAAAGGATCAAGTGCTTCTTGGGGTAACTGGATCTGGAAAAACATTTACAATGGCTAATGTTATAAAAAATTTGCAAAGACCTGCGTTAATTTTTGCTCCAAACAAAACTCTTGCTGCTCAACTTTACAGTGAAATGAAAAGTTTTTTTCCTGAAAATTGTGTTGAATACTTTGTTTCATATTACGATTATTACACGCCAGAAGCATATGTAGCTAGAACGGACACGTATATTGAAAAAGAATCCTCAATAAACGAACAGATTGATAGAATGAGACATTCAGCAACCCGGGCTTTATTAGAAAGAAGAGATACAATTATTGTTGCAAGCGTGTCTTGTATTTATGGCATAGGATCTGTTCAGGCCTATCAATCAATGACNTNAAAGNTNTCNAAANATCANGAANTNGATAGAGATNTATTNAANNANAAACTTGTAGAACTTCAATTTAANAGAAATGAACAAAATTTTTTAAGAGGAACATTTAGAAACAAAGGTGATATTATAGAGATTTTTCCCTCTCACCTTGAAGACAGATCATGGAGAATTTCATTTTTTGGAGATACCGTAGAAGAAATTACAGAATTTGATCCTTTAACCGGTAAAATATTTAAAGGTTTAGAGAATATTACAATATTTGCGAATAGTCACTATGTAACACCTAAACCATCACTAGAAAAAGCAATTTCTAGAATAAAAGAAGAACTTAAGAATAGAATCGAATATTTTCAAAATAATAATAAACTTTTAGAAGCGCAGAGAATTGAGCAGAGGACTAAATTTGATTTAGAAATGATAACAGCAACTGGTAGTTGCTCAGGAATTGAAAATTATTCAAGACACCTTACCGGAAGAATGGAGGGCGAACCACCNCCAACTTTATTTGAATATCTNCCAGACGACACAATAATCTTTATTGACGANTCTCATGTAACAGTACCACAAATTGGCGGTATGTACAAAGGTGATAGATCTAGGAAAGAAAATTTATCTGATCACGGCTTTAGATTACCATCTTGTAAAGATAACAGACCTTTAATGTTTGAAGAGTGGACAAAATTTAAAGGTCAAACTATTTACGTTTCAGCAACTCCAGGTTCATGGGAACTCGAAAGAACCTCTGGNATTTTTATTGAACAAATAGTAAGACCAACAGGTTTAATTGAGCCAAATTGTTTCATTCACAATGCTAAAAATCAGGTCGAAGATCTCATCGACCAAAGTAAAGAATGTATTNAGAAAAAATTAAGAGTTTTAGTCACTACATTGACAAAAAAAATGGCAGAAGACCTTACTGACTTCATGAACGAATCGAACATTAAAACTAAATATATGCATTCTGATATTGATGCAATTGAAAGAATTNAANTNATAAAATCTCTNAGACTNGGAGAATTTGANGTTTTAGTAGGAATAAATTTGTTGAGAGAAGGTTTAGATATTCCCGAATGTGGATTAGTTGCAATATTAGATGCTGATAAAGAAGGATTTTTGAGATCAAAAGTTTCATTGATCCAAACAATAGGAAGAGCTGCTAGAAATGTTGATGGAAAAGTAATTTTGTACGCAGATAATAAAACAAAATCAATTTACGAGGCTATTGATGAAACAGACAGAAGAAGGAAAAAACAAATTGAATATAATAAGATTAACAAGATCAAACCTAAATCAACCACAAGAAAAATTATTGATATAATTGAACACAGTCAGGAAAAAAATTCAAAAAGAAAACTAAATGAAACAAAACTTGTTGGTAATAATTTATTAGCACACATTAAGGAATTAAAATCATTAATGATTGAAAGTGCAGAAAACTTAAACTTTGAGAAGGCTGCTGAAATCAGAGATGAAATTAAAAAATTAGAAAAAGATGAAATAGGAGTCAAATAATATGGGAAATAAAACTGCACTTATAACTGGATCATCGCAACGAATTGGGAAATCAATAGCATTAAATCTTGCAAAAAAAGGGTTCAACATAGCTATTCACTATAACAAATCAAAAGTTGAAGCAGAAAAGGTTGTAGATGAAATAAAACGTATGGGGCTTAACGCAAAAAGCTTTAAATTAAATCTGGAGAATATTTCTAAAATAAAATCTTTTTTTAATAATGTAGTTAGACATTTTGACTCTATTGATCTTCTCATTAACAACGCTTCTATTTTTGAATATGATTCGTTGAAGTCTTCTTCAATTAAAAGTCTTGATCAACACCTAAATGTTAATTTTAAAGCTCCTTTCTTTTTAATTAAATTTTTTGTTGAACAACTAGGAAAAAAAAATGGTGACGTAATTAATATAATTGATCAGAGGGTTTTGAACATTACACCTTATTTTACATCATACACCATAAGTAAATCAGCTTTATACACCTTAACCAAAAGTCTGGCTCTTTCACTTGCTCCTAAAGTAAAGGTTAATGCTATTGCTCCAGGTCCTACTCTCAAAAGCAAAAGACAAACAAAAAAAGAATTCAAGAACCAAATTGCCAGAACACCACTTAAAAATCAGGTGCAATTATCAGAAATAAATAAAGCTATAGATTTATTAATAAATAATAAATCAATAACTGGGCAGTTAATTTCTCTTGATAGTGGACAAAACCTAGGTTGGGCGCATACAAAGTCAAAAAAATTCATTGATGATTAAAAAAAACTTGACAATATTTCAAAGTTGTTCACAAGTAAAAAAAAAAAATTATTTTAAATGAATTAGAAATAAAACAAAAAAATTCCATGAGTATTAGTTAATTATTCTAATAAAATACAATAAAATCAATTATTTACGTAATTGCCTAATTATTAGGCAAATTAACAAAACCCTTATGTTTGTTAGTTTTATTTAATTTAACCAACTTATATTAACAAACTTATCCACAGGTTTGGTGGATAGTATTTTAATTTTAATTTATATATATTAAAATATATACAAAATAAAACTTAAACAATTGAAATAAAATGGAATTTGAAATTGATACAGGAATAAAATCAATTAAACAGTCTCTTATATATTGCTCAAGAGGTCCAGGAATTTATCAATTTTTAGATCAAAAAAAAAAAATTTTATATATAGGTAAAGCAAAAAATATACATAATAGAGTTTCGTCATATTTAAATTTTAATGGTGCTACTAGAAGAATAAAAAAATTAATTAGTCTAATAAGGCATGTTAAGTTTATAAAAACCCACACAGAAGTTGATGCACTGCTTCTTGAAAGTAATTTGGTAAAAAAACATAGACCAATTTTTAATATCAGATTAGTTGATGATAAATCATTTCCATACATAAATATCAGTAAAACTGAAAAGTGGCCAAAATTAAGAAAAACTAGAAAAATTTATAACAACAATGATTTTAATTTTGGACCTTTTGCCAGTGTTCAATCAATGGAAAAAGTGATGATAATTCTAGAAAAAGGATTTTTACTAAGAACATGTTCAGATGCAAATTTCAAAAATAGGGAAAGACCATGTCTTAAATATCAAATTAAAAGATGCTCTGCTCCGTGTGTCGGCAAGATAAACAAAAGAGATTATAATCACTTAGTGGAGCAATCAAAAGAGTTTTTAGTTGGTAAAAATTCAGAAATAAAAAAAAATTTAATTAAACAAATGGAAAAGGCTAGTAACAATCAAGATTATGAAAACGCAGCATTATTTCGAGATAGAATTAAAGCATTAAGAACTGTTACACAAGAACAATACGTTTCACTCAAAAATAAAGAAAATTTTGATCTTATAGGAATTTTTAAAAAAATTGATCTAGTATGTATTCAAGTTTTCTTTTTTAGAGCAGGAAAAAACTTAGGAAATAAAGAATTTTTTTTTAATGACGAAGCGGAAAAAAAATTAAATGATATTTTTGAGGAATTTATTGGTGTTTTTTATGTAAATAATCAAATTCCAGAATCAATTTACATTAACGAAAATATAAATAATCTTGATCTTTTAGAAAAAGCACTTAGAAAAAACAAAAAATCNCAAGTTAAAATTATTCATCCTAAAAAAGGTAAAAAACTTGAATTATTAAATATGGTAATAGAAAATATTTCACATTCTTTAGAAAAACAAATGCATAAAAATTTAAATAATAAATTAGTTTACGATGAAATTTCAAAAAAGTTGTTGTTAAGTAAACCCCCTAAAATAATAGAAGTATATGATAATAGTCATTTAAATGGTTCTCATCCTATTGGAACTATGATTGTTTATGATAATCACAAATTTAGTAGAGAGAAATATAGAAAATTTAATATTAAAGGTGAGAAAGATTTAATCCAAGACGATTATTTCATGATGAAACAGGTAATAAGTAGAAGATTTTCTTTTGAGGATAAAAAAAATGAATGGAAGTATAATCTACCAGACTTAATAATTATTGACGGTGGAAAAGGACATTACAATCTTGTCGAAAATATTCTTAAAGAAAAAAATATCAAAAATATTGACATAATATCAATTGCTAAAGGTGTAAAGAGGAATGCTGGTAATGAAACAATTTTTTTAAAAAACAGATCAGTTAAACTCGAGAAAAACGACAAAGTATTATATTTTCTTCAGAGGCTAAGGGATGAAGCACATCGATTTGCAATAAACTCACAAAAATATAGAAGAAAGCTTCAAATTCAAAATTCAGTCTTTGATGAAATATCAGGAATTGGAGCTAAAGCAAAAAAAAATTTACTTTCACATTTTGGTTCAATTAGTGGTATTAAAAAAGCAGGAATTAAAGATTTAGAAAATACACCAGGGATTGGTAAAATTATGGCAAAAAAAATTTATGATGAGTTTAATAGATAAAATTGACCTTGAAAGACTTCCGAACTACCTAACAATCTTTAGAGTACTTTGTATACCCATAATAATCATAAATATTATTCCTCAATCTTTTTTTTTCAATTGGGTTGCGGTTTTATTATATATTATAGCATGCATAAGCGATTTTCTAGATGGATATTTAGCAAGAAAATTTAAAGTAGAATCAAAATTAGGTATGTTTCTGGATCCAATTGCAGATAAAATTTTGATAATATCGATTTTATTTATTTTAGTAGCAATTGGTAAGATAAAGGGATTTTTTATATATCCAGCTCTCATAATAATAATAAGAGAGGTCTTAGTATCAGGATTAAGGGAATTTTTTGCAAAAAGTGAGATTTCGATTAATGTTTCTAAAATCGCAAAATGGAAGACATTAATCCAAATGTTCGCTCTTGGTTTTTTAATTATTGGAAATGACTTTACCTTACTACCTAATACCATGTTAGTAGGCGAAATAGGTTTATTAATTGCCTCATTAATTACAATTTACACTGGTTATGAATATTTTAAACTACACTACAAATCTTTTTAAATGAAAATAATTGGATTGTACGGATGGAGTGGAAGCGGGAAAACTCATTTAACATGTAGATTGATAAAATACTTCGTAAAAAAAAAAATGGTTGTATCAACTTTTAAACATACTCATCATAATGTTGAAATTGACAAAAAAGGTAAGGATAGCTATCTACATAGAGATTCTGGCGCTAGAGAAGTAATGCTAGGTGGAAAAAATAATTGGGCTTTAATACATAAAGGGAAAAAAAGTAAAAATTATGAATTTGATGATTTAATTAAGAAATTTTCGAAGGAAAATGACCTGTTAATAGTAGAGGGGTATAAAAAATTGGATATCCCGAAAATTGAATTGTATAACAGTAAAATAAATAAGTCGTTAATTTCTAATAAAAACTCTAAGGCTGTTGCAATTGTCTATGATGTAATTGATAAGAACATTATAAATTCTAATTTACCAATTTTTGATTTTAACAATACTAAAGATATAGGTGAATTTATATTAAAATTTTTAAAATTAGATGAAAAATATTAAAGGTTACAAAAATAAGTTTAAAAAACTAACAAACATTAAAAAAGCACTGAAAATTGTTGAAAAAAATTTAAGTACTACCTCTGCTTATGAGGAAGTAAGTTTAGAACTTTGCGAAGGAAGAGTTTTAGCTGAAAATCTTATATCTAGTTATAATATACCAAGTTATGATAATGCAGCAGTAGACGGTTTTGCTTTTAATTTCGATAATTTTGTAGAGAAGAAAGATGAATTAATCATTGTTAATACTTCAAAACCTGGAAAACCTTTTATTGGAAAAATAAAACAAGGACATGCCTTAGAAATATTTACAGGATCATATATTTTCAAAGAAAAATCTAATATTGATACTGTAGTAATGCACGAAGATTGTATAGTTACAAAAAATAAAATAAAAATTTTAAACATTCCATCCAAGGGATCAAATATTAGGCCTCAAGGGGAGGATATAAAAAAAGGTGCTGTTCTTTTTAAAAAGGGTACAAAAATTAGGTCTGTAGACCTAGGGGCTATCGCCTCCATTGGATTCAGTAAAGTTAAAGTTTTTAAAAAAATTAAAGTAGGAATTTTTTCAACTGGAAATGAACTTTCTAAAAATAAACACGCCAAAGAAAAATTTAAGATTTTTGATAGTAATAAAATAACACTTATTTCTTTATTTAAAAAATTAAATTGTATAACTTATGATTTTGGTATTTTAAAAGATAATTATGAAATATCAAAAAAAAAACTATTGGGCTCTTCTTCAAAGGTAGATATGATAATCACCACTGGTGGTGTGGCTGATAGCCAAAGCGACTTTGTAGTAAAAGTGTTAAATGATATTGGAGAATTAAAATTATGGAGAATTTCGGTGAAGCCTGGTAGGCCTTTTGTTTTTGGAAAAATCAATAAAAAGCCAATATTTGGTCTTCCTGGCAATCCAGTTGCAGTAGTTGTCACTTTTTTTATGATAATATTAAAGTTTATGAATAAAATGAAAGGAAGAAATTCCTATTCATTGAAATATAGATTAGTACCTTCTGGTTTTTCATTCAAGAAAAAAATAGGAAGAACTGAGTGGTTAAGGGGATCAGTAGTATTACATAATAATCAGCTAGTACTTAAAAAATTTAAGAGTGAGGGGTCTGGAATCTTATCATCAATAATTAGAAGTGAAGGAATTATTGAGATAGATGAAAATAAGCATTATATAGAAAAGGGTGAAAAAATAAAATTTTACGATTTTGAGGAGTTACTAAATTGAAAATTTTGTACTTTGCAAGCATTAAACAAGAAATAGGTATTTCTGAAGAAAGTATTAGAATTGAAAATAAAATTTCTATTTTTGAGTTAATCGAACTTTTAAAAAATAAAGGGCTTAAATATAAAAATGTTTTTTCTGATGCAGACAATATCAAATGTTCAGTAAATTGTATTTTTTCAAGTTTTGACACAATCATTAAAAATGAGGACGAGATTGCTTTTTTTCCTCCTGTAACTGGGGGATAACTTGATATTTATTCAAAAAAAACCTTTTGACTACGCAAGAGAATTAGATATCTTTTCTAAAAAAAACAAATTTTCTGGAGCAATCTCTTCTTTTCTAGGAAAAGTTAGAGATGTATCTGACTTAAAAAAAGTTGAAGCTATTTTCATTGAACATTACGAAAAAATGACAAGATATCAGCTATCAAGAATAGTAATGGAAGCAAAAATCAATTGGAATATTGATGACATAATAATTATTCATAGGTTTGGAAGATTAAAAATTGGAGAAAATATTGTTTTCATTGCAGTTGCTAGCAAGCACAGAGAGGAAAGTTTAAAATCAGTTGAGTTTATAATTAATTGGCTGAAAGTTAAGGCTACTTTTTGGAAAAAAGAAATCTATAAAAATCATACTTTATGGGTGAACCAGAAAAAAAGTGATATTGATAAAGTAAAAAAGAATAACACTAATTTCTGATTACGTAATCTGTAAATTCCTTAATTAATAATTTTGTAACATCTCTATCATTAAATTTGTAATCATCGATTCTATTTATTGGAGTGATTTCAACAGCAGTACCAGTTAAAAAAGCTTCATTACAATCTCTCATAAAATTTACCTCAAGATGTTTTTCTTCAACATCCATACCAATATTATTTGCAATTTCTATTACAGTTTTTCTGGTGATACCATTTAAAAAGCAGTCTGCTATTGGAGTAAAAATTTTTTTATTCTTAATAAAAAAAATATTTGCACCAGTAGCTTCAGCAATAAAATTTCTATAATCAAGCATCAAAGCATCATCAAAACCATTTGATTCAGCTTTGTGCTTACTTAAAGAACAAATCATATAAAGACCAGCTGCCTTACTGTTAGTGGGTGCGCAGTTAGGAGGAGGTCTTTTCCATTCAGCTATTGTCATATTTATACCTTGAAGAATTTTTTCTGGGGAAAAGTATGAAGGCCATTTCCATGCTGCTATAGCGATGTTTATTGATGCTTCCTTCGATGATATGGCCATCATTTCACTTCCTCTCCAAACTACTGGCCTAATGTACCCATCTTCAATATTTTGTTTTTTTACTATTAATTCTGTAAATTTAATTAATTCTTCGAGTTTATAAGGAATATCAAGATCTAGGATTTTTGCAGAAAAAAATAATCTTTCAATGTGCTCTTTTAATTTAAATATTTTTTTGTTGTAAACTCTTATTCCTTCAAACACACAGCTTCCATAATGTAATCCATGATTTAAAACATGAATTTTTGCTTGGTTCCATTCCAAGAGGTTTCCGTTCATCCAGATGAAGCCTTCTCTTTTGTCAAAAGGGATTAATTGCATAATTCTCTTTATTAGTTAAAATCTAAAAGTATACCAATAAAGTGCATATTTTAAATGATAAAAACTAAATAATTAAAAATGGATTTAAATTTTAAAAACTCTCAACATATACTATGTATTGATGATGACGATAAAATTAGAAATTTGATCTCAAAATTTTTAATAAAAAATCTATATTTAGTTTCATCTGCTAAGAATGTTGATTGTGCAAATAATCTTTTAAAATTTTTTACATTTGATCTCATCATCCTAGATATCATGATGCCGAAAATAAATGGTATAACTTTTTTAAAAGAATTCAGAAAAAAAAATACTAACATACCAATCTTAATGCTATCTGCTTTATCAAATATTGAAAAAAAAGTTAGTACTTATCAGTTTGGTTGTGATGATTATCTAGTAAAACCTTTTGAACCAGCAGAATTAATTTTAAGAATTAAAAAATTATTAAACCCAAGAATTAACTTACGTACCTCAAAAAAAATATCATTCGGAGATTTTGAATTTGACTTTAACCTTCAAGAGCTCAGAAAAAATAATAATCCAATTAGGATAACTAATAAAGAAGCCATGATAATTGAGCAACTTGCTAAAAATATGAATAAAACTATAAGTAGAAATGAAATCGCGAAAAATCTCAAAATTAATGAAGATTCAAGAAATGTTGATGTTTTTATAACTAGATTAAGAAGAAAAATTATTAATAGTGATGGCAGTTCGTTTCTTAAAACCATACGAGGTTATGGATATATGCTTAAAACGGATTATGAAATCAAAGATTAAAAAAATACTTCCACAAAAAATACTTGGAAGATTTATCATAATTTTTTTCCTACCCTTAATTTGCATCCAGATTTTAGCAATTTTTCTTTTTTATGACAGACATTGGGAAAAAATAACAACGAGATTTGCTAATATCGCAAGTAATCAAGTAAACCTTATTGTAGGTGATTTTTTAAAAACTTCTTTAATAGATGATCAGTTGTCAAACTTCTTAAACATTAAAACTAGATTAGTTTCTCCTGAATTTTTTTTAAAAAAAAAGGAAAAATCAAGTTTTATGTTTACTAATATAAAGAATACTTTCAAAACAAGAATAAAGTACGAGCACAAGTTATTTTTCGAAAAAGAAAAAATTTTTATAATTTTAATATTAGATGAAAAGTTTCTAGAGATTACATTTCCAAAAAAATATCTAATTAGTGAAACTCCAATTATACTACTTTTATGGATAATATTTTCTTCAATGATTCTATCTTTAATTTCGTTCTTGTTTATGCGAATACAAGTGAGAGCTATAAGTAGATTGGCAAAATTTTCAGAAGATTTTAGATTGGGTATTGATTCAAAAAATTTTAAACCTGAAGGAGCTTTGGAAGTTAGACAAGCAGGCAATGCTTTTTTGAGAATGAAAAAAAGCATAAATAATCAAATTAAACATCGAACACAGCTTTTGGCAGGTATATCTCACGATCTCGGAACAATTATAACAAGAATAAAACTTCAAATTGAGTTATCAAGCAATGTTAAGGACATTGAAGAAATAAAAGAAGATGTTCAAGCAATGCAAAACATACTAACTGAATACTTAGACTTTTCTGAGAATATTAATAATTCAGAAAAGTTAAAAAATATTAAAATGTATAATTTTATCTCTAAAATTATTAATAGTACAAAAAAATCTTTTGTAAGTAATAAGATACATTTTTACTGTGAAAAAAATTTAGAAATCAAAAGTCAATACAATAACTTATACAGAGTGGTTTCTAATATAATCAATAATGCTTGCAAATTTAGTAAAGAGACACAAATCGATGTAACAAAAGAAAATAAAATCTTAAAAATTTGTGTTGAGGATAATGGTCCAGGTATTTCAAAAAAAATAAAAAATAAGATTTTTAGACCTTTTTTTAAAAAAGATATATCAAGAAATCTTAATCTTGGTGGATCAGGTTTAGGTTTAAGTATTGCAAAAGATATAGCTGTTAAGTTGGGCGGAAGAATAGTTGTCGAAGACTCAAAAAAATTGGGTGGTGCAAGATTCGTTATTTTTTTACCAATAAGATAAGTAAAAAATTAATTTAAGGATTTACTAATCTTCTTTGATTTAGATGTTGCTTTTTCAATTCCTTTTGAAAATAATCTAAAAAAATTTTCATTTTTTTCAAAATATTTTATTGCTTCTTCAGTGGTTCCCCCTTTACTTGTTACTATTGAAATAAGTTTTGAGAAACTTAATTTATTTTGATCAGTAAACTTGAGCGATCCTGCTAGTAAATTTTTTAAAAGTCTCTCCGCTTTTAGTTTTGGAATTCCTTGACTTTTTGCGATTTTTAAAATCATGTTTAGGAAATAAAAGAAATATGCTGGACCACCGCCAAACATTGCTGTGAAGAAGTTCATTTCATTTTCTTTTTTCAACCATAAGTTTACTCCTAATAGATTGAATAAATTATCGATTGTTCTCTTGTTATTTTTACTCAGTTTATCATTTGAAAAAATTGCAGTAGAACTTTTCATTACACCACAAAAAATATTAGGCATTCCTCTTATAATATTATTGGATTTATTTAAACAATTTTTTATAGTCTTAATTTCCAATCCAGCCACTAATGAAACTACAATATGTTTTGTGTTAATAAATTTTGAGATTTTATAAAATATTTTTTTTGAATCTTGAGGTTTAATACAAAAAACTATTATTGAAAATTCGTCTAAATTAATATCAATTAATTTATGAAAAAATTTTATATTAGAAGTTTCCTTATTAATTAGATCTTTTATATTTTTTCTCTTATCAAGGACAGCAACAGAATGTTTGTTTGTATGCCAAACTTGCAAAAGTAATTTTCCAAGATTCCCGCAACCAATTAATAAAATTTTATCTTTCATTTATGCTTCGCCAAGTGTTTCTACTAATGCACTTTTTATCGCAATTCTTGGATTATTAATTTTATGAAGAAAAATTTGAAACGCAGGGAAGTATTTCTCACAATCATTTACTATACTATCAATGCACTCCTCAATCTGCTCGGTTGAGAAATAACTTTGACCTTTCAATAAAATATTATGCTTAAAAAAAATAGATTGTTGATCTGAAAAAAAAATGAAATACCCAAGTTTCAAATCCTCATTAATGATTGAAATCATTATTCTAACTTTATCGTTAAGTTTTTTAGGAATAGAGATACCCAAATTATTCTGAATACTTATGATATTATTTGAGGGATTCCAGTTAAAAACAACTTTATGATTTGTCCAATTTCCTTGACAGTAAATTATTATCTCATACGACGTGATTCTTAAAAACTCGAATTCATATGAATTTATAATTTCTTCAATATCATCAATAGGGTTTTTAAAAACATTGAAAGTATTTTTACTGTCTGTTGTCATAAAAATATATTATTATAAAATATATTAACAGGCAACAAGTTATAGTATTAAATGACACAAAGAATACAACATATTGTATTTGAAGATTTTTAGATATGAT
>PBCD01000002.1 GCA_002717855.1 Rickettsiales bacterium
GCGATACACCAAGATTTTTCAGGTAAAGCTATAGAAGTTGGATTATCTTATGCGGCATCAATTGGTGGTGGAAGATCAGGCATTATACAAACTACATTTAAGGAAGAGTGTGAAACAGATTTATTTGGAGAACAAGCTGTTTTATGTGGAGGATTAACAGCATTAATTCAAAACGGTTTTGAAACTTTGGTAGAAGCTGGATATTCTCCAGAGATGGCTTATTTTGAGTGCTTGCATGAAGTAAAACTTATAGTTGATTTAATATATGAGGGTGGGATTGCAAATATGAGGTATTCTATTTCAAATACTGCAGAATATGGGGACTTGACTAGAGGCCCGAGAATTATTAATAAAGATATTAAAAAAGAAATGAGAAAAATTTTGGATGAAATTCAGACAGGAAAATTTGCTAGAGATTGGATTTTAGAATGTAAATCTGGACAACTTAATTTTAAAGCTGAAAGAAAGATTCAAGAAAAAAAACAAATTGAAGATGTTGGTAAAAAATTAAGGGCAATGATGCCTTGGATAACTGCCAATAAAATTGTAGATAAGAAAAAAAATTAGAAAAAATATTAAAATATGAAAAAAGATAAAATTATAATTTTTGATACAACTTTGAGAGATGGGGAACAATCAGCTGGTGTGTCAATGTCAGTAGAAGATAAAATAAATATTGCTGTGATTTTAGACTCTATGAAGGTCGATGTAATAGAAGCTGGATTTCCTTTTGCTTCTCAAGGAGATTTTGATTCTGTAAAAAAAGTTTCAGAGACGGCTAAAAATTCAATTATCTGTGGTTTGGCTAGAGCACAAAATAAAGACATTGATATTGCTGGAGAGGCACTTAACAAAGCAAAATTTCCAAGGATACATACGTTCATTTCAACTAGCGATTTGCACATGAAATATAAACTTAGAATGACGAGAGAAGATGTAATTGCTTCTATCAAAAGTAGCGTTCGAAGGGCTAAGAAATTTGTTGATGATGTCGAATGGTCACCTGAAGATGCTTCAAGAACCAATCTTGATTTCTTATATAAGTCCATCGAAACCGCAATTTCTAGTGGTGCAAAAACAATTAATATTCCTGATACAGTTGGATATTCAATACCTTCTGAATTTTCTAATTTAATCAAGAATATTAAAGATAATGTAGTAAATATTGACAAAGCTATATTGTCAGTTCACTGCCACAACGATTTAGGTTTGGCAGTATCAAATTCAATTAATGCGTTGCTAGCGGGAGCTAGACAAGTTGAATGCACTATTAACGGAATAGGAGAAAGAGCAGGTAATGCTGCATTAGAAGAAATTATAATGTGCTTAAAAACTAGAAAAGATCTTTTTCCTTTTTATTCAAATGTTAAAACTAATAAAATAATTAAAATTTCAAAACTTGTATCTCAAATTACAGGTTTTAAAGTGCAACCCAACAAAGCTATAGTTGGTAAAAATGCATTTGCACATGAATCAGGAATTCATCAAGATGGAATGTTAAAGAATGCCAATACATATGAGATAATGACACCGGAGTCCATAGGTTTACAATCTTCTGAGCTTGTTTTAGGAAAACATTCTGGAAGGCACGCATTTAAGGTAAAATTAAATGAATTGGGTTATAAATTTAAATCTGAAAAAAAGCTAAATAAGATTTTTAAAAAGTTTAAAGATTTAGCCGATAAAAAAAAACAAATATTTGAGGAAGATATAATAGCTCTAATTGACGATACCTTTGATTTAAATTACGACTACATTCAATTTTTGAATCTAGATGTTAAATGTGGAAATAAAGCTAAAGCTGAAGCAACTATTAATTTAAAAATAGATGAAAAAAATTGTATATCTAAATCTTCTGGACAAGGACCAGTAGATGCAATTTTTAATTCAATAAAAAAAGTTGTTCCGAATAAATCTCAATTAATTTTATATCAGGTAAATGCTATAACAAAAGGAATTGACGCTCAAGCAGAAGTTATTGTGAGACTTGAAGAATCTGGAATAACAGTTTTAGGGCAAGGAAAAAATATTGATACCATGGTTGCTTCTGCAAAATCATATATAAATGCTTTAAATAAACTTAAAAATAAAAAAGAAATTTTTCTATCTAAAAATTTAAAGAAAAATAATGAAACTTTTGATAAACACGCAATATAGTATATTTTTGTTAAATTTGTGATAATAATAAACTATAATTATTTAAAATTGTAAGTTATGTTTGATTTTTTTGGACTCTTTTCCCAAGATATTGCTATCGATTTAGGCACAGCTAATACTCTTATTTATGTTAAAGGTAAAGGTATAGTTCTAAATGAACCTTCTGTTGTTGCTTTAGCTAATGATAAAAGGCAGGGTAAGGCTAAAGTTTTAGCAGTTGGGCACGAAGCTAAAACAATGCTAGGTAGAACTCCCGGTAACATCACAGCGATTAGACCAATGAGAGATGGAGTTATTGCTGATTTTGATGTTGCTGAAGAAATGATAAAACATTTTATAAGAAAAGCTCATTCAAAAAACAATTTCTTTAGCCCGGTAGTTGTAGTTTGTGTGCCTTCAGGTGCAACCTCAGTTGAGAGAAGAGCAATTGAAGGTTCTGCAGCGGCGGCCGGTGCAAGAAAAGTATATTTAATAGATGAACCTATGGCTGCAGCGCTTGGCGCTGGTCTTCCAGTTACTGAGCCTTCTGGTTCAATGGTTGTTGATATTGGTGGGGGAACAACCGAAGTTGCATTGTTAGCGTTGGGTGGAATTGTGCATGCTCATTCTGTAAGAGTTGGTGGAGATGCAATGGATTCAGCGATTATAAATTATATTAGAAGAGCTCACAACTTACTTGTAGGTGAGAGTAGTGCTGAAAGAATAAAAAAAGCGATTGGCATTGCTGCGTCTCCACCAAATGGAGAAGGTAAAGTGTTGCATATTAAAGGAAGAGATTTGCTTAAAGGTGTTCCAAAGGAAGTTGTCATTAATCAAAAACAAATTTCTGAAGCTTTGTTTGAACCAGTTCAGGCAATAATTGAAGCAGTAAAAAACACTTTAGAAAATTCAGATCCCGAATTAGCTGCTGATATAGTTGATAAAGGAATCGTCTTAACAGGAGGAGGTTCACTTTTAGGTGATTTAGATCAATCAATAAGAGATGCAACTGGTTTGCCAGTAACAATTGCTGATGACCCACTGAGTTGTGTGGTTCAGGGCACAGGAAAATGTGCAGAAAATTTAAAATCTCTAAGTTCGGTACTATCCAGTAGCTATTAAAATGGCTTACTCTCAGAGTACATTCTCAAAATTTTTAAAACCAACATTTCTTAACTATGGTTTTATTGAAATATTAATTTCTTTCATAATATCCGTAACAATTTTGGTTTTATCATTTAACTATAAAAAAGAAAATTCTGATTTAAGAATTTTATTAATTGACTATTTTAAGCCATTTTCTTCTTTTTTAATATTTCCATTCAATAAATTTACAAATATTTTAGAACAAATATATCATATCACTGAAATACAAAGCAAAAATGAGGAATTGATTTCTAAATTAGAAGATTATGAAACTAAACTTAATGAACTTTACCATTTAGAAATTGAAAATATAGAACTTAAAAATTTACTAAATTTGAAATCACCACCATCGAGTTATAAAGTTTCAGGAAGAATCATCAATGATCCAATTAATTTTGCATCTCAAAATATATTTATCGATGTTGGCTTTGACGATAATGTCAAAATTAACAACCCTGTATTAAATAAAAATGGATTGATTGGACGCGTAATTAAAGTTGAAAAAAATTCCTCAGAAGTTTTACTTCTGACAGACCCAAAATCAAATTTACCAGTTTTTTCATTGAAAAGTAATTTAAAGTTTTTTGTTAATGGTAATTTACATGGATTCAGCATTAAACACTTAGAAGGAGAGAATAAATTAATAAATGGTGAGACGATTTTATCTACAAATTCTTCTGGTTATTTCAAAGAGGGTATACAAGTTGGTAAAGTTTTAATAATTGATGATAAAATCTATGTAAAACCTTTAGCAAGAAAAGAGGATTCTAAATATATAAAAGTGTTAGTATATGATTTTCAAAAAAATCAACCATTCTCTCATAACAAATGAATTTAACTTTTATTAACAAGTTATATACTAAAATTTTATTAGCTTCTCCATTTATTTCATCTTTTTTATTTTGCCTAATAGACTCATCACCATTATATTTTTTGCAATTTGATTACTTTAAGTCTAACACTGGTTTTATGATTTTATATTGTTGGATTTGTTGTGATTATAAAAGAATAAGACCATTAATTATTTTGATTTTTGGCATTTTAATTGATTTATTTAATAATATTTTTTTTGGATTTTCATCATTGGTTTTACTTTCTATTTTCTTAATTCAAAGAAAAGATAACGAAAATTTATATTGTAAAAAGTTCTTTTTTACTTGGTTAAGGTTTGGTTTAATTTTTACATTATACAGTTTATTAAACTATGTTGTTCACGATTTTTATTTAGATGAAATTAAATTTGATATAATTGAATTTATAATTACAATATTAATAACAGTAGTAACTTTCCCTATTTTTTTTATGTTAATAAATAAGTTAAACGAAAAAATAAAACTTAACAATGAATAGAGATATTGAAGAACATAAGGGTTTTCAAAAAAGAATATTTATTCTTGGCCTTGGTAAAGCGATACTTTCATCTCTTATTATAGGAAAGTTGTACTATCTTCAGATTCTTAATAAATCAAAATTTGGTAAGCTTTCTGAGGACAATAGAACAAAGATAAAAATTTTGTATCCCGAAAGAGGAATTATTTTTGATCAAAACAATATGAGAATTGCTGAGAACAGAATTGATTATCAAATAAGTCTTTTAAAAGAAAAAAAAAGTTTAATTAAAAAGGAGATTATTAAACTACAAAAAATTTTAGATGTCACTGAAGATGATTTTTTTCAATTAAGTAAGAATATGAAAAGAAATACTCTTGACGACTTTATTACAATTAAAAAAAATTTAACATGGGAAGAGTTGGAAACTTTTGAATATTTCTCACATCAATTTCCCTTTATGTCAATAACTAAAGAAAAAGTAAGAAGTTATGACAACAATTATGCTTTTTCTCATGTAATTGGATATGTGGGTTATAATTCTAAAATCAAAAATAAAAAAAAATCTCCTGATTTGAAAATTGGAAAAACAGGCATAGAAAAAATTTATAATACTGATCTTCTTGGCAAAGAAGGCTGGCAAAAAATTGAGTCAAATTCTAGTGGCACAATTATTAGAAAACTAGACACTTTAAAAAGTAAGCCCGGGAAAAACCTTAAAACTTATTTGAACTGTAATATTCAAGAGTATAATTACAATTTAATGAAAAAAACAAACGGAAGTATGGTTTTAATAGATTGTAAAACAGGCGGGGTTATTTCAATGTTGTCATCACCATCGTTTGATATTAACGAATTTAGTTATGGGATTAAAAGTGACAGTTGGAGGGCTTATCAGAATGATCCTAACAAACCACTTTTGAATAAATCAATTTCAGGACTTTATGCACCAGGGTCAACTTTTAAATTAATTGTTGCTCTTTATGTATTGCAAAACAGCTTTAATCTTAATCAGAAGTATTTCTGTTCTGGTCATACAGACTTAGGAAATCATAAATTTCATTGTTGGAAAAGGAAAGGTCATGGTTATGTTGATTTAAGACAAGCAATAAAAGAGTCATGTGATTGTTTTTTTTATAATTTAGCAAAAGATATAAATATTGATGAATTAGCTATATTAGCAAATAAATTTTCGATAGGAAATAAAACAATGATTGATTTGCCGAATGAAAGCAGTGGATTAATGCCAACTGTCAAATGGAAGAAAAAAAATAAAAATGATTCCTGGCATCTCGGAGAAACCTATAATGCAGTAATTGGACAAGGTTTTACACTTTCCACCCCTTTACAATTAGCAATCATGACAGCAAGGATTGCTTGTGGAAAAAATATTTATCCCAAAATAAAATATGATACTAACACACAATTGAATTTCTCTGATCTTGAAATTGATAAAAATTCACTTGATTTTGTTAAAGATTCAATGTTTGGAGTGGTAAATGAATACAAAGGAACTGCATTTTCATCAAGATTAAAAAGCAAAAGATATAAAATGGCTGGAAAAACTGGTACTTCACAAGTAAGACGTATCAGTCTTGCAGAAAGAGAATCCGGTGTTATTGAAAATAAAGAATTACCATATAAATTGAGAGATCATTCAATATTCTCTGGGTTTGCTCCTTTTAAAGATCCAAAACTTGCAATTTCTATAATATTAGAGCATGAAGGTAGTGGATCTAAAGTAGCCGCGCCAATGGCAAGAGATATTTTAGATAATGCGTTAAAGATCTTAAATACTTAATATGCAGGATATATTATATAAGTTAAAAAATCTTAATTGGACACTAGTGATGTCAGTTTTATTTTTATCTTTAATAGGATTGATAATGATTTATAGTGCTTCTAATTCTGAGGGAATGAACGCAACTTACTCACATGTATTTAAATTGATATTCGGCTTTACAATTATGTTTATCGTAGCCCTTATAAACATTAACACATGGCAAAAGTATTCATTCTTGTTTTACATTTTTGGAGTTGTAATTTTAATCTATGCAACATTTTATGGATTTATAGGAAAAGGATCAAGGCGCTGGATTAATGTTCTTGGGGTAAATATCCAGCCCTCAGAGATAATGAAAATTTTTTTAATTATTGGTTTAGCTAAATTTTTTGATGAAAAAAAAATAGAGGGATTAAAAGATTATATTTTTTTATTACTACCTATAATGATGATAGCTATTCCATTTTCAATAATCCTTAACCAGCCAGATTTAGGTACATCTTTAATATTACTTTTTTTAGGTGCTGTTGTTTTTTTTATTGTGGGTATAAATTACAAATTTTTTTTATTTTGTGGAATTATTTTTTTATCCTCTACTCCATTAGTATGGAATTTACTGCATGAATATCAAAAACAAAGATTACTTACATTTTTTGATCCTTACAAAGATCCATTGGGTACGGGCTATCATATTATCCAATCAGAAATAGCTATTGGGTCAGGTGGTTTTTTTGGTAAAGGTTGGTTAAAAGGCACACAATCTCATTTAGATTTTTTACCAGAAAAGAAAACAGATTTTATATTTTCTATGTTAGGTGAGGAGTTTGGTTTTTTAGGTACCTTATCCGTTATAGGTCTTTTTGTTTTGATATGTATAATTGGATACATAATGACCAGTTCAATTGAAAAAAGTTTTTTTTCTAAAGTTGTTGGTATTGCTGTGATCACAAATTTTTTTATATCCGGAGCGATAAACATGGCAATGGTAATGGGACTTACACCCGTTGTGGGCATTCCTTTGCCTTTAGTTTCATATGGTGGTTCCTCTATGGTAACTTATTTTTTTGGCTTTGGTTTGTTGCTATCAATAGAATTAAGCCACAAAATCCATAAAGAAGATAATTTAGTTAATCTCCCCTTTTTCCGACAATAGTATTGCTATTTTTTTTGTTGATTCAAAATTATTAAAACAAATCAATAAAATAACTAAAATCGGAATACTTAAAAACATACCGCTAATTCCCCATAATTTTCCCATTAATCCCAGAGTTAAAAGCATCACTAAAGGACTCAAATTTAGAGATTTTCCCATTAGCTTGGGTTCAACAATATTTCCTATAAGAATTTGAATTAAAAAAGAAAAAACAAGAATCATAAGTGGTTGAAAAAAATCTAAAAATTGCACCATAGAAAATAAAAATGGCAATAATATAGATATTAGTGAGCCTAGGAACGGAATAAAATTTAAAACAAATGCCAACAAACCAAACAATATTGCTAAATCGCTATTAAATAAAAATAAAAGAAGAAAAGTAAAAATACCAGTTAATATGCTTGTAAACGTTTTAATTTGAAAATAACCAAAAATTTCTTTTCTAATTCTTTCGAAAATATTTCTTGATGAACTTTTGTTGAATAATTTGAGAATCTTCATTTTAAAAAAATTTTCTTCTAAGATAAAAAAAATTAAATATAAAATTATTAATGAGAAATTACTTGCGAATGAAGTTAGTAGATTGAGAGCATCGGTAAAGATTTTTGTGAAGTTTAATTCATCTACAAATTCAGCATAAGAAAATGGTAAAAAGTTTAATCTACTTTCTTTTATCCTTGAAAATATTTGTAATAAATTATCCTGATATTCATCAGAGGACATAATTAATACTGAAAGGTTATTTTCTATCAGAATTCCAAAAATGTAGAAAATAAAAAAAAGTAGAATTGTGACAATTAAAAAAGATAAATTATAGGGTATGGATGTATTAAAAATTTGCTTGTTTGAAATTTTACTTGAAAGGGATTTTAAAATAATAAATAAAAATATTGAAAAAAAAAAACGGAATTAATAGATTTTTTCCTAAATACAAGATCAAAACGACGATTGAAAATGATATAAATAAATTATGATTTTTATTATTTATAATCATCTAATACTTGCACCATTTTACTTGTTCCGAAAAGTTCAGTGTCAGTTTTTTCTAATCTTATGCTCTTTATTAAACCTATTTTTGGAGCGTACCAATCTTCGGTCTTAATTTCAATATTTATCGCACCGATTTCCCTATCACCTATAAATGTAGTGTTTCCATTACCTGAAACTTTTATACAATCTCTAAATTTACCCGCTGGAACTTTTATTGTCTCATTAATTGAAGAAACTTTATAATTAATATCAAAATTAGTGGTAGCTCTATAATCAAAATAAGCATACCGTCTAAGAATTAAATATGTTTTACTTTGAGCATTCCATTCTGTTCCAAGTTCAATGGGATATTTAAGAACATATTTTTCATCCTCTTCAAATTTAATATTAGGGTTTCCATTAAATTGAATACCTTTTCGTAAAATACCATTTTTATTTCGTGAATAATAATAAATGCTGTTGTCTTCCCTTAATATTGGTTGCATCAAAAATTCCTCTCCTTCAAAGAGTATTTTTTGTTTTTTTAAGCTAAAGTTTGTTTTTTTGTAATTTACTTTATCCTCAACTCCAGGATTAATTGTGACGTCATAATTCCACACTTTACCTGAATTTAATGGGAAATATTCCTGCTTTTCAGAAGAACAACTTAAAAAGTAAAATGTAGATATAGAAATGAAAAAATTACATAAACGATTAATCATTTTTCTGGAAGTAATTGATTTGGCATGTCAAAAAATTTTACCTTTGTACTACTTGCTACAGTCTTCTTTTTTTCTAATGCCTTACTAATTATCCCTGTTTCCTTCTCCTCTTCTTCAATTTCCCCCATCTGAGGGATTCCATTTTTCAAATTCACAGTAGCCTTGGATATTCTTTCATGACGCTCTTTATTATAAGGTAGAAGGAATGATCTAGGTATTCCAAGTCCAGCCTTCTCATTCATATCTGTTATCCAAATATATATAGCCCCTTCTGAATTAGTAACTGCATTAGGTTCATAAATTTGTGCACCAACTAGTCTAAATCTTTCTGGCAAATCACCTTTTGTTGGCCAACCTAATATTTCTTTAAAAGAATTGTAAGTTAATATATAAAAAAAAGTTACTGATAATATCATTATTGATTTAACTATCCAATGATAGCTTGTTTTCAGATTAAAAATTAACAATAAAAAACCAAGTATTATATAACTAACTACTATTGATAAAATTGTTGTACTCATTTTGACTCCATTTTTTATTTATTAGGGACTAATTGTTTAAATAAATTTCCACTTACTGCGACTTTTCCATCTTGAGTTATATTAAACCTAGTGGCGGTTTTTTCTACTCCTTTTTTTTCTAATGGTACAGTCCCGTAGTAAATTACTTCAAGTTGAGGATTTACTTTCTCAACTTTCACATTCACATCCACAGGTTGATTGGTAATAGTTGCGTAATAATGAATATTAACAATATACTCACCTGGAACTACCGCCCTTAAAGTGACTACTTCTTGATTTAAAGGATTTTGCACTTTTTCACCATTTATCATTATTGTATCATTTAACAAACCTCTATCATCTCTGTCGAGATGCACGAAACCAGCTTCTGTTCCTCTAAACCAAACTAAATCTCCGGTTGGACTTTGAACATAAGTATCTATATCGTCCGGACTATTATCTTTCCAACTTACAGTAATAATATACTCAGCTTTAGGATTTATTACGCCAGTTTTTGGAATTGGATTCATAAAAATAATTGCCAGAAACATTAATAATGTAAATGCCAAAAGAATGTTAAATAACAAATCTGTAAATGGGTCAGCTTTAATTCTTCTTCCTGAGTAAGCCATAATTTATTTTTGGTTATCTAAACTTACTTCGGAAATCTGGTTTATGACAGAAAATAATTCTTCACAGCCGCTTTCCAAGTTGAAATATTGTATAGCTATAAAAACTCCAGTAACTAATGCAGACAATGTTGTATATAGAGCAACACCCATACCACTACCCATGGTTGTAAGGACACCTTGTAATAAGGTTACATCAAATGTTGTGATATTAGACAAAGACCCTAGCATTATAATAAAACCAATGACAGTACCTATTAACCCCAACTTTAACATTAGATCAGCACTAAACCAGCCTAGTTCATAATAACCATTTGTTTTTTGAATATATGAATCCAAAATTTTATTTTGATTATCAGTATCTTTTTTTTTAAGATTTAGGGTATCAATAAAATAATCTGAAACAATACCAGAAGCAATTTCACCTTTTGAAGTCAGTATTAACCTATTATCAATAATTTTGAGTTTAACATTTCTTTTAAGAAGATTTTTTTTAATAATATGGGCTTTATTTAATTCTGTAGAAATTAGATAGGTGAAATAACCACAATGTGAGCATATTAGAAAAAAAAGAAATAGAATAGTACTAGTGATGTAACTTTTATCTGTTAATAAAACCATTCCTATCAGACCTTGATCCCATATAAAATAAAAGAAGAAAAAAATTAAACTAAACTGTAGCAACCATTTGAGAAATAATTTGTGATCTCTAGTCATAATCTTAATACTTAATTATAGTTTCAAACGGAACATTTATTAATTTTCTACCTGACAAAAATTCAAGTTCAATCAAGGTAAAAAAACATTTCACAGTTCCACCAGATTTTTTTATTAGCTCACAAGCTGCTCTTGCTGTTCCACCTGTTGCCAATAAATCGTCCACTAATGCAATATTACATTTTCCAACTTTTGAATTGATTTCTAAACTATCGGAACCATATTCGAGATCATAATTGTAGCTTATAACTTCTCCTGGAAGTTTATTTTTTTTTCTTATCATAATTAGACCTAAATTTAGTACTGTTGCAATAGCTGATCCAAATATAAAGCCTCTCGCATCTATGGCTGCAATTTTATCAATATCATAATTTTTTAAGCGATCCGACATTTTTTCGATTGAATTTTTAAAAGCTAATTTGTTACTTAAAAGTGTAGATATATCATAAAATAAAATTCCCTTTTTTGGATAATCAGGAACTTTTGATATGTATGTCTCTAGGGTAGAGATATCCATTAACGAACTCTTGACTCTAATAATTAGATTAATAAAATTCTTAATTATGATATATATATATAAACTAAATACAACTTTTAAATTGTATTAAAGAAATTATGGTGAAAAACAAAAAAGAAAAATTGATAGCTCTTGGATTTGAATTAATTGAAAAAAAAGGTTGGAAATATTTTTCATTAGAAAGTCTAGCCTCAGCAAACAAATCTGATTTAGCGACAATAAAATATTATTTTAGAAATAAATTGCAATTTTTAGAATCATTCAGCGAAATGATTGATGACAAAGTTTTAGCTAATATAGACGTAGAGGAATTTAATAAAAACTCCATTAAAGACAATCTTTTTGAATTAATAATGTTAAGATTTGAAAATTTAAATTATTATAAAACCGGTCTAAAAAATCTTTTATCAGAGTTAAAGAAATCTCCAGTAGAACTCAAAACAATTATGAAAAAAATTTTAGATTCAATGGATCTATTTTTAGAGGTAGCAAATGTTAAAAATAATTATCTCATTGATTTTATCAAAGTAAATATTATTTTTTTAATTTACAGTCATGTTTTTAATACATGGCTTGATGATCAATCTGCAGAAATGAGTAAAACTATGGCTGAATTAGATAAGTGGCTTTCTCAAGCTGAGTTTTATAGTAAAAAAATTAACGAATATCTTTAATTTTCACAAAATTTAATTGTTTATTCTGAAATTTTTTAACTTTCTCAACATCAAAATTTTCTATTAAATTGTTAAAAAGCTTGTACCAATTAATTTCTGCATCTAAATGAAGAAAAACTGATCCTAAACCAATTGCTGCTCTATCCATAAATACAAACTCTTGTGGAGGCTTTACACCCCCAATTCTTTTAAGTTCTTTATGTACTTTCGCAGCTGCCTCGGCACCATATGCAGTAGAGTTTGTGTCTTGCATTTTCCTAATTTTATTTTCGAGAAGTGGAGAATAAAGAAACTTTGCCCAAATATTGAGTATATTTATTAATTCCTTAGTAATATTTTCAAAACCCCAAGTTTCATATGCATGCACAGCTAACTCTTGATCCTCATTCAAAATTGCATGATATAAATCAATAACACCTTTAACAAATTTTGGATCGAATATTCGAATACAACCGAAATCAAGTAAATTTATTGAATAATCGGATGCAACAGTATAGTTACCAAGATGTGGATCACCATGAATTATNGCACATTTGTAGAATGGAAGATACCANGCATGAAACATNTTTACAGCTATCATTTTNCTTATNTCNTGTTTCTCATTTTTGTATGATAGTAAATTATTTCCNTCTAACCATTCCATAGAAATTAATTTGTCNGTGGANAAATGATCATAAACTCTTGGAACATTAATTTCAGCATTGTTTTTAAAAAAATTTCCATAAAGCTTTAAATTTTTAATTTCTCTTTTGTAATCTAATTCCTCTCTCACTTTATTTGCTATTTCTTTTAATATATTAGTAGTGTCAACACTGGAATCTATCTTTTTATAAATTGAAAATATAAGTTTTAATTGAGTTATGTCTGCTTCGACAATTGATTCCATATCTGGATATTGAAGTTTACAGACAACTATTTCACTATTATTTATATTAGCTTTATGAACCTGGCCAAGAGATGCTGCGGCAAATGGTTCTTTATCAAAACTATTGAAGTTTTTTTGCCAATCAAAACCAAGTTCATTCTTCATTCTTCTTCTAACAAAATTCCAACCCATAGGTGGTGCATTAGATTGAAGTTGCGCAAGTGCTTGCGTATATTCTTGAGGTAATAAATCTGGAACTGTTGAAACAAGTTGAGCAATTTTCATTACTGGACCTTTTAATTCACCGAGCATTTCAGTTATTTGGTTAGCTGTTTTAATTTCTTTTGAATTTTTAAAAAATTTTGATCCTGCAAATTTTAAAGCCATAACCCCTGCTGAAGATCCGAGGTTAGCATACCTTTTAAGTCTTTTAGAAAATTTATTATTCTCGTTCATACAATATAATTAATAATAATTTGGAAATATTAAACCAAAATTATATCAAAAAAATACTAATGGAAGAAATAATCGAAATTATGAGATATTGTTTTGTAACAAATTCAAGAAGTTTTACTTTAAAATATTGCCTTTTACTAAGAACTTTAACTTTAATCATAGTAAAGACAAGCAATTTTTATTCCAACTAATTTGGTCTTTCTACAGAAAAATCAGCAAGATCTAAAAGTTTTTCTTTTTCATACGAATTTTCAAATGGCCCCAAAGAGTCTTTTGCCATGGTTGCAAAATGTTTGGCTTTATTGAAACAATCTTTTATAACGTTATATTTTTCTATAATTTTTAATGCAGTTAAAAGATCACTTTTCATTTGTTTTTTTTCGTCAATTACTCTCAACCAAAAATTTTTTTCTTGTTCATTACTTCTATTAAATGCCAATATTATTGGTAACGAAACTTTCCCTTCTTTAAAATCATCTCCTATATCTTTACCTAAGTCTTTGGAGTTTGAATAATAGTCAAAAGTATCATCTGTTATTTGAAATGCCGTACCAAGGTGCTTACCATATTCATAAAGTGCAATTTCCTTTTCTCTGTTCATTTCTGAAATTATCGCACTTGTAACACATGCAGCCGAAAAAAGAGCTGCTGTCTTGGCATAAATTACATCAAAATACTGGGACTCAGAAGTTTTAATATTATTGTTAGTTAAAAGCTGTAAAACTTCACCTTGAGAAATTTCAACTGAAGCTTTAGATAGGGTATCCAGACATCTATTAGAACCATCTTTTATCATTAATCTAAATGCTTTACTTAGTAAAAAATCCCCAACTAGAATACTTGACTTATTATTCCAAATATTATGAGCACTGATTTTTCCTCTTCTTTTCATGCTTTCATCCACAACATCGTCATGCAGAAGAGTGGCAGTGTGAATAAACTCAATGCTAGCAGCAAGATTCACATGTCTTTCACCTGTATATTTACACAACTTTGATGTTGCAAGGGTTAGCAAAGGACGAATTCTTTTTCCTCCAGAAGAGATTATATATCCACTAAGTTGAGAGATAAGAGGAACTTTGCTTTTCATGTTAGCTAAAATTACATCATTAACTTTTTGAAAGTCTTGATTTAACCATTTCATGATTGAACCAAAATTACTATTGGAATATTTGGAGCTTTTGATTAATTTCAAATTTTGCATTTTCTTAAAAAATTTTGGTTTTAAGTTATTATAAAATGTTTTAACTATAAATCGTCTGTTATAATATATATTTACTTATAATAAGATTTTTCAACAAACAGAATAAATAAAAAATATAAATTATGTTAAGTTTTCAAAAAATAATTTCGAAACTTCAAGAATTTTGGTCTAAAAAAGGTTGCTTAATTTTACAACCATACGATTTAGAAATGGGAGCAGCGACATTTCATCCCGCAACGTGCTTAAAAAGTTTACGAAAAGATCCATGGAAAGCAGTATATATTCAACCTTGTAGAAGACCAAGTGATGGAAGATATGGTAATAACCCTAATCGTTTACAACATTATTATCAGATGCAAGTTATATTGAAACCATCTCCTCAAGATTCACAAGAGTTATTTTTAAAAAGTCTAAATTCTATAAATATTGATTCATCAATTAATGATATAAAGTTTATAGAGGATGATTGGGAAAGTCCTACTCTTGGAGCTGCTGGTATGGGTTGGGAGGTACAATGCAATGGTATGGAGATTTGTCAATATACTTACTTTCAACAAGTTGGAGGATTTGAGTGTTTTCCAGTGAGTGTTGAATTTACGTACGGATTAGAAAGAATAGCTATGTTTATACAAAGGATTGATAATGTTTTTGACATTGAGTGGGACAGTAATGGAACGAAATATTCGGACCTTTTTTTGCTAAATGAAAAGGAATTTTCAGAATATAATTTTATTTCAGCTTCATCTGATTTGCTGTTTACACTTTTTGAAAATTATGAAAAGGATTGTATCAGACTAGTCAAACTAAATTTGTTACTTCCAGCATATGAACATTGTATTAAAGCTAGTCATATATTTAATCTTTTAGATTCTAGAGGTTTGATTTCGGTCTCTGAGAGACAAGCATATATTTTTAAGGTGAGAAATTTGTCTAGATTATGCTGTAAATCATGGATAGAAAATTAAAATGTCTGATTTTCTTTTAGAAATTTATGGTGAAGAAATTCCTGAACTTTCACAGATTGAGGCTGAGAAAAGATTTCTTGAACTTTTTAATAATTTTTTTAAGGAAAGTAATATTTCCTTTGAAGGAATCTCAACATATTCAAGTTCGAGAAGGATAGTTGTTTTTGTTAAAAAACTTCCAGAATTAATTAAAGGCGGAGAAAAAATTATTAGAGGGCCGTCAGTTTCAGCAGATGAGAAAGCAATCAGCGGATTTTTAAAGTCGAATGAAATCTCTTCGATAAAAAAACTATACTTACATACTGTAAAAGATAAAAAATATTATTTCTATAGAAAGCAAATTAAAGACAAAAAAATTAATGAAATTTTGTCTCAGTTCACACCGCATTGTTTGTCAGATTTTAATTGGAAAAAATCAATGAGATGGTCAAATTATAGAGATTTTTGGATTAGACCAATTAAAAATATATTATGCATTTTAGATGGTAAAATTATTCCGTTTAAATTTTCAGGGATTAAATCATCTAATGTAACTATTGGAAATTATTACTATTCGTCGAAAAAAATTAAATGTAAATCCTTTGAGGATTATAAAAAATCACTTGTTAAGAACTTAGTTATATTAAGTAACACGGAAAGAGAAAAAATAGTTAAGGAAAAATTAAAAAAAAAAGCTAACTCTTTAAATCTTAAATTTAACTTTTCTCACGATTTCATTCAAACCGTTTCAAGATTGGTTGAGTTACCAAATGTCTTTTTTGGTTCTTTTGAGAAAAGATTTTTTTCTATGCCAGAGGATTTTCTCGTTACAGTAATTTCTGGCCAACAAAATTATTTTTCTTTTAAGGATCATAAAGACAAACTTAGTAATGTCTTTGCATTTGTTAGTAATCATTCTAAAGATACAAAAAATGAAATTATAAGAGGAAACGAAAAGGTGTTAAAAGCTAGATTTGAGGATGCTCTATTCTACATAAAAGAAGATCTCCAGATCAAATTAGAAGATAGATTAGAAATGTTAAAAAAAATAACATATTTTGAGGGATTAGGTTCTTTGTACGATAAAGCCCAACGAATTTCAAATTTAGGGAGTCACTTGAAAGAAATATTCAATTTCTCTTTTAAAGAAATTTACAAAAGGATATTTTTAATTTCAAAATGCGATTTGACTACTGAAATGGTTAAAGAATTTACCTCTCTTCAAGGTGTAGTGGGATCTCACTATTCAAGATCTCAGGGATATAGCAGTATCGAATCTGATGCACTTATAGAACAGTATAAACCAATATCTTCAAAAGATTTTTGTCCTAAATCTGAATTATCTATTTGTCTTTCACTTGCAAATAAAATTGATGATATTGTAGGTGCATTTCTTATTGGGAAAAAACCAACTGGTTCAAAAGATCCATTCGGCTTAAGAAGAAATGCTTTAGGTGTAATTCGTATTTTAATAGAAAATAAAATAGATTTTAATCTTTTCAAGTTTCTTAATTATTCATCATCATTATATCTTGTTGAATCAGTCAAAAAAAAACATATTCTTGATGAAATAATAACTTTTATTAATGTGCGAATGGTTGTTCATTTTCAATCTCTTGGAATAACACAGGATTTTATAAAATCTGTCATTAAGATTGATGAATTTAATCCTCATATAATATTTTATAAATGTCAAACTTTAATTTCGTTCATGAATAAAAAAGAAGGACACAAGTTTGTAGCTGCTTATAAAAGGATAGACTCAATATTAAAAAATTCGGCTTTAAAAAATAATATTAGAAAAAGTGAACTTAATGATAATTATGAAAAAAAATTATATGAAAAAGTAAATGAAATTGAACATAAAATTGAAAAACTGAATTTAAATAAAAATTTAGAAGAGGGTCTAAATCATATTTCTGAACTTACTCCGCTTGTTAATCTATTTTTCGAGAATGTTAAGGTTAACATTGATGATAAATTTAAAAAAGAAAACAGACTAGCTTTACTAAAATTTACAAAAAGTACGTTAGATCAATTATGCGATTTTTCAAAGTTTAAAGACACTTATGAATAAAATAAAGTTAAATATAAAAGAAAAACTTGAGCTTTCAAAGATTTTAGAAAATATTGAAAAAGGAATAAGTAAAAAAAAAATAACTAGCCTGTTAGATAACTATCATAGTAAACAAAATGCGCATGTATTAGGAATAACTGGTCCTCCTGGTGTTGGTAAATCATCTATGATAAATAAATTAATTGCTAATTTGAGGAATAAATCATTATCAGTTGGAATTCTAGCGATTGATCCTTCATCTCAAAAATCAGGCGGGGCACTTCTCGGAGATAGAGCTAGATTTGATGTAGATCCAAAAGATTCTCATATATTTATTAGATCTATGGCGGCTAAGGATTACTTGGGTGGAATTTCTGAACTTACTTACCCCTATATGATAGTAATGAGATCATTATTTGATATCGTTATAATTGAGACAGTAGGAGTTGGACAATCTGAAATAAGTATTGAGGATGTAGTCGATACAGTTATATATTGTGTGCAACCTGGAAGCGGGGATACCATACAATTTATGAAATCTGGAATAATTGAAATTCCAGATATAATTGTTGTAACAAAAAGTGATTTAGAGAATTTGTCACAAATTACTTTATCAGATTTATTTTCAAGTAAAAATTTTTTATCAGAAAAGTCTGAATGGGATATTGGTATCTTACCAATTTCATCAAAGACTAATTCAGGGTTTGATGATTTATCAGATTTAATTGAAAAAAGATGGCTTTGGCTAAATAGGAGTACAATTTTAAAAGACACAAGATATTTTCAGGATATTGAATGGATAAGAAGAACTATAAGAAATAAATTTGGCACAGAAGGTATTAAGTTAGTTGAAAATCAAATTAAAATTGAAAAAAAACCTTTTACTTTATTAAAAAAATTGGAGAATAGACTACATGTAAGTTTTGATTAAATTTCATATTGCCCATTTTGGTACAATAGGAAAAATTTGAGCATCTCCAGAATTTAATTCTATTTTAGAATTCAAAACTTCCGCATCAGTAATTTTAATCATTGCAATTCCAAAGCATCCATTATCTGTTAATATATGGCCTACAATTTTTCGATTCAAAAAAATTTCATTTTTTTTTTTATTCAATTTACCTTCTACTTTAATTCCGAATATTCTTTTTTTTAAATTAGCTCTGTATTTTGATCTTGCTGTTAACTCTTGTCCCATGTAACAACCTTTTTTCCAGCAAATACCGTTCAATTTATCAAACCTAAGTTCAAGTAAAAAAAAACTATCTTCTTCTACCAAATCTGAAAAATTTGGTAAGAAATTATTAATTTCAACATTTTTAAAGTCCTTTTCTTCAATTAACTTTAAGTTAAAGTTTTTATTTACTTTTTCAAAATCTTTTTTTGAACAATATAGTTTAAGAAAATTTTTAGGAAGTCTAGGATCATCAAAATAAAACATTTTATGTTTAAAATCTAATTTTTCAATTTTAGACTTTAATGTTGAAGGTAATATGAAACTTTCTTTTTCGTCAACGGTTTCAATTTCAACATTTGATCTTAATTTGTAAATCTTTAATTTTAATTTTATCGATTCAATTTTCTCTGATTTACACTCAAGAAATATAATATTATTTCGTTCAGCTAAAAAAAAATCAAATAGGAATTTCCCTTTAGGTGTTAATAAAGCACTATATATTCCAACTCGAGGTTTCAATTTATAAATATCATTAGAAATCAAACCTTGTAAAAATTTTTTTCTGTCAGCACCTTTGATGATTAAAAATTTACTGTTTTTAGATTGATAATAATGGTTAGTATTAATCATAATGGGTGTTATTATTAATATTTAATATACAATAATTTTAAAGTATATGAAAAAAATTTTAATAATTTCATCTAATCGCCTCGGTGATTGTATTTTATCTTCAGGTTTAATAAACTATTGTAAAAATCAATTTGATAATTGTAAAATAACATTTATATGTGGAAAAATACCATACGATTTATTTAGATACCATTCTCAACTAAATACAGTTTTATCTTTAAAAAAGAAAAAATTTTCAATTCACTGGTTTTTATTGTGGTATAAGGTTTTTTTTAATATATGGGAATTAGTTATTGACCTGAGAGGATCATTAATAGGTTTTTTTTTAATTACTAAAAATGTAAAAATATATAGAAAATCTAAATATGAAATTCAACATAAAGTAGTATCGACATCTAAATTAGTAAGTAACAAAATATATAACCCTTGTTTAGATCTTACTAAGTCAAAGAAAAAATATTCATTTTCCAAAAATATTAGATACTTAAAAAAATTTAAGTTAATTGGAATTTCTGCTTCTACTAATTGGATAGGAAAACAATGGCCTAGTGAATATTTCACTGAACTCATAGAAAGATTAAAAAAAGAAAAAAAATTTAGAGATTATACATTTATTTTTTTGGGTTCAAAACAGGAAAAGTCAGATGCAGAATTAATTTGTAAAAATTTTAGGAATAAAGAAGTAATAAATTTTGTTGGAAAATTAAATCTATTTGAAATTTTTTATGTGTTAAAGGAATGCAATTTGTTCATAGGAAACGATTCAGGTCTTATGCATTTTTCTGCAGCTTTGAATGTTCCCACAATAGGTCTTTTTGGTCCGAGTGATATTAGGCAGTATAGACCTTGGGGAAAGAAGACCATAACGATACGTACACCAGAAACTCCAGAAGAACTTATGAGTAACAAAAAATTTTCTTACAAACAAAAAAAATCTTTAATGTTGAGTTTAAAAGCTAGCACAGTTTTTGAAGAAATAATTAAATTTGTTAATCAAAAAAATATTGTATGAAAAATCAGTTGTCAATTCTTCTAGTTGCTTCTAATGAGGAAAAGCAAATTTTACAATGTTTAAAAACAATTCAATTTGCCAATGAAATTGTAGTTATTTTAGACAAGTGTACTGATAAATCTGAAAGTATAGCTAAGAAATTCACTGATAAAATTTTCAAAGGATCATGGGATATTGAAGGAGTAAGAAGAAATTTTGGTATAAGTCAATGTTCTCATGAATGGATTTTTGAAATTGATGCTGATGAACGAGTCTCTCCAGCATTACAAAAAGAAATAAAATATATAATAAATAATACAGACAGAGATTTTTTTTTAATTGATGTTGATAATTATGTTGGGTGCAGGTTAGTAAAGCATGGTTGGGGAGCATATTTTGGAAAATCTTCATATCCTGGTTTATTTAAAAAAAAAATTAAGATATGGGGAAATGAAAGAGTTCATCCTCGACTTAAATTCTTAACAGAAAAAAGAGGTAAGTTGAAAAATTCTATAAACCATTATTATTGCAAAAACTTATCTGATATGATTTTAAAGTTGGATCAATATTCTACTGCTAGAGCCTTAGATCTAAAAGAAAAAAACATTAATGAATCTTTTTTAAAAAATTTAAGAAGAATATTTTCTAGGTTTTGGAAATGCTACATTTTAAGAAAAGGTTACAAAGAAAAAGAAGTTGGTTTTTTAATAGCAACTATGGCATCTTTATATCCTATTATTTCCTACATAAAATCAAAGGACTTGAATGACTAAAGTAATATTCGTTGATAATGGCATTCCTTTTGATGGAAAATCAGTAAGAAAGAAACCAGTTGGAGGAGCTGAGAATGCTTTTGTATCTTTGGTTGAAGAGTTAGCAAAATTAGATTTTGAAGTCGTTGTATTTAATTCTATAAAAAAAAGTATAAAAATAAACGGTGTTTTTTGGAAAAAATTATGTTCTCTTGATGAAGAAAGGTTTGATATTGTAGTTGTAAATAGAGGAGATAAATTTTTAAATTTTAAACCAGAATGTAAAAAAAGATTCTTTTGGATACATAATCCTGCAAAATATTTATTAAAATGGAGATATTTATTCAAATTATTCTTAAATCCAACTACTGTTATATTTTCAAGTTATTATCATTTATCTACATATCCTAGATGGGCTCCNTCTAAAAATAATATCGTTATCCCTTATGGCGTGGACAGCTTTGTTTTTAAAAATAAAATTAATNATTTNCCAAAAGAAAAAAATGNAATTTTTACNTCTAATCCCTTAAGAGGTCTAAATTGGNTGTTGGATAGGTGGGAAAATGAAATATTTCCGCAAGTNCCATCNGCCAAATTNAANTTATTCACAGGATCTNAAACTTATGGACAAATTGGAAAAAAAAAAATTTTCCAAAATGAAACCAGTTTTGGATAGAGCCAAGAGAATGAAAACAAAAGGTGTTTTTTTACATGAACCTATGCAAAGAACTGAATTAATAAAAGAAATAAAAAAATCCAGGTTATTTTTGTATGAAGGAAGTTTAGAAGAAACGTTTTGCATGTCTGTAGCAGAAGCTCAGGTTATAGGACTGCCGACAGTGGTAAAAGATTTGGGATGTATGAGAGAAAGAGTTCAAGATAAAATTACAGGACATATGTGTTCGAATGATTTACAATTTAGTAAACATGCAATTAATTTATTAAAGAATGATGAGGATTGGAAAAGATTAAATCAAAATTCTTTGAGGTTAGAAAATCATAAAGGTTGGTCAGAAATAGCAAAGGAATGGAAAAAGATTCTAAAATAAAAATTGTAAATATAATGTCTGGTTCAAATTATGGTGGAGCAGAAAATTTCTTTGAGCGTTTTTCAATTGCATTAAACAAAGAATCAAATATTTTACAAAAAGTTATAATTAGAAAAAATAAAAGAAGATACAATTTACTTAAAAAAAATGGAATAGATATAGAAGAATTAGCTTTTAAAGGCAAATGGGATTTATTAACGAAAAAAAGTTTAAAAAAAAAATGTGAAATTTTTCAACCTGATGTAATTTTAACGTGGATGAATAGAGCTTCGTATTTGATATCAGACCTTGATAAATCGATTATTAAAATTGGCAGACTAGGGGGATATTACAACATAAAGAATTATATTTATTGTGATTATCTCATAGCAAATACAGAGGATATAAAAGATTTTATTATCTCTAAGGGTTGGGATCCTGAAAAAGTTTTTTGTTTAAATAATTTTGTTGGTAATGATCTAGAGTACGTCAAACATAAGACGAAAAATGTAAATGAAAAAATCTTATTAGGGTTAGGCAGATTTCATGAAAATAAAGCCTTTGAAACTATTATTAGTGCATTACCTAAACTTAAAAATTTTGAATTAATATTAGTTGGAACAGGGAAATTAAAAAAATATTATCAATTAGAATCTGAGAGACTCGGAGTGTCCCACAAAGTAAAAATAATTAATTGGGTTGAGGATGTGTCTAAATATTATTTGTCGGCAGATTATTTGATATGCCCTTCAAGGATCGAACCATTAGGTAATATTATTATTGAAGCTTGGTCATATAAATTACCAGTAGTGGCCTCAAATATAATGGGCCCGAAAAGATTAATAAAACATAAAATCAATGGAATGAAATTTGAAGTTGAGGATGTTGACGGCCTTATTTCATGTTTAAATGAGATTAATTCTAACAAAACTTTAAAAAACAAAATTATAGAAAATGCTTACAATGATTATCAAAAAAAATTTTCCAAAGATGTAGTAATAAAAAAATTTAAAGAAATTTTAAAACGCTTGAAAAAATAATGTGTGGAATTGCTGGCATATTTTCAAAAACTATTAACAAAAACATGGAAGAAAAATGTCTTAAAATGTTTGATTTGTTATCACACAGAGGTCCAGATGGTGAGGGGTTTTTCAAAAATCCAAACAATATTATGTATCATAAACGTTTATCAATCATTGATATTAAAGGTGGAAAACAACCAATTGAAAACCAAAGATACGTATTAATTGCTAATGGAGAAATCTACAATGATCTTGAAATTAGAAATCAGAATAAAAATTACAAATTTATTTCACACTCTGATTGTGAGTCAATTTTATGTGTCTATGAGAATTTTGGCATTAATGGTTTTAAAAAACTAAGGGGTATGTTCGCTTTTGCAATTTATGACAAAATTACAAATGAATTAATTCTGGGAAGAGACGTATTTGGTATAAAGCCACTTTTTTTTTGTTATCAAGATCAAACATTTATTTATAGTTCTGAAATTCAATCTATTTTAAAGTCAAATACCTTTAAAGCTAAACTTAATAAGAATAAAATAAAAGAACTGTTACAGCTTCAATTTACAACTGGAAGAAATACAATTTTTGATGGTATATTGAGATTAAGACCTGGGGAAATATTAACACTAAAAGATTATAGAATTAAAAATTCTAAAATTTTAGATAAACAAATATCAAAAAAAAATTTGAATATTCAGAAATCTCTTGAGGAGCTAGAAAGTTCAGTTTTAGTGCATCAAAGAAGTGATGTTCCATATGGTCTTTTTTTTTCAGGAGGAATCGATTCAACATTAATTCTATATTTGATGTCTTTAGTCAATTCAAATCCAATTAATTGTTACAGTATAGTATTTGAACCTGTTGATAGGAATATAATAAAAAATATCTGCAGCCAATTTAATGTAAATTTAAAATTCGTAAATTTTGAAAAAAACGATTTTTGGAATTTGTTACCAATTGTTGCAAACGCGCTGGATGATCCGATAATCGATTATGCAACTGTGCCAACCTATAAACTAGCACAAGTTGCCAAGAATGATGTGAAAGTAGTTTTAAGCGGCGAGGGAGGAGATGAAATTTTTGGTGGATATGGAAGATACAGAGCCTCTATGAGAACTTTTTTTAAAAAAGAAATTTTTACAAATGGTGCTTTTAAAAAATTTAAATATTTTAATAATAAGCTTAGTGGTTGGGATTTTGAAATTAAACAATGCAAGATTAGAAATATGAATCAAAAAATTACTAAATTGCAAAAGACTCAACTTATTGATTTTGAAAATTGGTTACCAAATGATTTGTTAACAAAATTAGATAGATGTTTAATGGCTAATGGTTTAGAGGGAAGAACTCCTTTGGTAGATAAAGATATTTTTCAAAAATTTTTCCTAATGAAAGATAATTTAAAAATTAAAAATGGACTTGGAAAGCATTTTTTAAGAGAATTCCTCAACAAAAGACTAAAATTCTATAACGCTTTTGAAAAAAAAAAGGGATTTACTGTGCCTATAAGAGATTGGATACCAGAAAAATCAAAAATATTAGAAAAGATTTTACCTAGAGTTAGTTGTTTAAATTCACTTTTTTCAAAAAAAGAAATTGCCGGACTTTGTAAAACGCTTAAATATGACGCTAAAGCGAGTATTCCTGTTTGGCATTTAATTTTTTTTGCACTATGGTATATTGCCAATGTAGAAAATAGAAAAATTGATGGAAATACATTTGAAGTTCTTTCCGATAATACTATGTGATGCAAAAAAAAACTTTTGATCTAATTTTAAGGAATGGAAAAGTTGTCTTTGGTAAAAAAACAGAGACAAGTGATATAGGTATTATAGATTCTAAAATTGCTTCAGTTGGTAATTTATCTCTTCATCAATCTAAAAAAATATTGGATATTTCTAACTTACATGTATTGCCTGGATGCATAGATACTCAAGTTCATTTTCGGGAACCAGGATTTACTCATAAAGAAGACATAAAAAGTGGATCTAAAGGTGCTATTCTAGGGGGAATCACTGGTTTTTTTGAAATGCCTAATACAGATCCACCTACCATCAATGAAATTGAATTTAAGAATAAAATATCTTCTGCAAAAAAAAACTCATATTGTAATTTTGGTTTTTATATCGGGGCATCTAAAGAAAATGCAAAAGATTTACAATTTTTAGAAACACTTCCAGGTTGTGCTGGAGTAAAAATTTTTATGGGTTCATCTACTGGAAGTTTACTTGTAGAGGATGATGAGAATTTGGAAAAAATTTTTAGTTCATGTTTTAAAAATATTGCAATACATAGTGAAGATGAATACAGATTGGTTGCAAGAAAAAAAATTATTGACGAAGCAAACGTAGATGTTGGTGAACATGAAATATGGAGAGATTCGATCTCAGCAATCAAAAGTACAAAAAGACTTATAAACCTCTCAAAAAAATTAGGTAGAAAAATTCACATACTTCATATTTCTACTCAAGATGAAATTAAATTAATAAAAAAAAATAAAAAACTAATTACTGCTGAGGTAACTCCCCAACATCTTTTTTTCAATTCACCTGATTGTTATAAAGAGCTTGGGACACTGGCACAAATGAATCCTCCTATAAGAAATAAAAAACATCAGTCGGGTCTATGGAAAGGTATCCAAGATGGGGTAATAGATGTAATAGGATCAGACCACGCCCCTCATACTTTATCTGAGAAGAATAAAGATTATCCTTTATCGCCGTCGGGTATGGTTGGAGTTCAAACATTAGTACCGGTTATGCTAGATTTCGTAAACCAAAAGAAATTATCTATTTTTGATTTTGTAAGATTAACGTGTGTTAACCCATGTAAAATTTTCAATATCATGAATAAAGGAAAAATTAAAAAAAATTACGACGCAGACTTTACTGTTGTAGATTTAAACAAAACAAAAATTGTTGAAAATAATTGGAT
The DNA here is from genome assembly GCA_002717855.1 of Rickettsiales bacterium. The sequence goes on from PBCD01000002.1 coordinate 26,338, forward strand.
TGCAAGTAAATCAGGTTGGACACCCTATGATGGTAAAAAACTAAAAGGTTGGCCATCTCACACAATAATTGGAGGAGAAATAGTTATGCAGGAGGGAGAAATTTTAAAAAAAATTGATGCTAAACCATTTGAATTTGGCGATATTGATTAATTTTTTTTTTTACAATTAACTACCTCAATAGATTCATTACTACAAAAAAATTTTTTTCGTACTTTTGTTACAGCTATTAGTTTTGCCTCTTCTTCTGTAAATGCTTCTATATATTCTGTGCATTTTCCGTATATAAAAATTTCTAAATCAACAATATACCAATTCATTTACTTGTTTCAGATTGATCAATTAAAAAACTTATTGTGGCATCACCGGATACGTTAACTGAAGTTCTAAGCATGTCAAGGAGTCTGTCAACACCCATTACTATGGCTATTCCTTCTAAGGGTAGTCCAACCTGTGTTAAAACCATGCCTAGCATTATTAAACCTACACCAGGCACACCTGCTGTTCCAATTGATGCAAGAGTTGCTGTAAGAATTATTGTCAGGAAGTCACTTAAAAATAAGCTTTGGGCATAAATATTTGCTATAAAAACGGTAGCTACCCCTTGCATTATTGCTGTCCCGTCCATGTTTATCGTAGATCCAAGTGGAATGGTGAAGGATGCAACCCTTTTTTTAACTTTAAGATTCTCTGTAACGTTTCTAAGTGTAATTGGAATTGTTGCACTACTGCTCGAAGTTGAAAAAGCAAAAAAAATACATTCTTTTATATTTTTGAAAAAATAAATTGGCGAAATTTTTGCTAAAAGTTTTAAAAGCGATCCATAAATCAAAAACATGTGGATGAATAAAACTATAATTACTGTAAAAAAATATTTTCCCAATTCTAAAATCATATCAACTCCTTGAGTTGCAAATGTATTTGAAATTAAACAAAAAATACCAAAAGGGGCAAAAATCATAATAATTTGGAGTGCTTGCAAAATAACCTCATTTAAACTAACAAAAAAATCATTTGCTGATTTTCCTTTTGATTTGGAAATGGAAATTGCACATCCTATAAGTAGAGCAAAGAAAATTACTTGTAACATATTCCCTTGAACTAACGATTCAAATGGATTTTCAGGAATAATATTAATTAAAATCTCAGAAATTTTTGGTGCCTGATCTATTTCAATCTCATTCACAATTATTTGAGATTTGAAGCTTTTTCCAGGACTGATGATAGAAGCCAATAGAATGGCAATTGTTATAGCAATAGATGTTGTGAATATATAAAAACTGATTGTTTTAATACTTATTCTACCGAGACTAGTAAAATCTTTCAAATTGCATACTCCACAAATTAGAGAACAAAATACAATTGGAACAACAAGCATTTTTAAAGCTCTGAGAAAGAGCTCACCACCAGTTGTTAAAATGTCACCTGTTATAAAAGTATATGTTAAAAAACCGTATTCTTTAAATAAATTTAAAGCAACTCCAAAAATAATTCCTAATATAAAAGCTATAAGAATTTTCTCTGTTAGTGTTTTTTTTTCTTTCATGCTAAGCAAAATTTAACCAGTTTAATATGGCTCTTATACCAATTATAAGATACATCAATTCCATTAATGTTCTGGGAGTATCTCTGTCTTTTATACCCATTAAAATCCAAATTATACATGAAAATGAGCATATTGTCCAACCTAACCATTGAGAAAAAGTATTTGCATTTCCAAGAATATAAGCACCAATTACAGCCAGTATGAAACCTAACCAACGCCAATAATCAATTGTTTTTTTTTTATTCATTTACTCAAATGGTGCCCTTACCCTGTACTGACCAGGAAGTTCAGTCTTACCAAGACCGTGTTTTACCATTAAACTATAAGGGCGTATTATAAATAATCTTTTTTTAGCAATTCCCCTAAAAAACCTAAGTCTTCTTCGTCATCTCGAATTTCCCAACTCATAGGTGCTTTTTCCACTAAATCAGCTCTTAATGAAAAAATATATTTTCTAAAATCAGCTAAAGTGATGTCCTCAGAATACTCTTTTTTTTTAGTACCATTAAAAGGAGACCCAATAAATTTTTTAAATTTTCTTTTTGAAATAAAAAATTTCTTTTCGAACTTTAACGTATAGTACAAAAATTGACGAAGCCTTTCATATGAATTGTATTGTGGGTTTTTAATTTCACCCATAAACCTAATTATTGACTCAGCTCCATATTTTATCTCTAATAACTTTACCTCTTTGTAATGCTTGTTGAGACCTCTTGAAAATTTTTTTGAACTAATATCAATGGGTACATCATTCACAATAAAATTTTCAGCAGTCGCAGCTACACAAATATCAAATATCCACTTAGGACAATACAATTCACTACTCAAGTTAATATCTCCATATATATATATTCTAAAACAGCACAAAAAACAAAAAAAAGCAAATTGACTGTATTACAAATAAAAAATTAAAAATAATTCTAATTCACATAACTTTTTCATTAGCTATAATCATATTCATGAAAGATAATAAATGGATATTAAAAAATTAAAGTCTAGCTTAAGAAGGTTCGCAAAGGATAGAGATTGGAATCAATTTCATACCTTAAAAAACATTGCATGTTCGATAAGTATAGAGTCATCAGAGCTTTTAGAATTATTTCAGTGGAGAGAGATAAAGGGCATTGATTTAAAAGATCCAAATTTAAAAGTAAAAATTTCTGATGAAGTAGCTGATATATTTTTATACCTTATACGATTTTCTGATATAGCTGAAATAAATCTAGAAGAAGTTTGTTTAAATAAAATCAAAAAAAATCAAAAAAAATATCCGATAAGTTTATCAAAAGGAAATTCAAAAAAATACACTGAACTTTAAGGTTTAATTAGTATCAGCATGTTATGAGAAACAAAAACAAGAAACAATCACAAGTACAAAAAGATATTGACAGATCAAACGCTTTAAGAGAAAACCTAAAAAAAAGAAAAAGAGCAAATATAAAATGAGTATAATGCCTGACAAATGGATTAGAGAGCAATCATTAAAGAATAATATGATAAGTCCTTTTGAAAAAAATTTGAATGATGATGGAGTGATGTCATATGGTCTATCTTCGTATGGTTATGATGCCAGAGTGTCTAATAAATTTAAAATTTTTACAAATGTAGATTCGGTAACGGTTGATCCCAAAAACTTTATGTATGAAAGTTTTGTAGACAGAAAAGCAGATCATTGTATAATTCCTCCAAATAGTTTTGTTCTGGCGCGAACTGTAGAATATTTTAAGATTCCAAAAAATGTGTTAGTTATTTGTGTTGGTAAGTCAACATATGCCCGATGCGGAATAATAGTTAATGTTACCCCATTAGAGCCAGGTTGGGAAGGTCATGTCACGCTTGAATTTTCAAATACTACACCATTACCAGCAAAAATATATGCTAATGAAGGTGCAGCACAATTCCTTTTTTTTGAGGGAAAAGATCAATGTGAAATGTCCTATTCTGATCGAAAAGGAAAATATATGCATCAAATCGGAGTAACCTTACCTAAACTTTAGTGATGGACAAAATTGAAATTCTTGGGGGCAAACCGCTTGTTGGTAAAATTTCTATAAGCGGAGCGAAAAATGCTGCACTACCTATTTTAGCAGCATCATTATTAACAAATAGTAAATTAGAATTATCTAATATACCTAAGCTATCTGATATAAATTCGATGATTAGATTATTAAAATCTCTGAATTCGCATATTCTTAATAAATCAGGAAAAGTTATCATTAAATCTAGGAAACCTAAACATAACTTTGCATCATATGATCTGGTTAGAAAGATGAGAGCGTCCTTTCTTGTCTTAGGTCCTTTACTCTCAAGATATGGTGAAGCAAAAGTTTCCTTGCCAGGAGGATGCGCAATAGGAGCAAGACCTATAGATATTCATTTAACAGGTTTTGAAAAAATGGGTGTTAATTTTGAGATTAAAAATGGGTATGTAATTGGTAAAGTAAAAAAAAATCTTAAAGGTGCAAAGATTTGTTTACCTTTCAAGTCAGTAGGAGCAACAGAAAATTTATTGATGGCGGCTACACTTGCTGAAGGGAAAACAATTATTGTTAATGCTGCTCAAGAACCAGAAATAGTCGACCTTGGTGAATGTCTTAAACTAATGGGTGCAAAAGTTCATGGACTTGGAACTTCTAAGATTATTGTAAATGGTGTAAAAAAAATGACGGGGTGCAACTACAAAATTATGCCAGATAGAATCGAGGCTGGAACATATCTACTTGCCGTTTTAGGTTGTTCTGGGTGGATTGAATTAGATAATTTAAATAATGAAGTTATTCAAAATTTAATAAATACATTCGATCAATTTAAAGATTTAGATCTAGTTAAGAAAGATGATACATCGATATCTGTAAAGTTTTGTAAAAAAACGTATGATGGCATATCTATAAAAACTTCTCCTTTCCCTGGCTTTCCAACAGATTTACAGGCGCAATTATCCGCAGTAATGACAAGGGCAAAAGGGATATCCATAATCGAAGAAAGTATTTTTGAAAATCGATTTATGCATGTAGCAGAATTACAAAGAATGGGCGCAAGTATTTTAATTGAAGGATCAAAAGTTATAATAAAAGGAAAAAAAAAAATTTTTGGTGCTCAGCTTATGGCAACTGACCTAAGAGCCTCATCAAGTTTAATTATAGCAGGCTTGATGGCAGAGGGGAAAACAATTATTAATAGAGTTTATCATTTGGATAGAGGTTACGAAAAAATTGAAAAAAAGCTCTCAAAATGTAATGTAAATATAAAAAGAATCAAAGGATGAAATAAGTATGAAAAAAATAATTTTGGCTGTACCAAAAGGGAGAATTTCTAATGAATTGATTCCTCTACTAGAAACAATGAATATTAAAATTGAAAATGATTTTTTTGATTCAAATACACGAAAACTCTATTTTAAAACTAATCATAATAATTTTGAAATCATAAGAGTAAGATCATTTGATGTTGCTACTTTTGTTGCTTTTGGAGCTGCACAAATAGGAGTAGCAGGAAATGATATTTTAAAAGAATTTCAATATAACGAAATTTATTCAATTTTAGATTTAAAAATTGGAAAATGTAGGTTATCAGTAGCAAAAAAAAAAGACGAAATAAATCAAATAGATGATCAAAAAGGTCATATTTTAGTTGCAACCAAATATAAAGAAACTGTTATTGATCATTTCGCAGAAAAGGGAATTAGAGCTGAATGCATAAAACTAAACGGAGCCATAGAATTAGCACCTAAATTAGGTATTTGCTCAACTATTGTTGATTTAGTTTCAACGGGAAATACCCTAAAAGAAAATAATCTTGTTGAAACAGAGGTTTTATTAAATATAACTAGTAGACTAATAGTAAACAAAATTGCGTACAAAGTTATGAATTCGAATATTACCAATTGGGTTAAGAGGTTTGAAAGAGCAATAAATGAATAAAATTTTAGAAACAAAAAGCAAAAATTTTGATTCTGAATTTCAAAAAGTATTAAAAAAAAGAAAATCTAACAACATTAAAATTGAAATAGTTGTTCGAAAAATCTTAGATGATGTAAAAAAAAATTCAGATAATGCGATTATAAGATTTACAAAGAAATTTGATGATTTTAATGTTAGCTCGATTAGTCAGTTGAAGGTTACTAGTGATGAAATTGACAGGGCATTTAAGATAACTAATAAAGAATTAATAGATGCAATAAGAAAAGCGTATGAAAGAATAAAAAGTTATCATAAAAGACAATTACCTAAAGATGATTTTTATAAAGATAAACAAGGCGTTTTTTTAGGCTCAAAATGGAATCCAATTAACGCAGTAGGTTTATATGTCCCTGGTGGAACTGCGTCTTATCCATCTTCAGTTTTGATGAATGCTATTCCTGCAATTGTTGCAGGTGTGAAAAGAATAGTTATGGTAGTGCCAACACAAAAAGGGGAAATGAACTCTTCAATTCTAGCAGTGGCAAAAGTTTTGGGAATCAATGAGATATATAAAATTGGGGGAGCCCAAGCAATTGGTGCATTAGCATTCGGAACAAAATCAATCAAGAAGGTTGATAAGATTTGTGGACCTGGTAATGCTTATGTTGCTTCTGCAAAAAAAAATGTATTTGGAATTGTTGGAATTGATATGATAGCTGGTCCATCTGAAATTCTTGTAGTTGCAGATGAAATGAACAATCCCAAACACATAGCCATAGATTTGTTATCACAAGCAGAACATGACAAATTAGCTCAATCAATTTTGATCACGCCAAGCAAGATATTCGCAGAGAAGGTTAGTAGTGAGATTAATATCGAATTAAAAAAACTTTCTAGGGTTAAAATTGCAAAAAAAAGTTGGAACGATTTTGGAAAAATTATAGTTGTAGAAAATATAGATGAATGCATTCATTTAATTAATTTAATAGCACCAGAGCATTTGGAGTTAACGATTAAAAATGCAAATAAAATATTTAAAAAAATTATTAATGCAGGGGCAATCTTCTTAGGCAAATATACTCCTGAAGCTATTGGAGATTATATAGCAGGACCAAATCATGTTTTGCCGACTGATAGAACTTCAAAATTTTCTTCTGGCTTAAATGTATTAGATTTTATGAAAAGAACCTCAGTAGTTAGATGCGATTTAAGAAGTTTAAAGGAAATCGGACCAGATGCGATTATTCTTGCTGAAGAAGAAGGACTTGGAGCGCATGCACTTTCAATCAGTACAAGAATACAAAAAAAATAAACAAAAATTTGTTGATTTATTTAAAAAAACCTATATTTCATATAAATTAAGGATAGTATATGGCCAAAGAAGAAGTAATGGAATTTAATGGTACTGTTAAAGAACTTTTACCAAATGCAATGTTTAGGGTCCTTCTAGATAATGACCATGAAATCATAGCCCATACAGCTGGTAAAATGAGAAAGTTTAGAATTAGAGTTTTAGCTGGAGATAGGGTTACAGTAGAAATGACACCTTATGACCTTTCTAAGGGCAGAATTACCTTTAGATTCAAATAGATTATTGAACAATGTTTCTGAAATAATTTTAGCATCTTCTTCTAAGAGAAGATTAGACTTATTAAAACTTATTGGTATAAAACCTGATAAGATTATTAAACCCGAAATTGACGAATTGATCGAAATATCTCATCTAAAGTGCAAATCAAAAGATCTTGCCTATAAAAAAGCTAAGTTTGTCCAAAAGCATTATAAAATTGAGAATAAATATATTATAGCAGCAGACACTATGGTTTGTAGATCTGGGTTAGTTTATGAAAAGGCTAAAGATGCAAAAGAGGTACTAGAATATTTAAAAAAATTATCTGGCAAAAAACATTACGTCTATGGAAGTATATGTATAATTTCTCCAAATAATAAAGTATTAAAAAGACTTGTTATTACTGAAGTTTTTTTTAAAAGACTATGTAATAATGACTTTAACAATAATGAACTTTTGGTCGAAGGTATTGGCAAGGCAGGGGGATATGCAATTCAAGGTAAAGGATCATTATTAGTAAAAAAGATTAAAGGATCCTTTTATAATGTTGTTGGATTATCTATATTTGAATTAAATAATATGTTGCTAGGTTTAGGATGGAAAAAAAATTAATAAGATTATATGAACATTTGCCTTTATGCATTTATGTATGTAAAAGATTATGAACATATTTAACATTTATGCCCAAGTAGCTCAGTTGGTAGAGCAAGCGACTGAAAATCGCTGTGTCGGTGGTTCAATTCCTCCCTTGGGCACC
>PBCD01000003.1 GCA_002717855.1 Rickettsiales bacterium
TGTTTTCATTATTAAATTATTATTTTTTGGTATTACACTTTCATAGTCAGGAAAAGAAGCGTTTAAAAGCTTTGATGTAATGATCAAATTATCTAATGACAATTGGATTTTAGATTTCGATATTTTTAACTCAACATTTTTATCAAATCCCTCAAGCAACTTTGATATTTCAAAAACTGCCTTCTTAGGAATTATAATTCCTTTAAAATTTTTAAGTCCTTCTGTTATTCTCGTTTGACATCTAGAAAGTCTGTGACCATCAGTTGCAACTGAACTTAAATTATCTAAATTTTGATGCAAATAAATTCCATTTAAATATTGCCTTGACTCATCAACACCCATAGAAAATTTACAATTATTTATTAAGTTTGATAAATCTTTTGAATTGATCAGTATCTTATTTTCAAAACCCTCATTTTCCATAATAGGAAAATCTGACGTTGGTAAATAACCAATTGAAAATTTAGAGTCTCCGAAAAAGATGAAAACTTGTCCTGAATCCTTTTCTTCTCTTAAATCAATCTCAGAATTTTCTGGTGCTTTTCTTACAATATCAAATAATAATTGAGAGGGTACAGTTAATTCTCCTGATACATTAATTTTTGCATCTATCTTTTCTGAGATTTCTAATGCTAAGTCTGTGGCAGTAATTTCAATGCAATTTTCAAATGTTTTTATTCTTATATTAGAAAGAATTGGGATAGTATTTCTTTTTTCAATAATACTTTGAAAATGACTTAGAGATAAGTAAAGACTTTTTTTAGATACACTAAAATCCATATCAAGATTCTAACATCCTTATAAGAAGTTCAACATCTTCATCAAAGCTTACATCATGGTTTCTAAGCTCCTCAACTTTCTTAACAGCATGAATTACTGTTGTATGATCTCTGTTTCCGAACCTTCTGCCAATTTCTGGTAACGATCGGGAAGTTAAGCTTTTTGATAGATACATTGCTATCTGCCTTGGTCTTACAACTGTTCTTGAACGTCTTGAAGAACTCATATCTGACATTTTTACATTAAAATGCTCCGAAACTTTTTTTTGTATCTGTTCGATGTTAACCTTTCTTTGAGAAGATTTAAGAAGATCTCGTAATAAATCATGAGTCATTTCAATATTAATTTCTTTTCCAACTAATGATGAGAATGCAGTTATCCTGTTAAGCGCTCCCTCTAATTCCCTGACATTGGTAGTAATTTTGTGTGCTAGGAATTCCAATACATTTTCGGGAATCACTGTGTCAACTTTTTCTGCTTTTGCATGTAAAATGCTTAATCTAAGCTCATATGTTAAAGGATGAATATCTGCAACCAAACCCCAACCGAGTCTAGACCTCATTCTTTCTTCTATTCCTTCTAAGTCTTGAGGAGATTTATCAGCTGATATTATTAATTGTTTGTTTTGATCAACTAATGCATTAAAGGTATGAAAAAATTCTTCTTGTGTAGATTCTTTTCCAGAAATAAATTGTACATCATCTATCATTAAGACATCAACAGTTCTAAATTGCTCTTTAAAAGCAACGGTATCTTTAAACCTTAAAGCTTTAATGAAGTGGTACATAAATTTTTCTGCCGATAGATATATTACCCTTCTAACTGGGTTCATTCGTTTGATTTCATGAGCGATTGCATGCATTAAATGAGTTTTCCCTAAGCCAACACCTCCATATAGAAATAAAGGATTAAATGGAACATCCTGTGATTCTGCTACTCTTCTAGCTGCTGCAAAAGCTAGCTCGTTTGGTTTGCCTACGATAAAGTTTGAAAATGTAAATCTTTGATCCAAGCTAGCTCCAATGTTCTCACTTAAATCATAACTTTTTGAAATATTATTATTTTGATTTAAAACACCAACTTTTTTGGAAATAGCTATAATCGAATCATCCTGACCAGACTTGTGTTTAACAATAACAAGTTTAAATTTTATTATGCTCTTATTTTGGTTTAACCAATGATCTTTTAATAAATCAAAATATTCACCATTGATTCTAGTTTTAATAAATTGATTGGGAACACTTAACGTTAAAACTCCGGAATTAAAACTTATTAAACTAATAGGTTTAAACCAACTCTTAAATAGTGCATCACCAACTTTTTGCCTTATTTTTCCTCTTACGGCCGCCCATTGAGCTTGTATCTCATTAAAATTATCTTCATCGGATATCACCATTGTTAACCTTGTCTCCAAGGTAGCTTGGAAAACTTCCAGCCAGAAGAATTGGATCTATGTTCATTTTGATTATGCGTTCCTTCAAAACCATCCAAACAATTGTAACAATTTTTATAACCTTTTGAAGTTAAAAACTCCGCTGCAGATTTAGATCTTCCACCCGATCTACATATAACTATGATTGTACTATCTTTATTAATAGGAGATTCTTGCACTTCATTTAAGAAATTTTCATTAATTGACATCGAAGGATAAAGTTGCCACTCAATGAAGATTGGTTTTTTTTTTAGATCCTCAAGTTTTGGGATACCTACAAATTGCCATTCAGGTTGAGTTCTACAGTCAATTAAAAAGCTTTCTTTTTCTTTTAAAAGAATGTCCCAACTTTCTAACGGACTAAGATCTCCTGCATAATCAAGTTTAGACATTTTCCTCCAATTATTTAAGTTAATAGATTAACTCATTTAAAAATTGAATCAATAAGCAAATATCAATTTAATATAATTATTTAATATTTTTTATTTTTTTAGATATTCTAGACAAGATTCTTGAAACAGTATTCTTTTTAAAAAGACCAATGCTTACCGACTTAGAGAGGTTAGGCTCAAGTTCAGAAAATAATTTTTTTGCCACTTTAGAATCTTTTCTATTGATCATTAAGATTATATTTTTAATCATACCCCTAAGGCGTGACTTTCTAATTTTATTAACTTCGGATCTTTTCAAATTTTGTAGAATCCTTTTTTTTGCAGATTTTATATTAGCCATAATTCAATTTCCAGAGTATGTATACTCCGGCAAAAACCCAAGGTCAAGAAGAAGAAAAATTATTTAGGCTTTATTTTTAGTGTTAAGTAAACTTTTTTATTTTTTACTTCATATTCTAGTTTTAGTACCTCCGCATCTCTGACGTATTCTTTTTTATTTCTCATTTTCCAACCTAAATTTGGGAGTATATTTTCGTAATAGTCTTTAACCTCCTCAAGATTAACACTGCCTGATAAGTTTACAGTAATTATCCTGCTATCCGCCTTATCAAAAATAATTAAATTATCTTCATCAATCTCTAATGACTCAAAAATAGGCAAATCTTCAATTCCTGTTATAAATTTTATTTCACTATTCAGTTGAAACGTTAAAAATAGAGCAATTGATATGAAAACAAAGTTAAATTTTTTCATTTTTGACAATTATTGCAAAAAAAAGTTGATCTTCCACTAATATATATTTTTTTGATGCTTCCTTTATCTTTACATTTATAACAACTTTGGTTTTCACGGTCATAAACTTTTAATCTATTTTTAAAATAACCGAGCTTTCCATCTGGGTTTTTAAAGTCTTTAAGACTCGTACCACCAAATTTTATGGCTTTAGTTAAAATTTTTTTAGTTGATATTACTAATTTAGTAATTTCTTTCATTTTTATTTTATTAGCATTTCTTAAGGGAGATATATTTGAATCAAATAAAATCTCAGAGCAATAAATATTACCTAAACCAGCGATATTTTCTTGGTTCATTATAAAGTTTTTTATATTTTGATTTTTTCTTTTTATTTTTTCTATAATGTATTTTTCATTAAAGTTTGTTAATAGAGGATCTTCACCAAGTTTAATGATATGTTTTGACTTTAAATATTCATTGTCTGAATAATATTTGATGAATCCAAATCTTCTAACGTCATTATATGTTAAAAAAAAATCTTCAAATTTGAAAATAAGGTGATCATGTTTTTCAATGATATATTTATTTTGTATTTTAAAAAAACCTGTCATACCAAGATGCATCAAAAGTTTACTTCCTGAATTAATTTCAAAAATTAAATACTTTCCTTTTCTGTTGATTTTTTTTATATAACTTTTTTCAACTTTTTTAATATTGTAAGGAATCAAAAATCTTAATTTTTTACTTTTTAAAAAAACTTTAAGAATTTTGCATTTTAATAATTTGTTGCTTAATGCTATTCTAATAGTCTCAACTTCAGGTAACTCAGGCATGTTAAAAAATTCAAATTTAAATTTAAAAAATATAACATCAAAAGAAAAAAAAAAACTAGTAAAAAACGTTTTCACTGAAGTTTCAGAGAATTACGATTTAATGAATGACTTAATGTCATTCGGACTGCACAGATTATGGAAGATGCAGTTTTGTAATTTAATTAATTATTCATCAAAAAAAAAAATTCTAGACCTTGCGGCAGGATCAGGCGATTTAACAAAAATAATTTGTGAAAATTTCGAGAATTGTGAAGTAACCTTAACGGATAGTAATAAAAAAATGTTAGATGAAGCTAAAAAAAAGTTGAATATGTACAAACTTGATTTTATACAAAGTTTTGCAGAAAAACTTCCTTTCAAGAGAGGTGTTTTTGATTATGTAATTTGCGCTTTTGGAGTAAGAAATTTTTCAGACATGGACAAAGCTTTATTAGAAATTCATAGAATCTTAAAATCAAAGGCGAAATTTATGTGCTTAGAATTTAGTAAACCTAACAATATATCTTTTCAAATAGCATTTAAAATATATGGAAAAATCATTCCTAAAATGGGAAAAATATTTGCAAATAATGAAAATGCTTATAAGTATTTAATCGAAAGTATTAAATCTTTTCCAAATCAAGACGAGTTTTCTAGCATACTCCAAAAACACAAATTTAAGAATATTGAATGTTATGACATACTAAATGGAATCGCTAGCATACACATTGGAGAAAAATAAATTGGGAAATTTAAAAAAGAAAAAAAGAATTTTAGTCATAGTTACAGGCGGCATCGCAGTTTATAAAACTCTGGATCTAATTCGTTTATTATTAAAGAACGAATTCTCCTTGGATTGTATTTTAACAGAAAGTGTGAAAAATTTTGTGTCATTAATAACATTTGAAAGTTTACTTGGAAAAAAAGTTTTCTCTGACCTATTTGCTTCAGAAAATTCTGAAAAAATTAACCATATTGAACTTGGTCAAAATGCTGATTTGATAATCGTTTGTCCTGCAACTGCGAATTTTATAAGTAAAATGGCGAATGGTATTGCAGATGATCTTGCTAGTACAGTGTTGTTAGCAACTAAATCAAAAATATTTGTAGCACCAGCTATGAATACTAATATGTTAACGAACATCGCTATAAGGGACAATCTAAAAACTTTAAAAAAAAGAGGGGTTAAGATTCTAACCACAACATTTGGTAAACTTGCTTGTGGAACAGTTGGTAACGGTAAACTTTTGGAAGTTGAAAAAATCTTTGAACATATCAAAGATCATTTTCTTTCTTCAAATCTTTTAAAAGGGAAAAATATTGTTGTTACAAGTGGACCATCTATTGAAAATTTAGATCCAGTTAGATTTTTGAGTAATTTTTCTTCTGGCAGACAGGGTTATGAAATTGCAAAAGCAATCTCAAACGCAGGAGCAAAAACAACTTTGATAACTGGGCCAACAAGTATTGATCCACCATCGAATGTTAAAATAGTTAATGTAAAGACGGGTGAAGATTTTTTAAATTTCTCTTTAAAAAATTTGCCTGCCGATGTTTTTGTTTCAGTAGCTGCAATTTCAGACTGGAAGATACTAAAATATTCGAATGAAAAAATTAAAAAGAAAAAAAACATGAATTTAAAGCTAGTTAAAAACGTTGACGTTTTGAAGACTATCTCCTTTAGTAATTTGAGACCGAAATTAATTATTGGATTCTCAGCAGAATCACAAAATCTTGAAAAGAATTCTTTAAAAAAGATTAAAGAAAAAAAGTGTGACTGGATCCTTGCAAATTCTGTATCCAACCAAAAAGTTTTCAATAGTAACACAAATAAAGTTTTGTTTATTGATAATAATAAGGTTTATAAATGGCCGCGCTTAAAAAAATCTGAAATTGCCGAAAGATTGGTAAAGAAAATTAGCGAGTTTTTTAAAACTGAAAGGATAAAATTTAATTAAAATGAATGTAATTAAAATAAAATTTTCTGACAACGGAAAAAGTATTTACAAATTAAAACAGGCAACCAAAGGTAGTGCAGGGTTTGACCTTAAAGCTGCAATTCCAAAGTCACTAATTTTAAAGTCAAATTGTAGCATATTAATTCCATGCGGAATTTCAATAGCTCTTCCGCCAAATCTAGAAGCTCAAGTAAGACCAAGATCGGGATTAGCTCTAAAACATCAAATAACCGTTTTAAACTCTCCGGGAACCATAGATTCTGATTATCGGGGAGAAATTTGTGTAATTCTTATTAATCACGGAAATAAGAAATTTGAAGTTGTTCCAAAAATGAGGATTGCGCAGATAATTTTTGCGGAAATTGCTAATATAAAATTAAAAGAGGTTGTAACCTTAGATAAAACAAAAAGAGGTGAGGATGGTTTTGGATCAACAGGTCTAAATTAGGGATATATTTTGTTTAAAATTTCTAAAAAAATAATTTATGCCATTGAAGCTGTAATTGATATAGCTTATCACACAGGAGAAGATCCTATTCAAAATATCGATATCGCAAAAAGGCAAGGCATTCCAAAAAGATACCTTGAACAAACACTTCAGTCTCTGGTGCGGTGTAATATTTTAGTTGGGTCACGTGGTCCAAAAGGAGGATATCGTCTAGCTAAAGAAAAAAGAAAAATTAAAATCTCAGACATAATTTTTTCAGTCCAGAATACAAAAGAAAATAATAAAAAAAATAAATTATCTGAATCAGAAATATCCGAAAAAATTATCAATCCAATGCTTTCAGAAATTTCGAAAAACTCACTTAAAAAACTTGAAAGTATTTCGATTGAAGATATTTGTATAAAGGCAAGGAAATTAAAAATTTCGTCGAATATAAAAAATAAAATTGACTTTGTTATTTAAAAAAAAATGAAAAAATCGATCTACAATTCTATAACAGAAACAATAGGAAATACTCCACTAGTAAAGCTTAAAAATGTTAAAAAAAAATTTAATTTATACGGTGATATAATGGCTAAGTTAGAATTCTTTAATCCACTAGGATCTGTGAAAGATAGAATTGGATTAGCCATGATTGAGGAATCAGAAAAAAAAGGTATACTTTTTACTGGTTCTACTATAATCGAACCCACTTCAGGAAATACCGGAATCTCACTTGCCGCAATTTGTGCATCCAAAGGATACAAACTCATACTTACAATGCCAGAAAGTATGTCTAATGAAAGGAGAAAAATGTTGTTGTTGTTAGGTGCTAATTTAGTTTTAACCCCCTCGAAAGATGGAATGATAGGTGCAATTAAGAAAGCTAAGGAACTTCAATTAAAATATAAAAATAGTATAATATTACAGCAATTTTCAAATTCAGCTAATCCTTCTATTCACTACAACACAACAGCAAAAGAAATATGGAAAGATACTGATGGTAAAATTGATGTACTTGTGTCAGGTGTTGGTACAGGTGGTACTTTAACTGGCGTAGCAAAATATCTTAAAAAAAAAAATCCAAAAATAAAAATATTTGCTGTTGAGCCGGAGGACTCAGCAGTTTTAAGTGGTGGACCACCCGGCTCTCACTTAATTCAAGGAATTGGTGCTGGATTTGTCCCAGAAAACCTTAATGTAAATCTTATTGATGAAGTTATATCTATTAACAACTATACTGCCTTTGAATATTCAAAGAAACTTGCAAAAATCGAAGGTATTCCTGTTGGAATATCTTCAGGTGCAGCAGTTGCTGCCGCAGTTGAAATAAATGAAAAAAAAACTATGAAAAATAAAAATACTGTAGTAATTATCCCTTCATTTGCAGAAAGATATTTATCAACACCTTTGTTTTCAGACCTATGAGTTTAATCAAGAAAATACAAAGATTAAGTGAGAATCAAATTGAAAGATTTTCTAGACAAATCTTGATAAAAGAAATAGGAAACAATGGGCAAATAAAAATTATGAACACGCCAGTAATTATAATTGGATGTGGAGGTCTTGGCACAACAGTCGCAACGTATTTGTCAATGCTTGGTATTAACAACTTAGGACTAGCAGATTACGATAAAGTTTCTTTAAGCAACCTAAATAGACAAACTCTTTTCGATGAGGAAAATATTAATGATTCAAAAGTAAAAGTTATTAAAAAAAAACTAAATCTTATAAATTCTAATATGCACTTAAAAATTTATGATAAAAAAATAACAACCAAAAATATTGATAACATAATCAAGAACTATGAAATAGTTTTGGATTGCACGGACAATTTTACATCAAGATATTTAATTAATGATGCCTGCTTTAAAAATAAAAAAATATTGATTTCAGCTGCTTTACATAGTTTTGAAATTCAATTATTTTGTTTTAAAGCTTGGGAAAGTAAAACTTATCCTTGTTACAGATGTATTTTTCCAGAAGGTGAACCCACAAGAAATATTGGAAATTGTGATAGTTTTGGAATAATATCATCTGTTGCTGGTTTGGGTGGCCTATTTCAATCACTTTGTGTCGTTAAAGCCATTTTAAAAAAAGATCAAACCATGTACAATGAATTTTTAATATATGATTGTTTAAATCTAAACCAAAAAAAAATTAGTTGTTATAAAGATACTAACTGTTCAATATGTAAAGTGTATTAATGAATGAAATTATTTACGTTTTAAATAGTCAGAAATATTCAGATATTTATTATTGTTTTTGTATGGCTTCAACGGCAGCAGCTCTAGGCAACAAAGTTTCTATTTTTTTTAGTAGCTCTAATCTATCAGTTTTTAAAAAAGAAAAAGAGTTATATTGGGATGACATAATGATAGAAAATTCAATATCTCCTAAAATACAAAATGAAGAAAATATTCTTTCAGGACAAGTAAGTCTGGAACAACTTATTGAAAGTTCAGAAGAATTAAAAATTAATTTTCTCTACTGTTCTATGTTAGAAAAAAAATATTTGGTTAAAAAATTTTACAAAAATATTAAAATTAAATCTTCCAATCTAGGACAAATTTTTTCTCAAAAAAAAAAAGAGTCTAAAATAATTTTTATATAGAGCTTACCTTAACTCTATCTGGTGGAATTAATCCCATTGAGAATTTATCAATATTTTTTAAAACTCTCTTTCCCATTTCTTCTCTTGATTCTTTCGTAGCTGAACTTATGTGGGGAAGCAAAACAGCATTTTTAGAATCCAATAACTTTGAACTCACCTGAGGTTCGTGCTCAAAAACATCTAAACCTACACCATAAATATTTTTAGATATTAGTTGCTCGGCTAAGGCGTTTTCATCAATGATTTCACCTCTAGAAGTGTTGATAATGATACTTGTTTTTTTCATTAGTTTAATTCTTCTTTTAGATAATAAATGAAAGGTTTCAGGAGTATAAGGACAATGAATTGACAAAATATCGATCTCTTTTAACATGCTATTCAAATCATTCCAATATTTAGCATTAAAGTTTGATTCAATTTTTTTACCTAGCCTTTTTCTATTGTGATAATTAATTTTTAGGCCAAGTGTTTTAGCTCTATTTGCTACAGCACAACCAATTCTACCCATTCCAATTATTCCCAATTTTTTACCAAACAATCTTTCTCCATGAGTAATGCTTGGCCCCCACCCGTACCATTTCCCCATATATAGCTGTTCTTCAGCAGCTTTAATTTTTCTTGAAAGCATAAGTATAAGTGTTAAAACGATATCTGCTGTATCTTGAGTTAATACCTCTGGGGTATTTGTAACAATAATCTGTTTTTCATGTGCAGTTATCAAATCTATATTATCCACACCATTACCAAAATTAGCAATTAGTTTAAGTTTTTTGGCTGATTTTAAAACTGAAGAGTCAATTGTATCAGAAATGCAAGGTACTAAAATATCGATATTCTCTACTTTATTTCTTAATTCTTTATAACTATAAGGTTTATCTTTTGTGTTTAAAACTACCTTATAGTTTGAAATAAGTTGATTTTCTATTTTTTCTGGTAATCTTCTAGTTAAAAGAATAGTATAATTATTTTTGTGCATAAATATTTTTTTTCTATAATTTTAGCTTTAATACTAATACTTATATCAAATCAAACTGTTAGTTTGGAAAAAAAAAAATTTTTATCAACTAAATATAATGAAGTTAATGTAAGGAAAGGGCCTGGAAAAAATCACTACGTAACAAGTGTTTTTATAAAAAAGTGTTTACCACTAAAAATAATTTCTACATTTGATTCATGGGTAAAAGTAAGCGACATTGAAGGTGACGTTGGATGGATTTCGAAAAGTCAACTTTCCGAAAAAAAATGCGGCATTATAATAAAGGAAACCAGTCTTCATTCATTCCCTAATATAAAATCAAAAAAATCTGCTATTCTTAAAAAAAACTTGCTAATAGATATAAAAAAATGTGAACAAAAGTGGTGTAAAATTAAATATAAAAAATTTTCTGGGTGGATTGAAAAAGGTTTTTTTTGGGGGCCTAATTGAGTTTATAATCCCTTACAAATTCTATCTACAAGTTCTTTAACTTTTGGAATAAATCCATTTTTATAGAATGGGTCAGATGCAAACCGATAAGCTGAATGACCTGCAAACATCAACTCATTCTCAATTGAAGAGATTCCATGGCTAATCCTCTGAAGCGTTTTCTGTATACAAAAAGATCTTGGATCTGCTTTTTTTCCAGTTGTTCCTTTTTCATTTTGAGCCCAATTACTAAATAAGCAAGATGACAAACACCCCATACAATCAATTTGATCCTTTAAAATTTGTCTAGCTTTCTTCAATGTTACCCAAATTAAAGTATGGTCTGGAGTAGTTAGGGGTTTAGCAAAACCTTTTTTTATCCATTGCAATATTTTTGATTTATCAGAATGCTTCACGTAATATGCCCTCTTTCTTGGTCCAATTTCAAGTTTCTCGTTAAATTCATTTGTTTGTTCTCTTAAATAAGGTGTTTGCCTCACTGAACGATTTTCCAACTCTATTAAAAAATTATTTCTTAAGGCTGAAGAATAAAATCCTGTTGGACTAAATCTATGAAGACTAACATCACCGGGCTTTATAGTTAAAAGTCTTTTTTTCCAATCATCAGGAATTGGACTTTCTTGAGTTAATAAAGGTCTAGTTCCGAATTGGAAACAAATAGGTCCCAAATCTTTGTTATCAATCCAGTCTACCCATTCGTCCAGTTTCCATACTCCACCTGCCATAATTATCGGAATATTATCAAGTTTAAATTCGTTCATTAACTTTCTTAACTCAAGAACTCGCGGAAAAGGGGCTTGGGGTTCAAGAGGATTCTCACTGTTCGATAACCCATTATGTCCACCTGCTAACCAAGGATCTTCATAAACAACGCCTCCTAAAAATTCACTGGTTTTTCTATATGATCTTTTCCAGAGCGCATTAAAAGCCCTTGCAGAAGAAACAATTGGATAGTAATAAACACCAAAAGAAGCAGAAATTTCTGATAACTTATAAGGCATGCCTGCACCACATGTAACTCCATCTATTAATCCTTTGGATTTCTCTAATGTTTGGGTCAGGATGGTTTCGGCAGCCCCCATTTCCCAAAGAATATTTACATGCAAGACTGAATCCTTTCCAGCAATGTCCCTTGCAATTTTAGCCTGATCGATAGCCCCTTTTACTGAAAAATCAATTAATTCCTTATGTCTTCCAATCCTTGTTTTTTCTTTATACTCTTGAGGTATTAATTTACCATTTTCATCATATGAGTCAGCATTAACGCCTGAAAAAGTTCCAATTCCGCCTGCTTTTGACCATGCACCTGAACTTTGACCACTACTAACTGAAATACCTTTTCCACCTTCTATTAAAGGTAACACTTCTTTTCCAGATATCTTTAGAGTTTGTAATGATTTCATAGTTATATTTTTTCTTATTGAGAATCTATAGCGTCTTTTAAACTTAATTTAACTTTACCTCTATCATCGATTGCAATAACTTTTACTTTTACAATGTCACCTTCATTAACTACGTCAGTTGTTTTTTCAACTCTTTCAGGTTTTAATTGACTTATGTGTACTAATCCATCTCTTGATCCCATAAAATTTACAAACGCACCAAAATCCATCGTTTTTACAACCTTTCCTTCATAAATTTTTCCAACCTCAGGCTCAATCACTATATCGTTTATCATGCCAACAGCAATGTCTCCAGAGTTTTTATTTTTACAAGATATCATAATATTCCCATCATCGTCTATTTCTACTTTAGCTTCAGATTTTTCACAAATATCCCTTATAACCTTTCCACCTGATCCAATAACATCTCTTATTTTGTCTTTTGATATCTTCATTTGTAAAATTTTAGGTGCGTTTTCGTTAACATCTTTTCTTGGTTTTTTTATAACCTGTCCCATTTCAGATAAAATATGTAGTCTTGCTACTTTAGCTTGAGAGAGCGCGCCTTTCATTATTTCTTCTGTAATTCCAGTAATTTTTATATCCATTTGTAATGATGTTATACCTTTATCACTACCTGCAACTTTAAAATCCATATCCCCAAGATGATCTTCATCTCCCAAAATATCTGTCAAAACAGCATATTCATTTTCTTCCATTATTAGGCCCATTGCAATTCCTGCAATTGGAGTTGTTATTGGTACTCCAGCATCCATGAGAGAAAGTGAGGTACCACAAACTGTCGCCATTGAAGAAGAGCCATTAGATTCAGTGATCTCTGAAACAACTCTCACAGTGTATGGAAAACTATCTACATCCGGCATCACGGGTTTTATAGCTCTCCACGCAAGTTTTCCATGACCTATCTCTCGTCTTCCAGTTGATCCCATCCTCCCGGCTTCTCCAACTGAAAATGGAGGAAAATTATAATGCAACATAAATTTTTCAGATATATCACCATCTAAGGTATCAAGTCTCTGTTCGTCACTGCTTGAACCAAGTGTTGTTATAACCAAAGCCTGCGTTTCTCCTCTGGTAAAAAGAGCACTTCCATGAACATTTTCTAGTATTGAAATTTTCGAATCTAGATTCCTTACAGTTTCTAAATCCCTTCCATCAATTCTTCTTTTAGTTTCAAGAATTGCTGATCTTACAATGTTTTTTTCTATTTTTTTAAAAGAACTTGAAATTATATTTGTTTCAATTTCAAATTTCTCTACATAATTCTGAAAAACTGAATTTTTAAGTTCGTCAAGGGAATTAGACCTCCTTGATTTTTCTTTAATAGAATATATTTTTTTTAATTCAGGTGTAATTTCCTTGCTTAATTGTTCAAAAAATTCAGGGGTTTTTTCTTCTTCAATTACCCATGACTCTTTAGCTGATTCCTCCGCAAGACTAATTATACTGTCAATAACAGGTTGGAATTGGTCAGAACCAAATTTAACAGCACCTAGCATGATATCCTCAGAAAGTTGATTTGCCTCAGACTCAACCATCAAAACTCCATTTCTAGTTCCAGCCACGACTAAATCTAATTCAGTTTCTTTCATTTCTTCAACAGTCGGGTTTAAAATATAATCACCATTGATTAACCCAACTCTCGCACAACCAACCGGTCCCAAAAAGGGAAGCCCAGATATTGTTAGGGCTGCTGAAGCTCCAATCATAGCACAAATCGCTGGATCATTTTCTGAATCATAATTTAAAACTGTACAAACTACCTGCGTTTCATTATTAAAATTTTTATGGAATAAGGGTCTCAATGGTCTGTCGATTAATCTTGAATTTAGTGTTTCAATCTCAGATGGGCGACCTTCTCTTTTAAAGAAACCTCCAGGTATTTTTCCTGCTGCATAGGCTTTTTCTACATAATGGACAGACAACGGAAAAAAATCTTGTAATGGGTCACTTTTTTTGACTGCACAAACTGTACACAGAACTGAAGTTGAACCTAATTGAGCCAATACAGCACCATCAGCCTGCCTAGCTATATTTCCTGTCTCTAGTTTTAGCTTTAGACCCTGCCAATCTAGTTCTCTAGTTATTATCTTAAACATTTCTTTTTACCTATTTATCAAACCAACTTTTTGTTAATGTCTTAAACCTAAAGATTTAATTAAATCTTTATATTTGTCTGTGTTTCTTTTCCTTAAGTATGATAAAAGTTTTTTTCTTCTACCCACAAGTTTTAACAGCCCCCTTCTGGTACTTTGATCTTTTTTATTATTCTTAAGATGATTAGTTAAATTGTTAATTCTTTCAGTTAAAATTGCAACTTGTATATTGGTCGAACCTTTATCTTTTTCATTTTCTGAAAAATTTTTTATTAATTCTGATTTCCTATCTCCTAAAATCGACATATTTTCTCCTTATTCTCTACTTTTAAAATTGACATTCATAATTGTATTGGGCCAAAAATATCCATTATTGATGAATCCTGCAACAACTAATTGCTCTTTGTATTTGGCAATTGCAAAAGTATTACATGATTTCTTTTTATCATTCTTTAATATTTTCATGCCATTATTTATAAGCCTAGCTTCATTCTCATTTAAACTAAAAGTTTTTACTCCCTTAAAAATTTCATCAGTTGGTTTTAAAACGTTCACTAATTTGTCAATATGCATCATATGCTCCAAAGAATCCAGTGAAATTAGTTTTTTATCTAAATTTCCTACTCCCACTCTACGAAGTGAAGATAGATGCGCTAATGTTCCCATAGCTTTGGCTAGATCTTGTATTAAGGTTCTTATATAAGTACCTGTACCCACTTTAGCATAAAATTCACTTTTTTTTTTATTTTGAAAATTCTTTAATTTAAATTCAAATATTTCAACCTCTCTAGGGTTAATATTAAAATCCTTTCCATTTCTAGCTAAATTATATGCTCTTTCACCATTGATTTTTATTGCAGAATACTTTGGAGGGATTTGCTTCATTTTCCCAATAAATAATTTTAAATTAGATTTAATCGTCTCCTTATCAGGGTAATTTTTTTTTTCTTCAACAATATTCCCTTCTTGATCTCCAGTGGATGTTTTAATTCCCCAAGTAACTAGGCTTATGTATTCTTTATGAGTATTTTCAAGAAATTTTATAAATTTTGTTGTTTTACCCAAAGCAATAGGTAAAAATCCTGAAGCAAGTGGATCAAGTGTTCCAACGTATCCAGCTTTGCAACCAAAAAAAAGTTTTCTGACTCTTTGTAATGCTTTATTTGAAGAGATACCTTTTGGCTTATCCAAAAATACCCAACCATTTATACTTTTTCTTAGATCTTTTTGTTTCACCATAAATGATCAATTTAAATCTTGAGCAATTTTTGGATCATTGAATAAATTTTCAATTTTTTGTGAATCCTTTTCCAAGGTATCAATCTTAAAGATAATCTTTGGTGTATAACGCATTGACAAGTACGACCCTAGCTTTTTTCTAAAAACATGTGCTTCTTTTCGTAAGAATTCTAAAAACTCATATTCTTCAAGTTTTTTTTCTTTTAACCAAATTGGTGAAACAAAAACGTAAGCTGTTTTAAGATCAATTGAAACGTTAACTTCCGATATCAAAATCTTGAATGGGGTATCAATATTTTCGAAAAAACAATTTTTAGTTATATCTGACAAACTTCTTTTGAGATGTTCTGATATTTTTAATTGTCTTTGATGGTTTCTTTTCTTTAACTTTAGCATTTTTTAAGAAATCTCAATTTGTTGTAAAGAATAAAATTCTAATGAATCATTTTCTTGAAATGCATTGAAATTAAATAAGCCTATTCCACATTCTTGACCAGTCTTAACTTCTTTAACTTCGTTTTTTTCCCTTCTCAAGCTTGCAACATCAGTGTTATGAATGATTTCGCCATTTCTCAGAACTCTAACTTTTGATTTACTTGTTACATATCCATCGAGAATTTCACATCCTGCAATATTATCTGATTTAGATACTTTAAATATTTTTTTAACCAATGCATTTCCTGTAAGTATTTCTTTGAACTCAGGTTCCAGTGTACTCTTCATCATTTTATTAACTTCATCAATTACTTCGTATATTATGGAATAATTTTTAATCTTAATATTATCTCTTTTTGCCAAGTTTCTTGCCTGAACATTTGTTTTTACATTAAAACCTATTATTATTGATTCTGTAGCGATAGCGAGAGTTACATCAGATTCATTAATTTCACCAACTCCAGTATGTAAAATTTTAATCTTTACATCATCAACGTCCAGCTTCAATAAACTTTGTTCAATTGCTTCTTTTGACCCATGAACATCTGCTTTTATAATTATAGGTAGTTCAGTTGAAGCATCTAAACTGGCATCAGAAATCATTTGATCAACTGTTCCTCTTTTGAGTGAAGCATTATTTCTTACTCTTTTTAATCTATCTCTATACTGCGTTACCTCTCTTGCTCTGGATTCATTTTCTACAACTACAAACTCATCTCCAGCTTCTGGCGCTCCGGATAACCCGAGAACCTCTACTGGGAAACTAGGAAATGCATTTTCAAGTCTTCTCCCTTCATCATTTAATAGCGCTCTGACTTTTCCCCATTCTTTCCCAGCAATTACAACATCTCCAACATTGAGTTTACCTTTTTGAACTAAAACTGAAATAACGGGTCCTCTTCCTTTTTCAATTTTAGATTCAATTACAACACCTTCAGCTTTTCTATCGTAATTAGCTCTAAGCTCTAAGATTTCAGATTGCAATAAAATAGCTTCTATAAGATCTTCAATTCCAGTTTTCTGTTTTGCAGAAACTTTTACAAAGACATTTTCACCACCCATTTTCTCACTAATAATTTCGTGAGACATAAGATCTGATTCTACTTTTTCAGCGTTAGCATTCGGAAGATCTATCTTATTTACAGCAACTATTATAGGGCATTTAGAAGCTTTAGCATGACTAATCGCCTCTACAGTTTGATCATTAACACTATCATCGGCGGCTACAACTAATATAATTATATCAGTTACATTTGAACCCCTAGCTCTCATTTGACTGAATGCTGCATGTCCGGGCGTATCCAAAAAAGTAATTTTTTTTTCATTAATTTCAATCATATATGCACCAATATGTTGCGTAATTCCTCCAGCCTCAGTTTGCGTGACTTTTTTTTCTCTTATTGCATCTAATAATGAAGTTTTACCGTGGTCGACATGACCCATGATTGTAACAACTGGAGGTCTTGTTTTTAATTCTTCATCTTGATCAGATTTTCCTGAAAGACCAATCTCAACGTCACCTTCACTAACTCTTTTTGGAACATGTCCAAATTCAATTGCAACTAATTCAGCAGTATCACCGTCAATAGTTTGATTGATTGTGGCCATGACACCTAATTTCATTAAAACCTTAATAAGATCCGATGTTTTTTCTGCCATCCTAACTCCTAATTCATTTACTGCAATAACATCAGGAATAATAATTTCACGCTTTCTTTTTTCCTTAACCTGTTCTTTAATATCACCAGTCTGAGATAACCTCAGTTTAGCTTTTTCTCTAGCTCGTTTTATTGCTGCCATAGATCTTACTCTTTCGTTNTTTTCTTCAAGAGCTTGAGAAATTGTAAGCTTTCCTTTTCTTCTTTCATCTTGTTTTTTTGGAACTTTTATGAGTTTAAGATTTTTAAGTTTTTTAGTTTTTTCAGAATCCTCTTCACTATTGTCTTCATTAGTGTTTACATTTTTATTTATATCTTTTTTAGGATCCTTTAAGGATGACTTGTTATCCGAAAATAATTTTTTTTCAATTGGTTTTTGATCTTCAATTTTTTTTTTTACATCAACATTTTTGCCTACTAAATCTCTTGCTTTGTTTTCATTTTGTAGAGAATTGATTCCTTCAGAAGTTTTATGTGGATTAACATCATTTTTAATTTCTGTACTTTTTATTTCTAATGTTTTACTTTTAAAAAATCTTTTTTTTTTTACTTCAACAGTCACTGATCTTGACCTTCCATGAGAAAAGCTTTGTTTTATCTTTCCAGCATCAAAGGTTTTTTTCAACTCAAGAGTCCCAGTTAGTGTTTTTTTCTTTTCAGTGTCCTTTTTCATAGTTTCAAACTTTATCAAACCAGTGCTTTCTGGCTTCAATTATTATTTCATCAGCTTTTGATTTTTGTAGGGAACTAGTTCCAATAATTTCTATTAATTCCTCACTTGATAGATCAGCTAGATCGTCTCTAGTTTTAATTTCTTTTTCTACCAACATGATCAACTGTTTTGAGTCAAATGGGGTATCATTGATTAGGTAATCCTGCATACCCATTGATTTGGCTTTCAGAATGTTTTCCTCTTCTGTTTTATCAAGATGTACCTTAGCCCTTTCTTTAAGTTCATTTGCCAAATTATCATCAAAACCTTCTATAGATGTCAATTCCTCAACTGTAACTAGTGATAGATCTTCTACTGAACTAAATCCTTCTGTAACCAAAAGGTGGGCTATTACCTCGTCTACATCCAAAGCAGAAATAAAAATCTGAGAGATTCTTTTTAGCTCCTCATTCCGTCTTTCAGACTCTTGACTAACAGTTAATATATCTATATCCCAGCCGGAAACTGAACTTGCAAGACGAACATTTTGACCTCTTCTACCAATAGCTAAACTTAGTTGCTCATCAGGAACAATTATATCAATTTTATTAAGTTCCTCCTCAATTATAACTTTTTCAACTTCAGCAGGGCCTAATGCATTTACCACAAAAGTTGCCGTATCCTCTGACCATAAAACAATATCTATTTTTTCTCCTTGTAGTTCATTCACAACTGCCTGCACTCTACTACCTCTCATCCCAACACACGCACCAACAGGATCAATGCTCTTTTCTTTAGAAAAAACTGCAATTTTTGCTCTACTACCAGGATCTCTTGCAACAGATTTAACCTGGATAATTCCGTCATAAATTTCTGGAACTTCTTGAGCAAATAATTTTACTAAGAATTGATTATGTGCACGAGAAAGAAAAATCTGTGGACCTTTTGACTCCTCTCTTACATCCATTATGTAAGCTCTTACTCTATCTGACCTTCTAAAGGTTTCACGATTTAGTAACTCTTCTCTTTTAAGAAGAGCCTCTGCTCTTCCTAAATCAACGACTATATTTCCATATTCAACTCTTTTGACTATACCATTTACAACCTCACCAATCTTATCTTTAAATAATTCAAACTGCATTGATCTTTCTGCCTCTTTTACTTTTTGAACTATAACTTGCTTGGCAGTTTGCACAGCTATTCGACCAAAATCTATCTGTGGCAACTGATCAATAATATATTCCCCAATTTTTACTTCTGAATTCTTTTTTTTAGCCTCATTAAATTGAATCTTATTCACTTTACCCTCATCCGGTTGAGAATCGAGTAAGTCAACAACCTCGAGATATCTGAATAATCCTATTTTACCGGACTGTCTATCAACATGAGCTCTTATATCAAACTCTTGTCCATATTTTGTTCTTCCAGCTTTCGCAATGGCATTTTCCATTGCACTTAGTACTTCTTCGGAATCAATACCTTTTTCCTTAGCAAGGTTTTTTGCAATCTCCAATAAATCAACTGGAAATAAATCCTCTTTTTTGTTCTCTGGCAACTTATTCATCTCATATTACCTGTCTAAATTTTTTAAATACTACTTACATACCAATACTTTGATAAAACTTAAATAAATTAATAATTTTTTTAACATTGAAAATTATAATCTAAAATTTAAAAAATTTTAATTTTAAAATATTAATTTATTTTCTAACACATTTGAACACTATTAAGTGAGGAAATTTACAATTTTCAACTGACTTAATTGCATATTTTGTATTTTTAAAAGGAAAGAAAAAATTTTTCTCCAGAAAAGTTCTTACCATTGAAAATGTTCCATCACTAAGAAATAAAGAGATCATATCTGAAATGTAATCAGCGTTATCACTTTTCAAAAAAACTTTGCCCTCATTTTGAATTATTATTTTAATCATTTTATAGAATTTATAATTAACTAATCTTCTTTTTAGGTGTTTCCTTTTTGGCCAAGGATCAGGAAAAAGAATAAAAATATTCTCATATTTCACACTATTTAAATATTTAAAGCATTCAGAAAATTCTAAATTAGAAATTAAAATATTTTTCAATGACATTGATAAAATCTTTTTTGAAATAATAATATTACCACTCAAAAATGGGTCACAGCCAATAAATCCAGATTCAGGATTATTTACTGCTAAATTTATAAGATTATCACCATTTCCAAAACCAACTTCTAAATTGATACACTTAAAAGCATTTTTAAATTCTTTGATTTTTTGCTTTATATTATTTCTAGTAACAAAAAATTCACTTGAAAAGTTTTGTTCTGATAATTTATTCTTATGATTTCGTGAAACTCTTCTCCCATAAAAACTTTTCACTAAAATCTAGATAGAATTTCGTTTACAAGATCAACCTTTTCCCATGTAAATTTTCCTGTTTTTTTGCATGGTTGTCTACCAAAATGACCATAAGAGGCGGTGTCGAAGTAGATAGGATTGTCAAGCATCAAATGCTTTCTTATTCCGGCTGGAGATAAATCTACAATGTCATTAATAGTGTTTATGAGTTTTTTAATATCTATGTCATCGCTTTTATTGGTTTTTAGATAAATTGAAACTGGTCTTGAAACACCAATAGCATATGATAATTGTATCAAACATTTATCAACTAATTTTGAAGCAACAATATTCTTTGCCAGGTATCTTGCCATGTAAGCTGCTGAACGATCTACCTTAGATTGATCTTTTCCCGAAAATGCACCTCCTCCGTGTGGCGCAGCACCACCATAGGTGTCAACAACAATTTTTCTTCCAGTAAGACCTGTGTCACCATCTGGCCCACCAACAACAAATCGACCTGTTGGATTAATTAAAATATTTTTTTCTTCTGGCATCCAACCATCTGGAATAGAAGTATCAATTAATGATTTTACCTTTTCTCTTATTTCTTGATTTTCAACATTGTCATTATGTTGTGTAGAAACAACTATTGAATCAATGCCGACAGGTTTTGAATTTTCATATATAACACTAACTTGGCTTTTGGAATCTGGACCAAAAAATGAATTATTCTGATGTCTGAATTTAGCTAACGATTTTAAAATTTGATGGGAATATTCGATTGCAGCCGGCATATAATTTGATGTTTCAGAACACGCAAAACCAAACATTATTCCCTGATCCCCGGCTCCTTGTGATTTTTGGTCCATTATTTCATCTACCCCTAAAGCTATGTCTGAAGACTGCTGATGAAGATAGTTTTCAATACGCAGGTTCTCCCAATGAAAACCTTTTTGTTCGTAACCAATTTTTTTAACTATGTCTCTAATCAAAACGTCTATTTTTTCATTCGTAACACTATCTTTATTTTCTCTTATGTTTACTTCGCCCGATACTATAACCCTATTTGTAGTTGCTAAAGTCTCACATGCAACTCTTGAATTTCTGTCAGCACTAAGATAAAGATCAAGAATTCCATCCGAAATTTGATCACAAACTTTATCAGGATGACCTTCTGATACAGACTCGCTGGTGAAAATATGATTTTCTGGTGAGGTCATTTTTATATCATTTGAAAAAATAGATTATGATATTAATTGCTTCTAGTTTTTTAGCAACCTTTTTTTAAAAATAAAGAAATCAAATAATAAACTAACTATCAACATAAAAATTATCAAATACAGAATTACAATATTCCCAAATTTTGAAAAAACCGAATCATTTTTACCAATATTCATATTTAAATCTACAAATCCTTCAGTGTTCAAATCTATTGATTTTAAAAGCTTTCCATTTATGTCGTATGCTCCAGAAATCCCAGAATTTGCGACTCTTAAGAGTGGCAATCCTCTTTCTAATGATCTAAATCTTGCAGCAACAAGATGCTGATACGGACCGGAGGTACTTCCAAACCATGCGTCGTTCGTGATATTAATAATTAAATTGATTTCATCACTGTTTACATTTTTAAAAATCCCTTCGTAACAAATTGATGGTTCAATAAATACATCTAATTCGGAAATTTTTAAAACCCTTTTTTTTGTTCCTTTTGAAAAATCTTTACTATCATGGGTTATAGTTTTAAATGGAAAAAAACTCCTAAAAGGCATGAATTCTCCAAACGGAACTAATTTAATTTTATCAAAGTGACTATATCCAGTACTATCAATTTTGTAAAAAGTATTGAATATTTCCCCATTTTCTCTTCTTAACCCTCCTGAAATTAATACTTCATTTTCTTCAAAACTCTTTTTTAAAAAACTAATTAACTGATCGTTTTCATTTAGAAATTCAGTGATAGCAACCTCAGGCCAAACTACAATTCTATGAGAAAATTTGCTTTTTTTTTCAAGTGATAAGTTGATTAATTTTTTTAAATTTTGAATTCTGTATTCATTTTTCCATTTCAATTCTTGAGATATGTTGGGTTGGACTAATCTAACTTGTATTTGCTGATCTAGAGGTTTTGCAACAGAAGTACTTCCAAAAATAAACAAGAATGCAGGAAAACCAAGAAAAACAAAAAAAGAGAACCTGTAAAGTTTATAAATAAATAAATGAGAAATTAAAATTAACCAGAAAATTGTTAAAAAAGAAAGGCCGTGAACTCCAATATATTTTGAAATTATCATAAAATTATTATTAAATGCCCAAATATGAGAAAATAAATTCCAAGGAAAACCGGTCCACACTATTGATCTTAAATATTCAAAAACAAAAATTAATAGGGAGTAAATTAATGTATTTGCAAAAATTAAGTTTTTTCTTAAAAAAAAACTATTTTTATAAATGCCAATTAAAAGAATAGGTAAAGATAAAAACAAACTTAGAAATAATGGAAATAACAACAAAACTACTGGTATAAAAAAAATTAAGCTCTTTTCAACTAATAAAGGGAAAATAATCCAATGAAATCCAAATAAAAAATAACCGAAAGAAAAAATAGATCCATAGAAAAAAATTTGTTTGTAAGAAGTAACGTTGAATATATTTTTGAAAAATTTATAAAATCCGAAAATTCCTAAAGGTAACAAATAGAGATTAGGCAATGAAAATGAAGAGAGCAATCCCCAAAAAAAAAAATTGAATGAATACATTTTACTTGAACTGTACCAAAAGCTTTTTAATTCTTCTAGCATCAACTTCTATTACGCTAAATTCTATTCCTGAGTGATGATTAATAACCTCACCTCTTCCTGGAACTCTTTCAGCCAAAACAAATACTAACCCACCAATTGTATCAACTTTATCTTTCTCCTGAATATTAACTGTTTTGCCTACTTTCTTCTCAAAATCCTCTATCAACATCCTAGCAGAAAGTTCAAAAGTACCTTTTGAGATTTTTTTGAAATGTTCTCTTTGAACCATATCGTGCTCATCTTCAATTTCTCCTACAATTTCTTCAACGAGATCCTCAATTGTAACTAATCCATATGTTCCACCATACTCATCGACTACAATAGCCATATGAATTTTTTCAGACCTCATTTTAAGAAGTAGGTCTAAAATCTTCATTGAAGGCGCTGTAAATAAAATTTTTCTCAAAATAGTCTTTGTTAGTTTTTTTTCAATTTGAAGATTTTTAGAATCTTTAAGTAAATTAAATAAATCTCTTATATGAACCATTCCAACAATCTTATCCAGATTGTCTTTAAATATTGGTATTCTTGAGTGCTTCGAACCCCGCATTAAGGTGGATAAATTTTTTAATGATGAGTTATCTGAAATAGCAACAATATTTGCTCTTGGAACCATTATATCCTCAACACATTTATTGTGAATATCAATTACGTTACTAAAAATTTTTTTTGTTTTATCGTCAATTTTCTTATCTGATATATCTTGTTGATCAATTAAATCGTCAATTACTTCTTTATAATTAACCTTTATATTAGGCGAAAAAAACTTTTTAATAATTTGAACAAGGTAAGATTTTATATTATTCATGACTACTACTAGTTATGTATTATATAGAATATTTTGTAACTTCATTTATTTTTCTCAATATATGGATTACTGATATACAATTTTGACAAAATACTAATTTCTTTTTTTTCCATTATTCTTGCACTTTCAATATTTCCGTGTTTGTATCCTAAAAGATGCATAAAACTATGTAAAATTAAGTGAGATAAATGATCTTTAAATTTTTTAGACTGTATAATTGATTCAGATTTTACTCTCTCAAGAGAAACAACAATATCACCCAATATAATTTTTTTAACTTGATGATTTTTAACCATTAAGTTTTGCTGAAAAGATAAAACATTCGTTATTTTTTTTTTCTTTCTATATTTCCCATTTAACTGTTTTATATAATTGTTGTCAGTTGCTAGAATACTTACTTCATAATCTAAATAATTGTTTATTTCTAAATTTTTAGATGCTTCTATTATTGTTTTATTAATAACGGATTTAATTTCTTCTTTATTAAAATTAACAATTTTATGAAATTTAAATTTAATCTTCATAAGATGCTTTAGAAATGTATTTATCTCCTATACCTTCACTTTTTTCAAATTTTTGGTAATTACTCACAATTTTCGATACTAGTGAATTTCTGACAACATCTTTATCTTGAAACTCAATAAAACCAATTTGTTCAATACCATTTAAAATATTGATTGCTTGTCTTAATCCTGATTTTGTTCCAGAGGGTAAATCAACTTGAGATAAATCTCCATTGATAATCATTTTTGAGTTTTCTCCTAATCTCGTAAGAAACATTTTCATTTGAACTGGGGTTGTGTTTTGGGATTCATCAAGAATTATGAAAGAATTAGATAATGTTCTTCCTCTCATAAAAGCAAGAGGTGCAATTTCTATGTGTCCAGAATCAATCTTTTTTATGACCTCATCAAAAGGTAACATCTCATTTAGGGCATCATATATAGGTCTTAAGTATGGATCAATTTTTTCTTTAAGATCTCCTGGTAAAAACCCCAGTCTTTCACCTGCTTCAACTGCTGGTCTAGACAAGATTATTTTATCAACTTGTCCAGATTTAAGCATAGAAACTGCAAAAGCAACCGCCAAATATGTCTTGCCTGTACCAGCGGGCCCACAACAAAAAACTAGTTCCTTTTCACGAATCAATTTAAAATAATCTCTTTGTTTTTTTGACCTAGGACGTAGAAGTTTTTTACCGGCTTTAACAAAAATTGACTCTACAAAATTCTCACTCACTGCCTCGTGATCAATTGTCCTTGTCATATTTATAAAACCCTTTAATTCTGCGTAATCAATGTGATTATTATTTTCTGCAGACTTATACAAATTCCTTAAAACAAAAGTAGCTTTTCTAACGTTATTTTTAGATCCAATTATTGAAACTAAATTTCCTCTAGGAATAATCTTTATATCTAATTCTAATTCAACTTTCTTTAAATTCTCGTCAGAGTGACCGCACATCACCGACATAAAAGTGTTATTACTAAATGATAAAGTTTCAGTAATATTATTTATTTCTTTAGAGTTTTTTAGATTGTTCAATATTTACTCATTCTAAGATAATGTTCCATGTAAAGAAAAGGAGGTTAAAGATTCTACTTTTACTTTAACTATTTTTCCTATTAGGTTTTCTCTGGAGATTATATGAACAGGTTGAAGATATTCACTTCTTCCAACATATTGATTTTTTTTCTTCCCAAATTTTTCAACTAAAATTTCCATATTTAAACCAATGCATTCTTTGTTAAACTGTCTTTGTTGTAGATTTAATTCATTTTGTAATATGTTCAATCTATCATTTATAATTTTACCGTCTAAATTAAATTTTTTCAAGAAAGCTGGTGTTCCTGGTCTCGGAGAATATTTAAAAGAATATGAACCAGCAAATTTAACTGATTTAACTATATCCATTG
This sequence comes from Rickettsiales bacterium, assembly GCA_002717855.1. The sequence goes on from PBCD01000003.1 coordinate 25,903, forward strand.
TGTCATCAAAATCTGATTTATTTTCGCCTGGAAATCCTACTATAAAATCTGATGTTAATGCAATATTTGGTTTTCTATTCCTAAGTTTTTCAACAATTTTCAAATATGCTTCCTTAGTGTATCTTCTGTTCATTTCTTTTAAAATTTTATTAGAACCAGATTGAATTGGCAAGTGAAGATATGGCATTAACTTAGCATTATTTTGATGTTCTAATATAAGCTCGTCAGTCATGTCTGCAGGATGAGAGGTTATATATCTAATTCTTTCTAATCCCTTTATTTCTGAAAGAAAAGAACATAGCTTAGCTAGAGAATAAGAGGTTTTTGAATTTTGAAAATCAAATTTTCCATTGTATGCATTTACGTTTTGTCCCAAGAGTGTAATCTCTTTGACTCCCAAAGAAACAAGCTTTTTTACTTCAACGTAAATGTCCAAAACGTTTCGAGAATATTCCGCACCTCTTGTATAAGGCACAACACAAAATGTACAAAATTTATCACACCCCTCTTGAATTGAAACGAAAGCTGTTACACCTGAAAAAGATGGCTCGGGAAAAGAACTGAATTTTTCCTTTGTATTAAACTCATTTTTTATGATTGGTCTTGATAACTTTTTTGTAAGTATTGAAGTAAGTTTATGATAATTTTGAGGTCCTAAAACAATATCGACATCTTTGTTTCTTTTTATAATTTCTTTTCCTTCAGCCTGTGCTACACAACCACAAATAGCAATTATCATATCATCACCAGCTAATTTCTTATTTTTTTTATACTTGCTTAATCGTCCGATATCAGAGTACATTTTTTCTGATGCTTTTTCTCTGATATGACATGTGTTCAAAATTGCTAAATCGCAATTCTCAGGTTCTTTCGACAAAATATACCCCATTGGTTTTAAAAGGTCTTGAATCTTTGCAGAATCGTAAAAATTCATCTGACAACCATATGTTTTAATATAAAAAAATTTTGTCATTTAACTAGATTAAGCAAAAATTGACCAAAATTAAAGGTTAAATTTATTTACAGTATAGGAAACATAATCTGAAATAATATCATAACAATATTTACTTGCTGATTTTCTGGATTTAAATCTAGAGAACTCTGATGTTTCGTGAAAATTAATTGTGATTTCACAAGCACCTAATCCCAGAAGTTTCCAAGCATGCGGAGCTAGATCTACACTTCCATACCATGCATAAAACTGTTTAAAAATTCTACTTGTGGGCAAACCGTCAAAAGCTGTATAACTTATTGAAACTGGTTGCAACTCAAAAAACTTATTTTCTGAAATTTCTACAATTCCAAATAATGAACTTTTGAAAGGCAATACCTGAGTACCATTATTAGAAGTTCCCTCTGGAAAAAGTATTACGTTAAATCCATCCTTGAGATTTTGTGATAAAATATTTACTTGATTTTTCGACTTTAATATTTCCTTTCTATTTATAAATATTGTTTTTCCAAGCTTAACTATAATGTTAATAATAGGCCAGTTAGAAATTTCTGATTTAGCTACGAATTTCCCATTTATCTCAGATCCTAAAATTATAATATCTAAATATGAAGTATGATTGGAAATAAATAGTGTTCCTTTTTTATTAGCCTGTCCTAAAATTTTTAAAGAGATGCCAAGTAGAGTCAACAATCCTTTAAAATAGAGCTTTGGAATCATAAATGAAAATTTTCTTGGGAAGAAAAAAAAAAATATTTGTGCAAAGCTACATATTAATGTCCAAGGTAATAAAATAGAAAGCCTTAACATTGATAAAAGAGGTGAATAATACATTAATGATTTACAGCCATTTTCAGGTATCTAGCTTCAATCTTGTCTGATTTAAGTATAATGCATATATCAATAGTTTTAAAATATGGATCAAAAACAGCCCCATCACCTACCCATGCTCCCACTCTCAAATACGCTTTAATTAAAGGAGGGAGACTTTTAAAAATTTTAGACTTTGGAATTTTAGTAATATCAATATTTTTCCATTTTGCACGTTTACTTTTAAGAGCAAAAGTAAGATATTTTTTTGGGGCAGAATAAAAATTTTTTAAAAAAGATAATTGATTTTCAATTTTGTCAGTATTAGAACATTGAAAACTTGCACAACCAATGATTAAATCAACTTTCGCTTTTTTTATATAGGTTGATAGTCCCTTCCACAAAAGTCTTATTATTTTACCATCTCTGTAATTCTTGTGAACACATGATCTCCCAACCTCCAATATTTTTAGATCAAGTTTTTTTAAGTTATAAAGGTCGAATTCTGTTTCAGTATAAAAATTTTCCTGAGAATTATTAGTTGAATTTACCATTAAACGATAGGTACCTACAACGTAATAAGAAGAAACAGATTTATCTATAACCACTAAATGATCACAAAATTTATCGTATTTATCAGAATCCAGATAACAATCAGAATTATTAACTGAACTTTCTTTGAAAAATGTATTGAATCTTAACTTTTGAGCATTTTTAATAAGTAAATCATTACCATTTACAACTCGAACATGGAATCTATCAACTTCAAAATTAATATCTAAACTTTCTGACTGATTAAAATTTACTTCAGAATTAATACTTCTATTTATTTTTTCCAAAACTTGCACACCCCTTTGGAACAGCATAGAGCTCTAAACGGTGTTCGATAAGCTCATAACCCAACTTGGAGGCTATTTTCTTCTGCAATGCTTCAATCTCGTCATTATGAAACTCAAGTACTTTGCCACTTTTTATATCTATAAGATGATCATGATGGTTATCTGAAGCTTTTTCATATCTAGATCTTGAGCCTCCAAACTCATGTTTTTCTATTATACCATGTTCTTGGAACAATCTAATAGTTCTATAAACAGTTGCTATACTAATTTTATCATCAATCTTAGATGCCCTTTTGAAAACAAGTTCAACATCGGGATGATCATCAGAATCTACTATTACTTGTATAATAATTTTACGTTGGTCAGTCATTTTCAAACCAAGCAAATTGCATTTCTCTAAAATATTATATTTCACCATCTCAAGTTAAGTAAATCTTAAAAAATATTAAAAATTCAATTCTAACAAAAAAATTGCAATATTGAAATATATACAATAAAAATTGAAAAAATGAAGAAAAAAAAAAAAATAGACGTTTCGAAAGATGAATGTCCAATGACTTTTGTTAAAACAAAAATATTTCTTGAAAGCACATCGAGTAAAGAAGATAGGATTATAGTTGTCAAAGGTGTTCAAAACTTTGTTAGTATTAAAAATACTTTAATTGAACAAAATTACAAAATAAAAACCAAATGCATTAAAAAAAACTATTATGAAATTGTTGTGATGACAGAATCATAGATTAAGCTCCATTAGAATGGCATCACTTTTTTTCCCATTCATAAAATAATAATCCTTTCGTTTCCCAACTTTTCTGAATCCAAATTTTTGATAAAGTAAACATGCTGCTTGATTATTTTCATTTACTTCTAAAATAATTTTATTAATAAGATTTGACTTACAAAAATTTTTGATATGTCTCAAAAATTTTTCTGCTATTCCATTGCGCCTGTATTCAGGAACTACAAAGATTAAAAAAATATCCATTAAATTCTCTGAGTATGAAGAGATTGAAAAACCAATGGTTTTTTTTCCATATTTAGAAAGTCTTGCAAAACTTGTTTTTTTTTTAATAAGATTATTAAGTTCTCTAGATGTCCAAATATTATTTATTTCTTTTTTATGCTCCTCTTGAAGATTTTGAAGTGTTTTTAGATCTTCAATTCCTATTTTCTTAAAGCTAATTTTTTTTTGCATAATGTTTTAAGTGGTATAAAACTTTTGTTGTTGTTGAAGATAAGCCTAAAAAATGTGCTTTTAAAACAGATTTTGCGTTTATATTTATTATCTGTGCTTTTTTGCCAATTATAGGAAAATCTCCATCTTGATCAGTAATAATTTTTAACTTTTTCCAACCTCTGAGATTTGAATATAACGTAATTTTTTTTTTTATATAATTTGGAAACCCACAAAAGATCTTTGACGATTTTATCCATTTTAAATCTTTATTCTCAAAAAATTGAAAAAAAAAGTCTTTTCTCGAATCTCTAAAAAATAATAACAGTGCTTGGTTAGAAAACCTTACGTGGGGCAAAAAAATATCAAAAGTGGTTAAGGTGTATATTCTCGCATTATTAGTTATTGATAAACCTTGAGAAATTGATAAAAGATTTCTTAAAGTTGTAAAACTTCCAGGACCTCTTGGTAAAATAATTTCAGTAATTTTAGAATTATCGTGTATTTTTAAAATCTCATGTATAAGTTCCAAAATTTTATCTGAACGAATATTATAATGTTCGTTAGTTATCTCTAAAAGTTTTAAAATTTTTGATTTCCTCGCAATTGCAACAGAAACTTTATTACTTGATGAAAATAATGATAACGACAGCATAAAAATTATATTATAATAACTTACAATGAATGAGAAATTAGTCAAAGTAACTGATGATGCAAATATAATAATTGATTTGCGTTATGCGACTACAAATAATTTTACATGTATGAAAATTTATTCTAGAGAAGAATGTTACCTACACAAAGTTGCATATGAACATCTTATGATTGCAGCTGAATTAGCCAAAAAAGTGAATTGTAAAATAAAAGTTTTTGATGGCTTCCGTCCAAGCGAGTCTCAAGAAAAGCTTTGGGAATATTTTCCTAATCCTGATTTTATAGTTCCTCCCAAAAAAGGATCACCACATTCTAGAGGGGTTGCAGTAGACTTAACTTTAGTTGATGAAAAAAACAACGAGCTTGATATGGGAACTGACTTTGACGAATTTTCTGTATTATCTTTTCATGGTACAAAAAATATTTCAACAAATGCTTTTAAAAATAGAAATCTTTTACTTGGAATTATGTCTTCAGCAGGTTGGGATTTTTTTAGAAACGAGTGGTGGCATTATCAATTATTTAATTCAAAAAAATATCCTATAATCAATAATTTTGATAATTAATGAAATCAATTTTTGTCATTATAATTATACTTCTCTCAAGTTTTTCATTTTCAAAAGACAATTCAGCAGTAGTTTTAATGTACCATAGATTCGGACAACCAGAACATCCATCAACCAACATAAACAAAGAATTATTCGCTAAACAAATGAATTATTTGAAAGAGAAAAAGTTTAATGTTCTACCACTTTCTCGCTTGATTGATATCTTTGAAAA
>PBCD01000004.1 GCA_002717855.1 Rickettsiales bacterium
TATAAAATCATATCTCAACAACTAATTACATGTTCCAAGATATAAACAAACCAGAACCAGAAGAAATTAAATATTGGATGACACAAATTAATTTATCAGTAGGTGAAGCATCTATTGAGTTAGGAATTAGTAAAAGGCAGTTTTTAAGATTTTTATCTGGTGATACTGAGGCTAAAAAAGTTCACGCTCTTGCAATGCAAATGCTTTGGATATTGCACGAAAGTAATAAAGATCTTGTAAAAAAAAATAAGACAGGCTTGAAAAAAATAAAAATCCCAATTAAGTAAATTCACTTCAAATAATTCAAACGTTTAATTTCTTGCCTAGATTTTTTAACAACATCTAAAATTAATCCTGAAAAGAAACTTATAAAGCCAATAACCATATTTATTGCAGCTAGTACTGCAGAAGGTAACTTTTCAACTAACCCAGTTTCAAAAAAGTCAAAAACAACTGGAAGTCCAACTAATAAAGAAAAAGTAAAGAAAAAAATTGCTAAAATTGAAAAAAAAAATAAAGGGCGTTCATCTTTTACTAAAACAAGAATCACATTTAAAATCTTTAATCCATCTGAAAATGTATTTAATTTACTAAATGAACCTGAAGGCCTAGACCTATAGATACATTCTATTTCTGCGACAGGAAGTCTTTGATCAAGTGCGTGGACAGTTAATTCTGTTTCTATTTCAAAACCTTTAGAATTGCCAGAGAAGGATTTTACAAATCTTTTCGAGAAAATACGAAATCCAGAAAATAAATCATCAATTTGGTTTCCAAAAATTAATTTAACTAACTTTGAAAATAACTTATTTCCGAAAATATGTCCAAATCTGTAAGCATTTTTGTCCTTATAAATTCTTTTTCCAACCAACATATCCAAATTCTTTTCTTTAAATACTTTTAACATATTATCCAATGCACTAATATCATATGTGTCATCTGCATCGATCATTATGAAAATATCACCATCAACATCTGCAAACATCCTTCTTACTACGTTCCCCTTCCCTTTATACTGAACATCATGTACAAAAGCTCCAGCTTTTTTGGCTTTAAATTTTGTGTTATCAACTGAATTATTATCAAAAACATGAATTTCAGCTGAAGGAATTTTTTTTTTAAATTTATTTATTACGGTTGAAATTGTTCTTTCTTCGTTTAAGGAAGGAATAAGAACAACAATTTTATTACCCATTAGATTTTACAAAAAACATTTTATTTGTTTTCTTTGCAGTAGATTCATACTTAAAGCCAAATTGGTTGAAAGCTTTTAAATCATCACAATTTTTAATTTCTTTCTTTATTATCATTCTCGCCATTGCACCTCTGCATTTCTTTGCAAGCATACCAATTGACTTTAAATGACCATTTTCCTTTTTTGTAAAAACTGGCGTAATAATAGGTTTTATAATTTTTGACTCATCTATTGATTGAAAGTATTCATTTGAAGACAAATTGAATAAGTATTTTGATTCATTTTTTTTGATTACTGAATTAATATTTTCAGTAACATCTGGATTCCAAAAAGAGGATAATGATTGCTCAAGTATTTTTTCAATTTTTGTACCCATTTCTAGTCTGTATGGTTGAATTAAATCTAATGGTTTTAATACTCCGTAAAAACCCGATAATATTCTTAGGTTTTTTTGCGCGTAATTAATTTCTTTGTTGTCAAAGTCTTCAAATTTTAGACCAACATATGTGTCACCTTTAAATGCATAAGCCGCTTGCTTTGAATTTTCTAGAGAATGTTTTTTAGTAAAATTTTTTATTCTGTCAAAATTTAATTGAGAGAGTTTATCACTTATTTTCATTAATGATTTTATTTCTGAGAGTCTCAACGATTTTAATTTTTTGGACAAAAAATCAGTTTTACTTATAAAAGTAGATTGAGTATAATCTACACTTGAATTTAAAGGTTCAAAATCTAATTTTTTAGCTGGAGATAATATAATCATTTTGAAATAATAATATATCTTTTAAAAAAGATAAACTAAATTTTATCTTACTACATTCCAAGAACCATTGTTTTCTCTACATGCTGTATCAAAAAAACTTTCGGGTTTATTTTTATTAACATAAACATGTTCAATTATTCTACAATGTGGGTTATTAAAATAATCTTTAACAATTATGACACCTTCGTTACCTGACTTGTTATTTTTCCAATAACCTTTTGATCCAATTGAATTATCATCTAATATATATAAAAGCTCCTTTTTATAATAATAATAATCATTTTTCAAAAAATAATCACCAATGTAAGAACCTAATAATAATCCACCAGTTGATCCTAAGACAGTCGTAAAGATGTCTCCATCAGAAAATTGATAACCTAGATAACCACCAATTGAAGATGTAATTAATTCGGTTGAATCTTTTTTATCCACAAATCTAGAAACACAACTGCAAAGGGAAATGACTAAAAACAAAGTTGAAAATTTAATTATTTTCATTGTAACTTTGTATTAGAAGATCTCTTTTCTCTTTATTTGAGATGCTTGTGTTAAAGTTTATTGAATTTCGATTTCTTAACGATTGAAAAGTCGGAGTATTATTTATTTTAAATTTTCTTGCAGACAAAATTTCATTAATTCTATTAATATCTTGCTTATTATTTCTCAAAAGAATACTTGTTTTATTGAAAATTTTAGATTTGTCATAAGCAAGGGGTGAAATATTTAAATTATTTGCAGAATTAAGACCAAATGGCTCAAGAAAACCAGTGTCATAAAGCTGTTTAATAGTGTATCCGATTGCTCCTGAAAGAGTCAAATATTGTAATGAGTAGCTAAATGATCTAGCTTTACTATTTTTTATACTAGCTGAGCCTTCTGAGCCAAATATTGTTGAAAATGAACCCCCAGCATGTAAATTAGTGGACAATAAGATTAGGATTAGTATTGTAATAATATATTTCATTTAAAAGACTTTGTTTCAATTAATAACGTCATAAATTTATAATTTTTAGTTATTCAGTAATTTTTATTATAAAAATTTATTTCTTCAATCATTTCAAGATAATAAATTAAGTCTGAGGTTGAATGTATCTTAGGATTTAAATCAGGTGTTATTTTTTTTGGGGTATGTTTATTGATAATTTTATTGCTTTTTTGATACATATTTTCTTCTTTTAATGAATTATCAAAATACTGGTCATATAAAAGAGGAATAGCTGTACCAATTGCTGTTAGTTCAAAAATATTAAGTGAATATGCTTTTTCGTTAAAAAATAAAATAGAAAATAGTATCAATAACTTATGCATATTTATATTTCAACATTAAAGATTTGAATTGTAAACTAGTTTTTAATTAATGGTTTAATTTAACAAATTTCGTAAACTTGTTTTAAGAAAAAATTGAGTTAGTTTTAATTATGGGAGAAATTAAAACTAACTCAAACTTTAATGGAATATCCTAAAAAGCAGCCGATGCTTTTACCCAAGCAGCTAAAGGGGCTCCAGCTCTTGCCCCTCCAGGATGTCTTGAAGAGATATATTCCAAATCTGTAGCGTTTTTTACTCCAGCTTTAATCATAAAAGTATCATTTACTTGATATGATCCGCTAAAATTAAGTAGGAATGCTGAGTCAATTTTTCCAGCTCTTGCATCAGGTGTCGTACCTAAAACCTCAGATTCTGTTTCACCTGCAGTTCCATAACTTTCTGAATGGTAAGTCATGTTTACACCGAATGTAAATTTATCGTAAATAAAATCGGCTCCCCATGACGCTTGATATTCAGGCATATATGGTAAGTTTGATCCAGCAACAGCGTCACCAAAAATTGACTCCGCATCAGTTGTTGTGAAATCACCGTCAATATTTGCACTAGAATAAGTAAAGTTTCCATAAAAAGAAATATCACCCATTGGCAAAATATTCTTTGGAGCATAACTACCACTTAATTCAAAACCTTTATTTAATGCTTGACCTACACTAGCAGCAGAAGAACCAGCATTTGAATTATCGATAGCAATCAAGTTATCAAATTCTGTATGAAAGAGAACAGCCTGTGCACCCCATACATCACTGGCGTATCTAACTCCAATCTCTTTAGCTAAACTTTTTTCTGGATGCACAACACTTCCATCATCAGCTGAAGCACTTGGTCCAGGCATTGAGAAACCTTTGTATACACCACCGAATAATTTTAAGTCATCTGAACCCGTTAACACCGGTCCATGATTATAAACTATTCCACCTCCTGGCACAAAAGCCCAAGTTTGAGAACCAAATTCATTGGATGCACTAGGAGCACCTTTCCTGTAGTTTTGATCAACAAATTCTATTCTTGATCCAGCCGTAATTGTAAATTTATCAATCGAAGCTTTTTCTTCAAAAAAAGCTACTCCTCCAGCTGTATGCTGCGTTCTATTGGCATTAAAAGTGGTGGTTCCGCCACTCAATGCTCCTGATGTAGCTTGGGTGTAACTCACATCATATTGATCTCTTTTAATTTTATCGTAATGAGCTTTGAAACCAACCTTTAAATCATGAGATATTGATCCAGTATTAAAACTTAAATCTGTTTCGTTCATTACTCCATATGCATAATATTTTCTATTATTAGATCTATATTTAACAGTTCCTGCAGTTGTACCTTTCAAAATAGCAAGTTCTGATCCTGTATAAGCTTTAGAAGTCAATTTAGAAAGGGAAACACCCCCAGCTGTAGAAATCTTAAACCAATCTCTACCAAAACCATTATAATAAATGGTTGTATTGTTGGTAACATTATCATTGATGCCTAATCTTATTTTTGCGTAATAAGTGTAAGCATTTGAATTCATATTGTCTAGTTGCGATCCAACATACCTTTGATAAGGATCTGCATTAAAATCAGCAGTTGTTAATCCAGCGTATCCCTCATTGTAATCTAGTCCATTGTACGAACCTTTTAACTCAAGAGTAATTGGAGTTGATGTTGGAAGTTGCCAAAGAAGTTTTACCATTGGTGCAACTTGCATTAAACCGCCAGCATCATCGCTATCATACGGATCACCACCAGCATTATAAAAAGAACCTGATGTATCAACTGATCCATTGAAATCTCTAAATCCATCATTTTCTCTGTAATACATTTCTCCTAAAATTGCTACAGCACCAAAACTACCCGTTGCACCATAATTTCCTGTTACAAAAGTTGTTTTATCATTAAATGATCCATATGTAACTTCACCATCTAATCTTTGTCCGAAATTAATAGGACTTGTAATATAATTAAGTGCACCACCCGTAGTGTGTGGACCAAATCTAAATTGGCTACTTCCTTTTAAGACTTCGATACCAGACATCTTGGCTGCGAGAGGCGAGTAGTATGCATCCGGTGCCGAATATGGTGCAGGTGCAATATTAATTCCATCTTCCATCACCGTGATTTTAGCAGATCGAAGGGTATCAGTACCTCTTAAACTTATATTTGGAAAAAGACCAAAACCATCTTCCTCTCTTGTGTATACACCAGGTGTATTCTTCAATATTTCGTTAATGTTATTGAAATTGTATACATTAAAATCATCTCTATCAATGTAATCACCTGACCCAGGCAATTCAAAAACTTCTTCTTCACTAGAAAATATTTGCACATCTGGTGCAATATATTCTGGAGTTTCTTGAGATAAGACATTAGATGAAAAGATTAAAAAGGCTAAAGGAAATGCTATCCATGACACTTCACGAGTATATTTAGGTACCAACCTATTCTTTTTGTAAATCATTATTTTCGACCTTTATATTAGTTTAAAAAACAAAATTGCAAAATTTAGATTATTAATAATCAATATTAAGTAATTAATAATCATTCTCAATAAAATAAATTCTTTTTCATTTGTCAATAATTTTATTGATATTGATAATTAAAATCGTTTATAGTTGTTTTTTTACAACATATTAGACAATTGAAGTCTAACAAAAATTAACAACATTAAATTATGATTTTAAATTTATCTTTTTTTATTCTTTGCTTATTCCCTGTAAATTTAATCTCTGAAGATAAAATTCTATCACTCTCAGTTAATAATGAGTTTAGAAAAGAAAGTCATAAAAAAAGAGACATTTACAGAAATCCTCTAGAAACACTTACTTTTTTTGGAATTAAAAAACACTTTACAGTTCTAGAGATTTTACCAGGCAAAGGATATTATTCAGAAATACTTAGTAAATACTTAAACAAAAACGGAAATTACATTGCAGCCAGCTTTGGAAATGATCATCCAAATGAATATTTAAAAAAATTACATTCAGAATACGTTGATTATTTCGAAAAAAACAATCATTTTGGAAAAATAAATATAGTTAAATTTAAAGACAATAATTACCTCGAACAAATTGGTGAAAAATCTTTAGACATGATACTTACTTTTCGAAACTCACACAATTGGCTTTACAGCAATCAAATAATCGACATTTATGATTCTTTTAATAAAAAATTAAAAAAAAATGGCATACTAGGTGTCGTTCAACACAAAGCCAATGATCACGACTTAAAAAAAAGAGATGGTTATATAGAAGAATATTTCTTAATAAATCTAATTGAATCTAAAGGCTTTAAACTAATAGATAAAAGTGAGATAAATAGAAACTTTAATGATACAAAAAACCATCCTAAAGGGGTTTGGACTCTTCCTCCAACTCTTCGGTTGGGTGAAGAAAGCAAAGAAAAATATTTAGATATAGGTGAAAGTGATAGAATGACTCTTAAATTTAAAAAGTTATAAACAAACCTATATTTTTATAACACTGCTACAAAAGTAAATCCAAACACTAGATATAACAATTGTTATTACATTCATAAAAAATCCAATTCTTGCCATGTAACTTATTGTTATTGTATTCTTAGAAAAAACTATTGCGTTAGGTGGTGTTGCAATTGGCATCATAAATGCGCAACTAGCAGCTAAAACAACAGGAAGAGCTAAACTTAAGATATCTAAATCATTTGATGATGCGAAAGACATCACAATAGGTAAAAACAAAAGTGTTGTTGCGGTGTTACTTGTAATTTCAGTTAGAAATGAAATCAATAGAGCAATAGACAATATTATTAGTAATAAATTAAGATTATTGAGAAAAAATAAAAAATCTCCTAACCAAATTGCTAGACCACTTGAAGTAACTAAAGAAGCCAAACTTAAACCACCGCCAAATAAGAGTAAAATATTCCACGGGATTTCTTTAAACCAATTAATGTTTAAAATGAATTTATTTTTTCCAGTAGGTATTAAAAAGAACAAAACAGCTCCAAATATCGCAATATTTGTATCGGTAATTTTCAAGTCAAAGAAAATATTAATTTGTTTTTTTAGAACCCAAAGAAAAATCGTTAATATGATTATGAATAATGCAATTTTTTCTTTAATTAGCATTTGTCCCAAATCTTCATACTGATTTTTAATAATATTTTCACTCAATAAATCATTATGAGATTTAGGAATAAAAATCTTAAAATATGTCCAAAGTGAAAATAAAAGAATAAAAACTAATGGCAAACTAAAAAGCATCCAGTTAAAAAAACTTAATTCTAAATTGAAATTTTCAGTTAAATAACCAGCCAATATCGCATTCGGAGCAGTACCTATCAATGTACCCATACCTCCAATAGAAGAAGAATAAGCAATTGACAGAAATAGGATTTTTTTAAAATCATCATTTAGTTTGACTTTGTCTAATATAGATAAGGCTATTGGAAGCATTAAAAGACAGGTCGCTGTATTAGATAACCACATACTCAAAAAAGAAGTTGATATAATAAAACCTTTCAGAATACTCTCCTTATTATTTCCCAAATATAATAATATTCTCAATGCTATTCTTTTGTGAAGTAAACTTTTTTCTAATCCTTGTGCAATAATAAATCCTCCAAGTAATAAAAAAATTATTGGATTAGCATAAGGTTTTGTAACATCTTTTATATCTATATCACTTAAAATTGGCACCAATATTATTGGTAATAAGGCTGTAATTGGAAGTGGCACAGCTTGTGTAAGCCACCATAAAGTCATCAAAAACAACAAGTTAGCTATCAACCAACCATTGTAGGTTAAATCTAAGGGTGGAGTTGAAACTCTTAATAAGCAAAATAAAGCAATACCTAGAAATATAATTGTTAATTTTGATGACATTATTTATTACTTAAATTAAAAATTAAAATTAATCATATTCAATAAATTTCAATGTTTTAAAATTTAATTGAGTTATGTTTTAAGGTGTGTCTTGTATTTCAATTCTCAACCGCTAAAAATTTACAAAAAATTTTATTAATAGCTAGAATAAACCGACGATATCACCAGTTTCGTTAACTCCAACTTCATACGATGCTGGTTTTTTTGGAAGCCCAGGCATTGTCATAATGCTTCCTGCAATTGCAACAATAAACTCTGCTCCTGCTGAAAGTCTAACTTCTCTAACAGAAATTTCATGATTTTCCGGAGCGCATTTATTTGCAGGATCAGTGCTAAAACTATATTGAGTTTTCGCCATACAAACAGGAAAAGAGTTAAATCCTAATTTTTCAATTTCTGCTAATGTTTTTCGCGCTACAGGAGAAAATGAAACACTACTAGCTCTGTAGATCTTTTTACAAATTGTATTGATTTTTTCCTCTGGTGTATCATTGTCTTCATATAAGAATTTAAAATTTGATTCATTTTGTTCAATTTGTTCTACGACAGCTCTAGCAAGATCTGCTGCACCAGAACCTCCATTCGCCCAATGTTCAGCAAGAACTGCATTCACGCCAATATTTTTGCAAATATTTTTAATTGTTTCTATTTCCTTATCTGTATCTGTTGGAAATTTGTTTATAGCAACAACAGTCTTCAAACCAAATTTAGATAAATTTTCAATATGTCTTGTTAAATTAGGAATTCCTGCCTCTAAGGCTTCCAAATCTTCAACACCCAATTTCTTTGGATCGGCACTCCCATGTAATTTGAGTGCTCTTACTGTTGCGACCAAAACACAACATGATGGACGTAATCCAGATTTTCTACATTTAATATTTAAAAATTTTTCTGCTCCTAAATCTGCTCCAAAGCCTGCCTCAGTAACGACATAATCAGATAATTTAAGCGCTATTTTAGTGGCCAAAACCGTGTTGCAGCCATGTGCAATATTAGCAAAAGGTCCACCATGAATAAATGCAGGATTATTTTCAAGAGTTTGAACTAAATTTGGTTGTAAAGCATCTCTCAACAATGCCGACATGGCACCGTCTGCTCTAATATCTGAACATGTAATTGGATTTAATTCTTTATCATATGCTACAACTATTTTTCCTAATCTTTTTTTTAAATCGTCAAAGTCATTTGATAAACATAGAATAGCCATTACTTCTGAAGCAACAGTAATATCAAAACCATCTTCTCTGGGGAACCCATTAGCAACGCCACCTAAGGAGTTGACAATTGATCTTAATGCGCGATCATTCATGTCAACTACTCTTCTCCAGGTAACTCTTCTTGGGTCGATCAATGGATCTAAACGCCAATAAATATGATTATCAATCATTGCAGATAAAAGCATATGTGCTGAGGTGATAGCATGAAAATCACCTGTAAAGTGAAGATTTATATCTTCCATAGGAACAACTTGAGCATAACCACCTCCTGCAGCTCCACCCTTCATTCCAAAACACGGGCCAAGACTTGGTTCTCTTAATGCTACCATTGCATTTTTTCCAATGTGATTTAATCCATCGGTTAAACCAACAGAGGTAGTGGTTTTTCCCTCACCTGCAGTTGTCGGTGTCATGGCGGTAACTAGAATTAATTTGCCATTTTCATTGTTTTGAAATTTGTCTAAAATAGAAAGAGGAATTTTTGCTTTGTAGTGTCCATAAGGCTCTAAATCCGATGATTTTAAGTTTAATCTCTCTTCGGCTAAAGCATTAACTAATTTTTTATTTGCTGCTCTTGCAATTTCGATGTCTGATTTATGTTCCATTTCAGAATTCCCTCAATAATTGATAACAATTAATTGTATTGAATTTAATTATTTTTTAAACATTTTTTTTTTTTTCTAAAACTTTTGAATACTTCTGCATTTTTTTACGTTTAGTTTTCCNTANATTTNATATTCTTTTGATTTTTCAAATAAAAATTTATTCTGAAGTTCNTATGCTTCTTTTTCTTTAAAAATATTCTGCATGTTACTTTTTTGAAAAGTGTGAATCATTTCGTGTAACAAAATTGATTGGTTACACAAATTATTTTCAAAATCCATTTTTGTAATATAGATTCCTTCATTCTTGTCATAAAATGCAATAATTGGACATTTTCCTTTGCATGCTTTTCTTTGTATTTCTTCACTCTCAACTAAAAAAATTTTAGTATCAAAACTTTTTGTATCGTAGGGAGTATTATTTGATATCCAAGATAATAAAAAAACTGTTAGAGATTTAGAAATCATGAAATAATATATATCTAAATTTAAAAAGTTATGAAATCTAAAAGTAAAATAAAAGAAAAAATATCTCAAAAAACTGCAGAAATTCTATTAAACATTGGAGCTATAAATTTCAATACAAAAAAACCTTTTAAACTTACATCTGGAAAATTAAGTCCAGTATATTGCGATTGTAGGAAAATAATTTCTTTTCCGGGTGAAAGAATGAATCTAATAAATTACTCAATTACTCTTTTAAAAGAGAAGTCATATTTTAACTCATTAGATAATATTTCTGGAGGTGAAACAGCGGGTATACCGTTTGCAGCTTTTATTTCATACAAATTAAAATTACCAATGACTTACATACGAAAAAAATCAAAAGAATTCGGTAGAAAAGAAAAGATTGAAGGTGTATTAAGAAATGGACAAAAAGTTGTTTTAGTTGAGGACTTAATAACTGACGGAGGAAGTAAATGGGGTTTTATCGAATCACTTACTGAAAAAAAAACAATCATTAAAGCAATACTTGTAATTTTTAATTATGGTGTTTTTACAAATAAATTACAGTTTAAAAACAAAAATATTGATTTGATACACTTAACCGACTGGAAACATATTCTTGAAGTTGCGATGCTTAAAAAAAAAATCAAAGAAAAAGATTTGAAGATTATTGTGAGATTTCTTGAAGATATTGGTGTCAAAAATTTGAAATTTTTCCAATAAACTCTGTAGATCTTTTTGCATATCTATTTTTTTCAATAATTCCTGCTGTATAACCATATCTCCCAGCTTGTACGGCCAATTTCATGGCCTTTGACATTTTAACAGGATCCATAGATCTGGCCACCGCTGAATTAAGCAAAACAGCATCAAATCCCAACTCCATAACTTTTGTTGCATCACTTGGTCTTCCAATTCCTGCATCAACAATTACTAAACATTTACAAAACTCTCTAATCAAATTTAAATTATGTTCATTTCTTATTCCTAAACCGGAACCTATTGGAGAAATTAAAGGCATAACAGCAGTGCAACCAACATCCTCAAGTTTTTTGCAAATTACCGGATCGTCAGAGCAATATGCTAATACTTTAAAATCATTTTTGACTAAGTAACGAGCTGTATCAATGAGTTCTACTGAATCTGGAAGTAAAGTTTTTTCATCTGCGATTAATTCAAGTTTTAAGAGATTTGTTTCAAGTAATTCTCTCGCTAACTCTGCAGTAAGAATGGCTTCTTTGGAACTGTAACAGCCTGCAGTATTTGGTAAAAAAGTGAACTTATCTTTAAGAAGTTCAAAAATATTGAATTTGGAATTTAAATCTACTCTCCGAATAGCGACTGTGATTATTTCTGTACCAGACTCTGTGAGAGATTTCTCTAAAATTTTGTGATTAGGAAACAAAGATGTGCCCATTATTAACCTTGATTTATAAACTTTATTTTCTAAAACTAATCCATCTTTATCTTTTATCATATCAACCACCAGGAAAAGGCATAACAATTTCTAATTGATCAGAGCTTTGTATTTTAATTTTTGTCCAATCTTCTTTCTTCACTATTTTATTATTCAAGGCAACAGCTATGTTTTTTTTTTCATATTTTTCCAAAATGTTTATTAAATAAAAGTCTCCAGATGATTCAAAAATTTTATTTTCACCATTTATTTTTATTGAAATAGTTTTCATACTATTATTTTATAACATACAACTAAACTTTAAAATTAAATCTTTTTGGTAAAAAATTTTTGTAAAGTTCTTTACTATTTTTTTTTTTTATAATATCTAAAACTATTTTAGCTGTGATTGGCGAAAGCAAAATTCCATGTCTAAAATGCCCAAAAGCGCAAATGATATTTTTTGATATTGTATCCAGTTCTCCGATCAATGGACCACCATCCATACTTTGAGGTCTTAAACCGGAGTTAAAAGCAATAATTTCATAATCTTCAGTGAAAGGAAGCGATTCCCACAGATGTTTTGTAAGATAATATATTTCTCCAACCTGTAAACTATTGTTAAAACCTTTTTCTTCTTCTGTAGCCCCGACTACAAGTTCATCCTCTATTCTAGGAGCAACATAAATATTATTAAACCATAAGTTATGTCTAATTTTATGGGTTTTTTTATTGACTTTTAATCTCATACTAACCCCCTTTATTGGTTTAATTGGAATTGAAACATTAAACGAGTTTAATAATAACTTATAACTCCAAGCGCCTGCGGTTATTATAATTTTATGAGATTCATAAAAATCGTTTTCAATACAAATGTATGGTTTATTTTTAATAATTTTTAATTTCATGATTTCTTTTTTAGTTATTTTTCCACCTTTTCTTAAAAATAAATATTTCAATGCTTTTTTTAGAGCTAGTGGGTTTACCTGGTTCTGATGCTTACAAAATAGCGCACCTTGAATATTATCGGATAATGATGGTTCTATCTTCAAAACATCTTTTTTTTCTAAAAAATTAATTTTAAAACCTAGTTTATTTAAAAATTTTTGTTTGAACTTTAATTTTTCAATCTCGTCTTGATCTTTAGCTACTAAGATTGAAGAGTTTTCCTGATATCCAACGTCAATTTTGGAATCTGTTGAAATTTTTCTAGAATATTCTTTCCACAACATTTGTGATTCTTGCATTAAATCTAATAAATTTTTCTCATAAGGCTTAGCTTCAATTAAAGGGGCTAACATGCCGACGGCTGCCAAAGTAGCTTCACCGTCAATGAAATGGTCAAAAATATGAACGTCATAACCATTTGACAATAGCTTATTGCCTATTGATAGTCCTGTTATTCCAGCTCCAATAATAAAAATCATTTAATTTTTAAAAAAATATATTAGTTATGTAGTGTTACTAAACTAATATAATACTATAATATACACAACATTATGCATAAAACTTTTAAAAATAAACTGACTCCACTTGCAATTGAAGTAACCCAAAAATCCGGTACTGAAATCGCCTTCACTGGTAAATATAATAATTTTTATAAGGACGGTATTTATAAATGTATATGTTGTAACACGGATCTGTTTCTCTCAACCGATAAATTTAATTCGGGTAGTGGTTGGCCTAGTTTTAAAAAATCTATAATTGGAAAAATTAAATACTTAGAAGATTTCAGTTTTAGTATGAAAAGAGTAGAGGTTAAATGCAAAAATTGTGAAGCTCATTTAGGTCATGTTTTTGATGATGGACCATTACCTACAAAAAAAAGATATTGTATCAACTCAGCTTCTTTAAATTTTAAAAGTGATAATGATGAATTATAAAAGCTTTTTTAACAATAACCTTAAAAATATTAAAGATGAGGGTAGATATCGAACTTTTGCTGATTTGGAAAAAATTGCTGGAAAATTCCCTCAAGCACTTAATTATAATGGAGATAAGGTAAAAGAAGTTACAGTTTGGTGTAGTAATGACTATTTAGGAATGAGTCAAAATCAAAATGTTTTAGCTAAAATGCAAGAGGCTTTACAGAAAGTTGGTGCAGGTTCAGGAGGAACAAGAAACATTTCTGGCACAAATCATTACCATGTTTTATTAGAAAGAGAATTATGTTACTTGCATCAAAAAGAATCTGCTCTCTTATTTAATTCTGGTTATCTGGCAAACCTAGCAACTTTATCAACACTTGGAAAAAATTTACCTGATTGTACTTTTTTATCTGACGAAAAGAACCATGCATCGATGATTCAGGGAATAAAGCACTCAAACGCTAAAAAGAAAATTTTTAAACATAATAATTTAAACGATCTTGAAAACCTTTTAAAAAAAATACCTTTAAGTTCTTCAAAAATTGTTGTTTTCGAATCAGTTTATTCTATGGATGGAGACTTTGCTCCAATAAAAGAAATTGTCAATATAGCAAAAAAATATAACGCACTTACTTATATAGATGAGGTTCATGCTGTTGGAATTTATGGAAAAAGAGGAGCTGGTGTGTCTGAGAAATTTGGAGTAATGAAAGAAATAGACATTCTTCAAGGTACACTTGCAAAAGCTTTTGGTGTTATGGGAGGGTATATAACAGGTAATAAAGAAATAATTGATTTTATAAGAAGTAATGCCTCTGGATTTATTTTTACCACATCATTACCTCCTTGCATTGCCGCTGGAGCCTACACGGCAATGAGACATCTAAAATTTTCTAATTTTGAAAGAGAGCAACAAGAAAAAGTAGTTAATGATCTAAAAAAAGCTCTCGAAAATGCTAATATTCCTTTTAAAGACAATAATAGTCATATCATACCAGTTATGATTGGTAATGCAAAACTATGTAGACTAGCTAGTCAAAAGTTGTTGGAAGAATTTGATATTTATGTCCAACCTATAAATTATCCAACAGTTCCCGTTGGCACAGAAAGACTAAGAATCTCACCTACACCTCTTCACAATGATATAATGATAAAAAAATTAGTTAATGCATTAAAAATAATATTTTCTGAATTGAATATTAAAGTCGCCGCATAAAGTTAACTAGGGTGAAAGTTTTTTTAGTTTCCATGAATTAGATTCCAAATAAAATAATTTTCTATTATGCAATCTAAACTTGCCTTGCCTCCAAAATTCAAATTCATCTGGAATAATTTTTATTCCCTGCCAATAATCTGGTCTTGGAACTTTTTTTCCTTCATATTTTTTTTTATAGAAATCAACTTTTTTCACTAGTTGATCTCTAGATTTTAAATTAGTAGATTGATCGGATGCCCAAGCTCCAATTTGACTTCCTCTTAAACGCGTTGAAAAGTATTTATCAGATTGTTTACGTTTAATTAATGTGCCTTTTCCAATAATTCTTATTTGTCTATCGATTGAGTGCCAGTAAAAACACATTGCAAGTTTATTATTTTTCAAAAAATGTTTACCTTTATTACTATTTAAGTTGGTAAAAAAAACAAACCCGTCTTTTGTTATCTTTTTTAACAAGACCACTCTGCAATGTGGTTGACTTTTGGAGTCAATTGTTGCTAATGCAAATGCAGTGTGATCTTCCGCACATTTTTTTTTGGCATATGCAAACCAGTTGTCAAATTTTTTAAAAGGATTTTTCATAGTATTTTAGAATATAAATATTAATATACATTGTTAAATAATTAATTAAAATATGATAACAATAAATACTTAAGAACAAATAAAAATATGTCTGTTTTAAATTTAAAAGGAAAAAAAGGTGTAATTATTGGCATAGCTAATGATAAGTCTCTTGCTTGGGGAATTGCATCAGCTTTATCAAAGCAAGGAGCTGAATTAGCATTTTCCTTTGTCAATGATTCAATAAAAAAAAGAGTAACACCTCTAGCAAAAGAATGTAACTCAGAACTGGTATTTGAATGTGATGTACTTGAAGATGAAAGTATCAAATTATTTTTTAAATCTTTAAATAATTTTTGGGATAAAATTGACTTTCTTGTCCATTCTGTTGCTTACTCAGATAAAAATGAATTAAAAGGAAGCTACTTAGACACATCAAGAGAAAATTTTTTAAACACACTAAATATTTCATGTTTTTCATTTACAGCTTTAGCAAAGGAATCAGGTTTTATGATGAATGATGGAGGTAGCCTTCTAACGTTATCATACCTCGGGGCTGAAAGAGTAATACCTCATTACAATGTCATGGGTATTGCAAAATCAGCGTTAGAAACAAGCGTAAAATATTTAGCCAATGATTTAGGTAAAAAGAATATTAGAGTTAATGCTATTTCAGCTGGTCCTATAAAAACTCTTGCTGCATCTGGTATTTCTGATTTTAGATATATTCTCAAGTGGAATGAGTTCAATGCTCCATTAAAAAGAACTACAACTATAGAAGAAGTTGGAAAAAATTCTATTTATCTTTTATCAGATTTATCAAGTGGAGTAACTGGGGAGATTATTCATGTTGATTGTGGTTATCATGTTGTAGGCATGAAAGCAGTAGATGCTCCAGATATAGTAAAAGAATAATGTTATGACGGGTAGTTCAATTGGAAAAATATTTAGAATATTGACATGGGGTGAAAGTCATGGAGAGGCTATAGGTTGCACAATCGACGGTGTTCCATCAGGAATAAGAATAACAGAATCTTACATTCAGAAATATCTAAATAAAAGAAAACCAGGAAATTCAAAATTTACATCTCAGAGGAAAGAACCAGACAAAGTATCAATCTTATCTGGTGTTTTTGAAGGAATAACAACCGGAACACCAATATCACTGATAATAGAAAATATAGACAAACGGAGTAAAGACTATTCAGATATTAAGGATTCATTTAGACCTGGCCATGCCGATTTCACATATTTCTCAAAATTTGGTGTAAGAGACTACAGAGGTGGTGGAAGAGCATCGGCTCGTGAAACAGCTATGAGAGTTGCTGCAGGAGCTGTTGCAAGAAAAATATTAGGAAATTCAATTAAAATTAAAGGCGCTCTGGTGCAAATTGGAACTAAAAAGATTGATCATAAAAATTGGAGTGACTTAGAGATAGATAGGAATGATTTTTTTTGTCCTGACAAGAAAACAGTAGAAGTTTGGTCTAAATATTTACAAAATATTCGAAAACAAGGTTCATCAATTGGTGCATTAATTCAAGTAAAGGTATCGGGTGTACCTTCAGGATTAGGAGAACCTATTTTTGATAAAATTGATGCACTGATTTCTCATGCAATAATGAGTATACCAGCGGTAAAAGGAGTTGAAATTGGTAATGGGTTTGAATGTGTATCAATGAGAGGTGAAGAAAATGCTGATGAGATTTCATCCAATAAAAATAAAATAAAATTTAAATCAAATAATTCTGGTGGCTCGTTGGGCGGTATCACTTCAGGTCAGGATATTATAATTCGATTTGCGGTAAAGCCCACAAGCTCGATATTAAAACCAAAAAAAACAATTAATAAGAAACAGCAAAATGTATCAATCATAACTAAAGGTAGACATGATCCATGCGTTGGGATTAGAGCAGTGCCAATTGGTGAAGCTATGATTGCTATTGTATTAGCTGACTGTTATTTAATCAATAAAACTAGAAAAAATTAAATTTTAAAGTATATAAAAAATTCTTTATTCCCCTTTTGACCTTTTATTGGACTTTCTATTAATTTAACAGTCTTAACNCTAAAATTTTNAATNATTGNAAATTTTATATCCTCACAAACTTTTTNNTGAATTTTTGNATCTTTNATNATNCCACCTTTAGATACAAATTTTTTTTCAGATTCAAANTGAGGCTTAATTAAAATTAATGCAGCNCCTTCATTTTTTAAAATATCAAAAACTGATGGTAAAATTTTTTTTACAGATATAAAACTTACATCGCACACAACTAAATCAACATCACATGAAACATCTTTGTGACTTAAAAATCTTGCATTAAATTTTTCAAAATTAATAACTTTTTTATTATCTCTTAATTTCCACGCTAATTGTCCATAACCAACATCAAAGCAAAAAATTTTTCTTGCTCCATAATTAAGTAAAACATCTGTAAAACCACCAGTTGAGGCACCAATGTCAACGCAAGTTTTATTATTAACGTCTAATTTTAAAACTTTAATTACATGTTCTAACTTTATGCCACCTCTCGAAACCCAGTTGTGTGTCTTCAATTTTATCTTAAGAGTCGCCCCTGATCTGACAATTGTTCCAGATTTTGTTATTTTTATTTCATTTAAAAAAATATTTCCTGACATTATCTCGGCAACAGATTTTTGTCTAGAATCGAATATATCCAGTTTAACCAGCAAGAGATCTAATCTAATTTTATCAAATTTTTTATCAATATATTTTTCTTTAAACACTTATGAAGATCTATTAATTATAATTTTAGTAATTTGTTTTAAATTCTCTCCATCACTTCCGTAATTTGAAATAATATTTAAAGCTTCTTCAATTAATTTTTCTGCACTTTTTTTTGCTCTTGTTACTCCCATAAATGAAATAAAAGTTTGTTTTCCTCTTCTTAAATCCTTTTTTAATTTTTTGCCAGTTTTTGATTCATCTCCAGTAACATCGAGTAGGTCATCTTGAATTTGAAAAGCTAAGCCTAATTTGTAAGCAAACTTCTCAAGATTTTCAAAATCTTGCTTACCTTTTTTTGCTAAAATAGACCCTGCCACGCATGAAAACCTGAACAACTCTCCAGTTTTTAATTTTTGTAAATTTTTGATTTCAGAAAGTTTTAATTTTTTAGATTCAGCTTCTAGATCTAGTTTTTGCCCACCAACCATTCCACTTAAACCAGATGAGCGAGAAAGCTCATTAATTAATTTACATCTGACTTCAGCGTCAGGATGTGTTTTTTTCTCAGATAGTATTTCAAAAGCCAGTGTTAAAAATGCATCTCCAACTAAAATAGCTGTAGCCTCATTGTATTTTATATGACACGTTGGATGGCCCCGCCTAATTGAGTCATCGTCCATTGAAGGTAAATCATCATGAACCAATGAATAACAATGAATTAATTCTATGCAAATTGCAACTCTTATTGCTTGATCATAATTTACTCCAAAAATCTTACACACCTCAAGCAATAAAATCGGTCTCAATCTTTTACCACCAACATTAATTACATACTTCATTGCATCCAAAAAACTTTTACTATAATTTTTGGATGAGTCTAAAATATTTAGAATTTCAACACTAACAGTATCTGCGCTCTCATTTAAATATTTTTTAAAATTTTGCATCAATACTGATTATAATCTTTTAAATCGTTCTTATCTGATAACTTTTGTATTTTTAACTCAGCGTTTTTAATTTTTTTATTACAATGATTTTTTAATCTTACTCCAAGATCATAGTAAGAAATTGAATCCTCAAGATTAGAGTTATTATCTTCAAGTTTTTTAACAACCTCTTCCAGTTTTTTAAAACAATCTTCAAAAGATAGTTTTTCAATTTCATCATCTGAAATATTTTTGAACATTTTAAAATTTTTTTTTTGTTATATAACAAATTATATTATTTTCATTTTTTTTTTCTTTTGCAAAACATAAATTATTATTTTCACATAATTCTTTCAAATCATCAACTGAAGAATAGTCATCCATAATTATTTCAAGAGTCTGAAATTTTGATACTTCTTTGATTTTTTTTGCTGTTTTTAAAACAGGTATTGGGCATTTTAAACCTGTTAGATCTAGTTTTATATTTTTTTTCTTCATCTATTAATTAAAAATACTATAATAAATATGTATTTATTGTAATAATTATTATATTTATTTAAATGGAATAGATTATGAGTCATTATTTAAAACTTTTCACTTTTTTTTATTTTTTAGTTTTACCATTTAATCTTTTTTCTGAGGATTTAGACAAAGTTAAGATAGGTGTACTGCAATATGGTAGTGTAAATTGGGAATTGGATCTTATTAAAACCCTTAAATTAGATAAAAATCACAAGTTTGATTTGCAAATTGTTCAGTTGGCTAGTAAAAACGCTGCTGCAGTTGCACTACAAGGTAAGGCCGTGGATATGATAGTAACTGATTGGTTTTGGGTTTCAAGACAAAGATCTCAAGGTAGAATGTTTTCATTCTTTCCACACTCAATGGCTGCTGGTGGTTTGATTGTCAAAAGTAATTCAGGTATAAAAAAATTAGAAGATTTAAAAGGGAAAAAGATTGGTATCGCTGGAGGTCAGGTTGATAAAAGTTGGTTGATATTTAGGGCATATTACAAAAAAAAATATGGTACTGATTTAATTAAAGAGACAGAACAAATTTTTGGTGCTCCACCACTATTAAATAAAAAAATACAGCAAGGTAGCTTTGATGCCATTCTAACTTATTGGCCTTATCAAGCAAGACTAGTTTCTGAGGGTTTTGAAAGGATAATTAATATTCAAGATATAATTTCAAATCTTGGTATACCTAAAGGTCTCCCAATTATTGGTTGGGTATTTAGAGATGAATATTCAAAAAAAAACCAAGAGCTTATGAATAACTTTTTAAAAGCCTCAGAGGTGGCAAAAAAAATTATGTTTGAATCTGATGAAATATGGGAAAAAATTAAGCCACAGATGAAAGCAGAAAATGATAGTACATTTATCAATTTAAGAGATATTTATCGAGAAGGAATACCTCAAAGTTTCTCAAATGAAGAAATTAATGGTGCTGCCAAACTTTTTGAAACATTAGGCGAAATTGGAGGTAAAGAACTAGTCGGAAGTTCATCTAAAATGGCAAGTGGTACCTTCTGGGTCAAATAATGTATGAAAAGTTTAAATCTAGTTCTCTGTTAAGAGTTTCATCATTATTTATTTTTTTATTAATCTGGTGGTTTTCTAGCTTTCTTTATAATAATTCTCTTCTTCCAAGCCCTAACAATGTATTAACTAAAATTGTTGAAGAATTCAATAATAATGAACTGTTTTTCCACACTTTAATTACCTTAAAAAGAGTTTTCATATCATTTGTAATAGCAATGATTCTTGGATCAGTCATTGGAATTTTTATGGGCAGAAGAGAAAGATTAAATGCTTTTTTTGACGACTGGTTAGTACTAGGATTGAATATACCAGCTTTAGTTATTATTATACTTTGTTACGTTTGGTTTGGTTTAAATGAAACTGCAGCAATTTTAGCAGTTTCAATGAATAAAATTCCAATGGTGGCTGTAATTTTACGCGAAGGTGCACGCTCAATTGAAAAAGAATATGTTGAAGTTGCTAAATTTTATAACATCAGCAAACAAAAATTAATTTTTCAAGTTATTTTACCACAACTTTACCCGTACTTAATGTCTGCAGCAAGATCTGGACTATCATTAATTTGGAAAATAGTCTTGGTTGTCGAACTTTTAGGTAGAAGCAATGGAGTAGGCTTTAAACTTTATGGATTTTTTCAATTCTTCGACATAAGCGGAATATTAGCATATACATTTTCCTTTGTATTAATTATTTTGTTTGTTGAATTTATTTTTGTTAGACCACTTGAAAATAGACTAACTAAATGGAGATAAACAAGTATGAGCATTTCTATAAGTATCAAAGAGCAAGTTTATACTAATAAAGATAAAAAAAAAGTTGTTGCTCTAAAAGAGATTGATACTTTTATTAAACCAAAAGAGTTTGTTTGTATTGTAGGGCCATCTGGTTGCGGAAAAACAACTTTAATGAATATTATAGGTGGATTAGTAAAAGCTAAAAAACAAAAAATTTTAATTAATGATAAACCTATTAATAATGATAACTCTATTGCATATGTTTTTCAAACTTCAAGACTTATGCCATGGTTAACACTTTATAATAACATAAAGTTAGTTTGTAAGGAAAATTCAAATGATTTACAAAAAAAAATTTTTCACATTTTAAAAAACTTTGAGTTATTTGATTTTAAAGACTCTTTCCCAAGTACAATTTCTGGAGGAATGAGAA
>PBCD01000005.1 GCA_002717855.1 Rickettsiales bacterium
CTTCAACATTTAACGATTTGTTCATTTTTTACTATTATATTCGTTTATTTGTGATGATGAAACATGTTTCGACCAACCTGTTAAAAAAATCCATCTAGGGTGTTTCATTTTTCTAAAAATACTTACTTGATTTGAACGTATCCTTTTTGCTTTAAAAAAACTTAAACTTGAATTTTTAATAATTTTTAAAGTGTAGAAAGGTCTATCGAAAATTACTATTGGAATATTATTTACAATAATCTTCCAATCTTTCCACAAATGAAATTTATCTAAGTTATCAACACCCATGAGCCAAATAAAATTGGTATTAACATATTTTTTTTTCAGAAATAAAATTACATCAGAGGTGTAGGGTGTATTGAGTCTATTTTCTATGTCCGAAGCAACGATTCTATGATGATTTATAAAATTTTTAACCCTACAAAATCTTTTATCAAACTCTGTTATTTTTTTTTTCTTTAAGGGGTTTGACATAGATACAACCCACCATATCTCGTCTAGCTTCAATAAATGAAGAGCTCGAATACTTATCTTCAAATGTCCAAAATGGGGTGGATCAAAAGTTCCACCTAAAATCCCAATATTTTTTTTTAATTTTCTATATTTAAAATTATGAATTGATTCACGGTCTAATTTGACCATTTCCTCTTACCTTATATTTGAAACTTGTCAGTTGAGATACACCTACAGGACCTCTTGCGTGAAGTTTCGATGTTGATATACCAATTTCAGCGCCCATTCCAAACTCACCTCCATCGGCAAATTGGGTTGAGGTATTATGCATAACGATACCACTATCTACTTTGTCTAAAAAAAATTCGACACTTTTCTTGTCTGAAGAAATTATGGAATCTGTATGACCTGATCCGTATCTGTTTATGTGGTAAACAGCTTCCTTCACACCTTTTTGAATGGTTTTAATCGAAATTATAGAATCAAGATATTCTGTGCTCCAATCTTTTTCAGTAGCTTTTAAAATTGATTTGTCGTAATTACATACTGCTTCATCTCCAATAATCGAGCAATTTTTTTTTTTAAGTAATTTAATTATTTCTGGTAAATGTGTATCAAGAATCTCTTGATCAATTAGTAAAGTTTCAGTTGCTCCACAGATACCAGGTCTTCGCATTTTTGCATTAACGACAATTTTTGCAGCTTCTTTAAAGTCTGCAGATTTTTGAACATACGTATGGCATATTCCATCTAAATGTCGAAAAACTGGAACTCTACTTTCGTTAATAACTCTTTCAATCAATGATCTTCCACCTCGTGGAACAAAAACATCTACAAATTTATCCATTCTTAAAAGTATTCCTACTGCATCTCTGTTGATGGTTGGTACCGTTTGTAACGTTCCTAATGGCAATTCACATTCTTTATAGGATTCATTAATAATTTCTATAATTTTTGTTGATGAATTAAAACTTTCAGATCCCCCCCTTAGTATCGTAGCATTACTCGATTTTAAACATAAAGCAGCAGCATCAGCTGCAACATTAGGTCTTGATTCATAAATCACACCAATGACTCCTAAAGGCACAGAAACTTTTTGAATTATTAAACCATTAGGTCTCTTCCATTCTGATAAAATTTTTTTTACCGGATCATCCAGTTTTATTATTTCCAAAATTCCATTTACTATTGAATTAATTCTATCATTATCAAGTAATAATCTGTCAATTAAAGCTGAAGCTAATTTTTTCTTTTTAGCTTTAGCTAAATCAATTTTATTGGCTTCAATTATTTCTTTGCTTTTTTTTTTTATATTCTCTGCAGCTTTTCTTAAAGCTTCATTTTTTTGAGTTGTATCTAGAAGTGCAAGATCGTATGATGCATCTTTTGCTCTTTTACCAATTTCTAAAATTTCTTTGTTTATGTCCATACTATTTTATTTTATC
Source organism: Rickettsiales bacterium (assembly GCA_002717855.1). Next base: position 1,899 of record PBCD01000005.1, read on the forward strand.
ATCTAAAATGAAATTATCTCTATGAATTATTTCATCTCGACCAGAATAACCAAGTATTTTTAAAATTTCTGGAGTTTTTTTTCCTTTAATTTTTTTTAATTCATCAGAGTCGTAAGAAATAACTCCTCTTCCTATTAAGTCGTTTTTTTCTGATTTAATTTCAACAATATCCCCACTAGAAAAGTTTCCCATTATTCTAATAATTCCTGAAGGTAGCAAACTAGATCCACCTCTAATTGCGAGGACAGCCCCCGCATCAATAACAACCTCACCAAAAACTTTGTAACTGGATGCCAACCATCTTTTAAAGTGACTTAATTTTTTTTTATTTGAAATAAACCAAGTTCCGTTTTTATCTCCGTTTTTAATAATTTTCTTAATTGGTTCTTTTATTTTTCCAGAACAAATAATTGTACTACATCCAAAATTCATAGCAATTCTAGCTGCTTCAATTTTTGAAGACATACCACCAGATCCATATGGATTGGTATCACTAGAAGCCATTTTATGAATTTTATTATTTATTTCTAAAACTTTTGGAATAAATTTTACATTCTTGTTTTTGAATGGATTCTTTTCGTACAAACCCTTTACATCGCTTAAAAGAATTAAACAATTTGCATCACTTATTTGGGCAACAATTGCAGCTAATCTATCATTATCTCCAAATTTTAATTCATCGATCGCAACTGAATCATTTTCATTTATTACTGGAATAACATCGTATTCTAAAAGAGTATTTATAGTTTCTCGCACATTAAGGTTTTTTTTTCTATCCTCTATCTCAGAAAAAGTTAGTAATATTTGACTCACATTAATTTTTTGCTTTTTAAATGATTTTATAAAATTTTGCATCAATATGCTTTGTCCACAGGAGGCACATGCTTGTTTTTCATTTATTTTAAGAATTTTAGAATCTTTAATTTTAAGATATTTTTTTCCTAATGAGACAGCTCCAGATGAAACTAATAAAACTTTTACTTTTCTTTCTCTTAAATATTTTATTTCTTTTGCTAACGAATCCAACCAAATATGATTGAACCTATTATTATCAAAGAGCAATGAAGATCCAACTTTAATAATGACTAATCTTGAGTTTAAAATTGAGAACTTATTAATCATTACGTTATTTAAATAATTTTAATATTTGCTTAATCAATTCTTCTATACCTAATTTATTTTTACAAGATATCATTATATTTTTTTGTTTAAAAATTGCTTTTAAATTTTTTAATTTTTGATACTTTTCCCCATCATTTATTAAATCTGATTTATTAAAAACAAGTATTTCTTTTTTTTCTCCAGTGATATTGCCATATTTCAATAATTCTTTTCTAATAGTATTATAATCGTATAAAATTTGATTTTCAGAAGATGATATATCGCACAGATGAAGTATATATTTACATCTTTCGATATGCGCTAGGAATTTATGACCAAGCCCAATTCCATCAGATGCTCCTTTTATCAAGCCAGGTAAGTCTGCAATTATTACATCTTTTTCTCCTGATCTGACAACACCTAACTGAGGTTTAAGAGTAGTAAATGGATAATTTCCTATTTTAGGATTAGCTGAAGACAAACTTTTTAGTAAGGAAGATTTTCCAACGTTTGGTAGACCTACAATTCCAATATCTGCTATTAATTTTAACCTCAACCATATCCACTTTTCTTCTCCTATATTCCCACTTTCAAATCTCCTAGGCGCCCTATTCGTAGATGTTTTAAAATTGTGATTACCCCTTCCACCAGCTCCACCTTTAGCAATTAGAAACAAATCTCCTGATTGTTTAAAATCTTTTATTAAACTGTTTTTGTCGTCTGAAAATATTTGTGTTCCAACTGGTACTTTTATTATTAAATCTGAACCATCAGGCCCAGTTTTTTTTTTACCAGAACCATTTTTACCAGCACTCCCATAAAAATGTTGTTTATATCTAAAGTCGATTAAGGTATTTAAATTTTCAAATGACTTAATGTAAATGTAACCGCCTTTTCCACCATCACCTCCGTCAGGTCCACCTTTAGGTATATTTTTTTCTCTTCTAAAGCTCACACATCCTGAACCACCATTGCCTCCTTTTAAATAAATTTTAGCTTCATCAAGAAACTTCATTACTTTACCTAAATTAAAGTGAGATAGTTGTATCTAATCTGATGATGGTTCAACATTTACAAAGGTTCTACCCTGCGCTTTTTTTTTGAAAAGAACATTTCCCTTTTCCAATGAGAATATAGTATGATCTTTTCCTATTCCTACATTTTTTCCAGGATGATACTTCGTTCCTCTTTGTCTAATGATAATGTTTCCTGGTAAGACCGCTTCTCCCCCAAATTTTTTTACACCAAGTCTTCTTCCAGCCGTATCTCTTCCATTTCTGGTGCTTCCACCAGCTTTTTTATGTGCCATAATTTAATCCTTAGATCTCGTTTTTGGTTTATTAATTTGTTCTTTTTGCTGATTAGATGTCACTGACGTACTTTTTTTTGGACTTAATGAAAGCTCTTCGACTCTTACCAAAATGACATTCTGTCTGTGACCAATTTTTCTCCTGTAGTTGTGTCTTCTTTTTTTTTTGAAAATAATAACTTTTTCATCTTTTACAATATCTAGAATTTTTACCTTCACATATGCACCTTTAATAAAGGGATAACCTAGTATGATTTCATTTTTTTCAGTTGAAAATAAAATTATCTTTTCAAGTTTCACTATATCATCTTTTTTACAATGAAAACTCTCAAGTTTTAAAACATCACCCTTCTTTGCTTTGTATTGTTTTCCACCATTTTCAAAAATTAAAAACATATTCAATCCTAAAATTGTTATTTATACATGTTAATTAAAGAAATAAAAGAATTATTTAGATTTTTAAAAAGATTTTTTTTAATGAAAAAAATTGTTGTATTGCTTATTAAACTAGTTTTTGATATTAGTTTATCGAATTTTAGTTTAAATAATTTAAATTATATGAAAAATATTGTAATTACTTCAGCTAAGAGAACACCCATAGGAAAATTTCTTGGAGGATTAAGCAACTTTTCAGCTTGTGAGCTAGGAAAAGTTTGCATAGAAAATGTAATTCAAGATTCTCAACTAGAAAAGAAACAAATTGATGAAGTTATAATGGGACAGGTTTTAACAGGAGGTTCTGGCCAAAACCCTGCTAGACAAAGCTCATTTTTAGCTGGCATTCCAGAAGACAAAAGTGCAATTACTATTAATCAAGTTTGTGGTTCTGGATTAAGGTCAATATCCTTAGGTGCACAATCAATAATTACAGGTCAGTCTGAGATAGTTATTGCTGGAGGTCAAGAATCGATGAGTAATGCTCACCATACCTCAAATCTCCGAAACGGTATAAAAATGGGCGATGGTGAACTTAAAGATTCTATGATCATCGATGGTTTGTGGTGCGCAATGAATAACTATCATATGGGAATAACAGCAGAAAACGTTGCCGAAAAATTTAAAATATCCAAAAATGATCAGGATCAATTTGCAACTGAATCTCAAAATAAAGCTGAGTATGCTCAAAAAAATTTCAAATTCAAAAATGAAATTATACCAATAAAATATCAGAAAAAGAAAAATGAGATAGAAATCACGTCGGATGAATTTCCAAGACATGGTTCAACTTTTGATGCCATAAATAAACTCAAACCTGTATTCAAAAAAGATGGTAGCGTGTCAGCTGGAAATGCATCCGGCATTAATGATGGAGCAGCAGCAGTATGTTTGATGGGTGAAGAAAAAGCAAATTCTCTTAATCTACAACCATTAGTAAAAATAGTTTCATGGGCTACAGTTGGTGTGGATCCATCAATTATGGGGATTGGACCAATTAATGCTGTAAAAAAAGCATTAACCATCGCTAATTGGAAGATTGAAGATTTGGATTTAATCGAGGCTAATGAAGCTTTTGCAGCACAAGCATTGGCAGTAAGCAAACAACTGAACTGGGATATGAAAAAAGTCAACGTTAATGGTGGAGCTATTGCATTAGGTCATCCAATTGGAGCATCAGGAGCAAGAATCTTAACAACACTTGTTCATGAACTAAAAAATCAAAATAAAAAAAGAGGTCTAGCAACTTTATGTATCGGCGGAGGACAGGGTATAGCGATGTGTGTAGAAAGGAATTAATTTATGAAAAAAGTTGCATTAGTAACAGGAGGAACTCGAGGAATTGGTGAGTCTATTTCAAAACTGCTTAATGAAAATAATTATAATGTCATAGCATCTTATAATAGTAACGATGAAGCAGCTCAAAAATTCTCTTCTAATTATGAAATTGAAATAGAAAAGTGGGATGTAAGCTCTTATGATGAGACAAATATAGCAATAGAAAAACTTAAATCTAAACATGGGCAAATTGATATATTGGTCAACAATGCAGGTATAACCAAAGATGCACCTCTTCATAAAATGAAAAAAGAAAATTGGGATGCCGTGATTAACGTTAATCTAAACTCAGTTTTTAATTTGACTTCCAATGTCATCAACGATATGAGAAATAACGGTTTTGGAAGAATAATCCACATATCATCAGTAAATGGCCAGAAAGGCCAATTTGGTCAAACTAATTATTCAGCAACAAAAGCCGCTTTGGAAGGATTTTCAAAATCATTAGCCTTAGAAAGTGCAAGTAAAGGAATAACATCTAATGTCATTTCTCCAGGATACATCAACACTGAAATGGTTGCGGCAATTAGAGACGATATTTTAAATAATATAATTGAGTCAATACCAGCAAAAAGACTTGGTGAATCCAATGAAATTGCTGAAATGGTACTTTATTTAGTCTCAGAAAAAGCAGGATACATTAACGGTGCAACATTCTCGATTAATGGTGGATTATATATGGATTAATTTAAAATGCGTCTTTCATTTTTCTAATCTTTTTGAAATTTTCAATATCTTCACCAGTTAGGCCAGTGTCCTTTATAAATTTCCTTTCATCTACTCTTAAAAAAGGATTCATTTTTTTTTCAATTTCTAATTTTGTCGGAATAGAGGGTATTCCTTTTTTTCTGAGGTTTTTTATTTCTTTAAATTTTGAAGATAAGTCTTGATCTTTAGGGGTTAAATTAATTGCAAATTCTAAATTTGACTCAGTATATTCGTGACCACAATAAACTAAAGTTTCATTTGGAAATGATTTTATAAGTTTTAAAGATTTCCACATTTGCTTCTGAGTTCCTTCAAATATTCTTCCACAACCAAATGAAAAAAGAGTATCTCCACAAAATAAAATTTTATCTTCGTAAAAATGATAAATGATATGACCAACTGTATGCCCAGGTGTTTCATGTACCTTAAAAATTGAACTTCCGAGTTGAAATATTTCTTCGTCTTTAATAGTTATATCAATTCCTGGAATTCTTTTTCTATCGATGTCAGCACCAATTATTTTGCAGTTAGTTTTTTTTTTCAATTCTAAATTGCCTCCCACGTGATCATGGTGATGATGCGTGTTTAAAATAAAATCTAATTTTAAATTGTTTGACTCTAGAGTTTTCAAAACTAATTCAGACACACATGGATCTACACAAGCAGTTAAACTTGATTCTTTATCAGTAAGAATATATATGTAGTTGTCATTTAGGGCAGGAATTATTATTATATCTATCATTTGAAGTCTTTAGTAATTGAAAAAATAGCTTGATAAGCAAAAAAATTTCCAAAGAAAAAAGTTGAAAAAACTTCGCTTTTTGAATTGATTAATATTTTTTTTTGAATTCTTATCTTATTATCATCGCAGAATATCTCGAAATCTTTGATAGTACACAAATGAATATTAGGAGAATCGTACCAATTGTATGGCAAAATTTTTGANTGNGGCATTTGTCCAGAAANCATTAAATCCCTCCTAATTTTCCAATAGCCGAAATTAGGAAATGAAATAATTGCCCGTTTACTGATTCTTACTAAGTTATTTATTACTAAATCAGGAGATAGCATTGCTTGAATTGTTTGACTTAGAACAGCTGTAGTAAAAAAGTTATCCGGGTAATCTTTTAAATCAATGTTTGCATCTCCTTGTATAACTGCAAGTCCTTTTTCTACGCACTTATTAACTCCTCTTTGATTTATCTCAATTCCTCTGCAGTCAACTTTCTTATGTTCAGATAAGTAGCTTAATAACATGCCCTCACCACAACCAACATCTAAAACTACTTCATTTCGATCGATTATGTCATATATTATTTTTAAATCTTTTCTGAGAGTATAAATCATTATAATAGACTTTTTTTTAATCCGTTTAAAAATCCAGTTAAGGTTTTATGGAATTCAACTTCATTTAGTAAAAACGCATCGTGACCCTTGTCTGTTTGAATTTCTACAAAGCTAACGTTTGAACCACAACTATTCAAAAATTTTATCATAATCTTAGTTTCTGATGTTGGAAAAAGCCAATCAGATGAAAATGTAAAAAAGCAAAATCTAATTTTTGTTTTTTTAAATTTTTTAAAAAGTACGTTTTGCGCTATAGATAAGTCAAAGTAATCCATAGCTTTAGTTATGTATAAGTAGCTATTTGCGTCAAATCTATCAACAAATGAAAAACCTTGATGTTTAAGATAGCTTTCAATTTGAAAATCAACATCGAATTTGTATGAAAATTTTTGTCCTTTATGCAAATTTCTTCCAAATTTCCTTTGAAGTGCTGATTCTGAAAGATAAGTAATATGTGCAATCATTCTTGCCACGGATAAACCTCTTTTTGGTTTTGTTCTTTTATCTATGTACTTGCCTTTATGCCAGTTAGGATCTGACATTATGGATTGCCTTCCAATTTCGTGGAAAGCAATATTTTGAGCTGAATGTCTATAAGATGTTGCTATTGGTATTATTGCATGCACTCTTTCAGCATATGATACCCCCCATTCTAAGGCTTGCATACCACCCATGGAGCCGCCAACTACTGCAAATAATCTATCAATTTTCAAGTAGTCTACTAACTTAACTTGCGCTTTAACCATATCTGAAATTGTTATCACCGGAAAAGTTAAATCATATCTTTTTCCTGTTTTAGGGTTAATACTTGACGGGCCAGTACTCCCCTGGCATCCACCTATAACATTACTGCATATAACAAAAAAATTTTCAGTATTAATTGCTTTTCCTGGACCTACTAATTTATTCCACCAGCCTTCTTTTTTTGTCAATGGACTTATCCCACAACAATATTGATCCCCACTTAAAGCATGACATATAAAGATTGCATTTGATTTATTCTTGTTAAGTTTCCCGTAAGTTTCAAATGCTATTTCACACTTTTTTAAAAATAAGCCACTGTCAAGTTTGAGGTCATCTTTAAAAATAATTTTATTAATTTTTTTTTTCATTTTTTTTAAAATGTAATGTTAGATTACTTGACTTAGGTCACATCATAGCTATGTTGATGCAGTAGTCAAAATAATTTATTAGTTATAAATTCAGTTAATATTATGAAAAACAAAGAAGTAAACACTGCATTAAATAAAATAAAGCTAAGCATTAACAAAATTGCAAAATATGAGCCAGGAGAAAGTGAAAACGATTCTATTAATGGGATAAAACTCTCATCGAATGAATCACCATTTTTAATACCACAAAAAATAAAAAAAAAAATACAGTCAAATATTAATAAATTAAACTTGTACCCAGACGGTGATTGTTTAATTTTAAAAAAAGCAATTTCTGATAAGTATAAAATAAATTTTAATCAAATTATTTGTGGGAATGGATCTGATGATATTTTAGCTCTAATAGGTCTAGCATTTTCGAGAGAGGGTTGTGAGATTATCTGTAACAAATTTGGATTTTTATATTACCCAATAATAGCACATTCTGTTGGCGCTAAGGTAGTTTTTTCAAATAAAAATTCGTTAGAGATTGATGAAAACGATATAGTTAAAAAAGTTAGTAAAAAAACAAATATTATATTTCTTGCTAACCCAAATAATCCAACGGGGTTGATATTAGAAAAAGAAAAGCTTATTAGAATGCTAGAAAAAATTCCCCCCAACATAATCGTTGTTATTGATGGAGCATATGCAGAATATGTCGAGGAAGAGAGTTTTTCTGATGGTTTGGCGCTAGTAAAAAGATTTCCAAATATTATCGTAACAAGAACGTTTTCCAAAATTTATGCATTGGCAGGATTAAGGTTGGGTTGGGCGTATTCCTCAAAAGAAATAATTAGTACCTTAGAAAAAATAAGAGGACCATTTAATGTTAATACTATTGCACAAATAGCTGGATCAACAATGCTTAAAGATGAAAATTTCCTCAGAAAATCAATTAAACATAACTACAAGTGGAAATCTTGGCTTTCAAATGAGATTAAATTACTTGGATTTGAAACTCAATATAGTTTTGCAAATTTTATACTCGTTAAATGTAATTCAAAAAATTTTACGGCAGAATCTTTAGTATCTGATTTAAAAAAAAAGAAAATTTTTATTAGACACATGCGAAATTATGGACTTAAAGATTATTTTAGAATCTCAGTTGGAAAGAGTGATGAATTAAAGAAACTGGTAAAAAGTCTAAAAACAATATTGAAAAATGAATAAAAACGGCAAACTCATAATAAATCAAATTGCGATTATAGGGCCTGGTTTAATAGGCTCATCATTAGGTTTAGCATTAAAGAGAAATAGAATTTGCAAAAATATAATTGGTATCGATAAATGCAAAAAAAATCTGATAGATGCAATTAAAAATAAATCGATAGATTTTGGTTATCATAAAATTGATGGTAGGCTTACGAATACGGATGTATATTTTATATGTACACCAGTTAGTCAACTAAACAGTGTTGTTGAACAGTTAATCCCCTTTTTAAAAAATAACGCAGTGATAACAGATGTGGGTTCAGTTAAAAATGTTTTTAGGAAAGAACTTATCTCTAAAGTAAACGAAATCGGTTTCTTAGTTCCTGCTCATCCGATAGCAGGAACTGAGTTCTCAGGTGCAAAAAATGCTCGTTTAGACATGTTTTTCAATCGATGGTGTATTATCACCCCTGTTAATCGAAAGATTCTTGGAGTCAAATTAATAAAATCAATTTGGAAAAAAATTGGAATGATGGTGGCGACCATGAGTCCTGAAGAACATGATAAGATAATGTCAATTACTTCACATTTACCTCATTTAATAGCATTTACAATTGTAGGTTCTGCATTAAATTATAGCAAAAAAGAAAAAAAACAGTTACTAAATTTTTCAGCAGGAGGATTCAAGGATTTTACCAGAATTGCCTCTTCCGATCCAAAAATGTGGAGAGACATTTTTTTGAGTAATCGTAAAGACATTTTAAAGACATTAGAGGTTTTTATTAAAAATTTAAACTCTTTCAAAGACCTAATTCAACATGAAAGGTCAAGTCAAATTATAAATTTTATTAAAAAAACAAAAAAAATACGAAAAGAAATTGTAAAGCTAGAGTAACTTTTCATAAAAAATTTTCTCTAGTTTTTCTAGAACTTCATTTTTATTTTTATTAAATGATATAACAGGAAAAATTTTTAAATTAATCATTCCACTTTTTTTTAGAAATTTCTTATTTACCCAGTAATTTCCCGAATTATGTTTTACGGGTAAGATAGGTAGTGAAAGATTTTTTGCTAAAGCCATTATACCAGGGCTTAATATTGATCTTTGATTCGGATTTAATCTTGTTCCTTCAGGAAAAATTATTATTGAATGAATACCTTCATTAATTCTTTGTTTTGATTCTATTAACATTTTTTTCATAGATTTATAACCACTATTCCTATCCACATATATAAAACCTAATTTCTTAAAATAACTCCTAAAAATGGGTATGCGATCAAGGTCGTACTTGAGTATGAATATTGATTTTTTAAAAATGATTGGTAAAAAAAATGTTTCCCAAGCAGATTGATGATTTGAAGCAATTAAAAATGGTTTTTTGGGAATATTTTCTAAACCATTCACTTTGTAATCTATTGATAATATTAATTTGGAGAGTCTTATTACAACTTTTGACCAACAACTAGCAATTTTGAACGTAAAGTTTCTTGTGAAAAATTTGACCATGGAAAAAGTTGAAAAATACAAAATTGTCCAAGAATAAAAGAAAATATAGAAAATTAAACATCTTAAAAATCTCATTTTATATCAAAAATACTATATATAAAATTTTAATATATTCTGTAAAAATAACTTTAATATGAAAAAAAAAATCCAAAAAATATCTCGTATTAAAAAGATTCTCTTCGACGGGGACTAGATTCAATTCTAGAGAAGGAAATTTTTTTTCGAATAAAATTTTTACTCTCGGAAGGTGGTAGTAGGAGGAAATAAGGAATATTTCATTCATACCATTTTTTTCTACCCATTTCTTAATTTCTTTCACGTTTTGATAAGTATTAGTTGCTTTATTATCAAACGAAATACAACATTCAAAAAGTTTTTTGTCTATTTCAGATAACGCATATTTTTTTCTTAATTCACTACCAGAGAAAACACCTGAAACAAAAAGTTTTTCACTAAACTCACCTCTTTTTAAAAGATTTAGGCCTTTTTCAAATCGCCCTTTTCCACCTGTAAGCACTACAATGGATGATTTTGTATTTTTAGAAAACTTATTTAGATCATAATAATACTTTGGGAAAATTAAAAAAAGATAAAAGAACCACCATGTTAGACTTACTATAATAATAGAAGACAAAAATATGCAATGCTTTTTTATGTTACTCAAAAAATCTCTTTTCTAAAAAACTTTGTAAATATATAAATAAATAGACAAACAAAAACATTAATACAAAAAATAGAAATAGTAAAAGTAAAAAAATATTTGAAAAAAAATCATTCATACTTAATAGATTAAGCGAATTGTTGAATGGTATGCTAAAAACCTTTAATATAATAGAAGAAAATGAAGAAATAAAGAAGATCGCAAATATTGATCCTGGCAAAATTTTTTTTATTAAAATTATTAATAAATTGAAAGATATATTTTTATTTTCAGCGCCCATTATCTGTAAAATTTCTATAAATTTGTAGTTACTTTCTAAAGTGGTTTTTAAAAGTAATGTCAAAAAGAATAAAAAAAGGATAATTACACTTAAGCCAAAAATAAATATAAAAAGTTTTATTCTGTAAACATAATCATTAACCTCATATAAATCATCTTTATGATATTCAATATCAACTTTTCTATCAGTAGACAGTTTTATCAATTCTTCAAGATCAATTTCATGATTACTATCCTGAAGGGTAAGTTGGACAATTAGGGGAATCCTGATCCTCGAAAGTGCATTAAGATCGTCAAAACCAATTTCATTAATAATTTTTTTTTCATCGTAAATAATTAAGCTTGAGATTCTGTTTTCTTGAGAAAGATAACTTACAATTTCATTTTTCACATTATTTGGAATTCTTTTCTCACCCTCTTGAGGTACAACTTGTAATGTAACTAACTTTGATTCATTTTTAATAAGATCACCAGAAAAATTAAAAAAATTTAAATAAAATATAAATTGTACACTGATGATACTCACTATAAAAAAGGAGAATCCTGAAAGTAGTCTATTTTCACTGCTAAAAAAAATTTTATTTAATATATTTGTTATTTTAAAGAAGTTCATACCTCATTTAGTTGTTTGTTTAATATTCTAAATCTCTTGTGCTCATTTTTTATTTTCATTAAATCATTTTTTTCTGATAAAATTACAGTTGTTCCAAAGCTATTCAATGTATTTAAAAGGAAATAAAATTTCTCTTTAGTTTTGTTATCTAAATAATTAGTAGGTTCATCAGCTATAAGAATATCAGGTTTACCAACCAGTGCTCTTGCAATTACAACTTTTTTTTTTTCACCTTCCGAAAGATCATCAACTTTATTATTACAAATATCTTTTAAACCAACCCAATCTATTATTTCTTTCATTCTTTTTTGAGAATCAAGTATTTCAAGTTTATGTATTTGATTTACAAGATCAATATTTTGAAAAACAGTTAAATATGGGATAAGAAAATTATTTTGTAAGATAACTCCAATTTTTCTTCTTAAAATTGAAATATTGTGCTGAGATATTTTCGTTATCTTTTGATCATTTAAAAAAAAATTTCCATTTTTAGGTAGTAACTTCATGTATAATAATTTTAAAAGAGTAGATTTTCCTGAACCGTTGTCACCGCTCACATGGATGAAATCACCTTTTTGAATAGTCAAATTTATATCTTTGATAACAGTGCTGTCTTCGTAACCTAAATATATTCTATCTAATTTTATTAACATTTTTTAAAAATCAGGTAATAATCTTTTCAAATATTTTTTTTCTTCTTCTTCCCTTCCATCTTCGTTTGTCATTCTTCTAATTCTTTCAATTAATTTATTATACTGATTTTCTTCAAAAATTATTGGGACGTCAAACTCATTACTATTTCTATTTTTTTTCAAACCATTATTGTTTTCTTTATTTTTTGTTTTTTTATCTTTCGCATTTTCAAGAAGTTTTAAAAAAAGTTTTTTTATATTCTCTAGTAATCTAATTTGATTTTTAAAGAATTCAGAGTTATGGGAATTTAATGAATTTAAAGAGGTTTGGAAATCATTTAAAATATTATTTATAATCTCTTTTTCATTTGGAATAATTTTTTCAATATCATTAGACATTCCTTTAAAAGTTTTAAAAATATCTTCTTGTTTTTTGTAAATAGTATTTCTGTTATAATTGGTCATTTTTTCTTTAAAAAAAAATGACTCATCAACTAATATTTTTTGATTTTTGTAAATTTCTTGAAGTTTTTGAAGTATTTTACTTTTATTTTCTTTTAAGTTATCTTTGTTAATTAAATTGTCGATTTCATTCAGAAGTCTTTTTGCTTTTTCCAGTGTTGAGAAACTTTGTTGACTCTCATTTTGTTGTTTTTCTAAATCTTTATCCTTTATATTAAATTCGTCAAAATTATCACTTTCAGTTCTTTTTTTATACTTTTCCAAAAGTCTCTCAAGTTGCATAACCTTTGAACTTAAAAGTTCTTCTGAGAAATTTGAATTTATCATCCTTGCTATTTCCTCTCTAAGATCAGAAATTTCCTTTTCTAAATTTTCTAGATTTTCAGCCTCTAAGAAAATTGCAACATTCCAAAGTTCATTAACTAATACTTCACGTTTTTCCTGAGTATTCGAATTATTTTTTTCATAGTAAAAAAGTATGTCCTCAATCATTTCCTTAGCTTTTCCCGGAGTTTTCAAAAACTCTTTTTTTTTTATTTTTTTGGAAATTAGACTAAGTTCTTTACCATTTATTAAATCTTCTCTAATTACCATTAGTTTTTTCGCTAATTTGTCATTGAACTTTTTTTTTGGTAAAATTAAAGAAAAGGTCTTTGAAAATCCGATTTGATCATTTAGGTCGTTGGCTCCTATCCGTATAAAAACTTCTTTTCCTGCAGATGGTAAATAACTTAAATTTTTTTCAAATAAAAGGTCTAATTCTAGTTTCGTGGAATTACGATTCTTCATCAAAATAATATAATTCTTAGGTTGTGATAATGTTTTATTAAAATCTTTAACATCTATTTTTAAATTATCTGATTTTTTTGTTTCTAATTTAGATATTTCAAGCCAAACAAACAAATTATTTTCATCCTTGAATGTATATTTAAACTTAATATTTTTGTCTTTTGAAATTTCAGGTTTGGTTATGAATTTTACATTTGGTGGTTTGTCTTTTATAATGACAAATCTTTTAATAACTTTTTTTTTATAAAAAATATTATATTCACCTTCTTGAACCTGTTCATTATATTCTAATAGATCAGAATTTTTTAAAATAAATTTCTTACTTAATACTGATTCATTTTTATTTTTTATTAATACTTTAATATTTTTTTTTTTTGCATTATAAAAATTTATCAATAGTTTACTTCCATCCTGAACTAGAAAGGATTTCATTTCTTCATTGTCCATATCAAAGTTTCCGACAAAAATTTTATCTTGATTAATTTCGTTTTTTGGGATTATCCAAATATTCATTCCAATGTCAACGAAACTAGAATTATTATTTTTAATTAAAGTAAAAGAATTGGTAAAATCTTTATAATAATTATTTGATATTAATAAATAAGATATTGAAAACCAAATTAAAACACTCAGCTTAGTTAAATTATCAATATTTTTTTCAATTAAAAAAAAATATTCTATTTTAAAAGTATATTTATCTCTAATTGTCTTTTTAATTGAATTTATAAAACTAAGCCATAATTCATTTTTATTTTTCTCCTCATAGACGTTTTTAGTATCTTTTATTGAAAAAAGCTCATAGTTCGTTAAGCTAAGTTTCTTTTGCAATAAAATTCTAATCTTTTTTAAGTTTATAAAATTCTCTTTTTCTATACTATTTAGATAAAAAACAAAATAGATCAAATTAAGTAATATAAATAATATTAAGAAAATAAATTTTAAACTTTCATTTTTTGGCCAAAGATCATTTAAAACTAAAATTAAAGCAAAAAATAGCGAAAAACTCAAAAATTTTGAATATTCAAGAATTCTTATAATTACTCTAAAAATTAAAGAAATAATTAATTGAAGTTCAATAAGAATTATCTTATCAATTTTAAACATAATTAAATCTCAAAATATAAATCCCTAGGATGTAACATTTTTTTTGTTGGTAATACTCTTTTTTTATCAATAAAAATTTCATTGGCCGGCGTTCTGCAGTTATAGTAAGAAGACATTGAAGAACCGTACGCGCCTGCAGAACAAATAACAACATAATCATCTTTTGCCAATGTTTGAATTTTTCTTTTTTTACCAAACGTATCTCCTGTTTCACAAATTGGACCTACAATGTTGTAAAAAACTTCTTTTTCCCCTTCTATTTTTTTTACTGGAAATATCTCATGATATGAGTCATACATTGAAGGTCTAATAAGATCGTTCATTCCGCTGTCAATAATCAAAAAATTATTTTTTTCTCCCTTCTTTACTCTTATTATTTTGGATATCAAAATTCCTGCAGATCCAACCAAAGATCTTCCCGGTTCAAAAAGTAATTTAACTTCTAAATCTTTGAAATGCTTGCTAATGACTTTTTGATATTCATTAAAATCAATAGTATTATTGCCCGAATAGACAATTCCAATACCACCTCCTAAGTCTAATTTTTCTATATGATAACCTGATGACTTTAGATCAATAGTCAAATCTCTCAATTTTTTAAAAGCTGCATCAAAAGGCTTTACATCTGTGATTTGAGATCCTATGTGAACAGCTAATCCGTTTATTTTAAAATAATTATTATCATAAAATTTATCAA
Organism: Rickettsiales bacterium; assembly: GCA_002717855.1. The sequence goes on from PBCD01000005.1 coordinate 17,187, forward strand.
ATATTTTTCTAATTTTTGTTATTGGTATTCCAAACTTATCTTCAAACTTACCAGTTGATATTTTTTTATGAGTATTTGCATCAACATTTGGATTTACTCTAAGTGATATATTTATTTTTTTTTTTTCATATTTTTGTTGAATTTTCAAAATATCTTCAATTTCTTCGTAAGACTCAACATTGATTTGAAATATATTTTTTTTAATAGCAAATGCAATATCATCTTCGCTTTTACCAACTCCAGAAAAAACTATCTTTTCAGTTCTAATTCCAGCCGATAACGCCATTTCAATTTCTCCTTTAGAAACAACATCAGCACCAATGCCTTCCTTTGCAAATAAATTTAATACCAGGGGATTGAAATTAGATTTTACTGCAAAAAAAATTGATGAATGAAAAGGAGAAATAGATTGTTTAAATATTTCCAAATTATTTTTTATCTCCTTTGCTGAGTAACAGTAAAGAGGTGTTCCATATGATTTAGCTAGGTCTGAACAACTAATACCATCAAAATATAAAAGACCATTTTTTTTATATATTAAGCTATTAGAAAATATTTGTGGATTTTTTTTCATTTTATTTATTTAAATCCCTCTGATATGGAGTGTTTTCATATTCTATAAGTGAACTTTTTTTACCACATGAAGAGAGAATAAAAATTAAAATAATTGATAGAAAAAGAAAATTTACCTTCATTTTTTTATTTTTTTTTTCGCTCTTTGAATTGCTTCTTTAATTTTTTTAAAACCTGTTCCACCGTATGAACTTTTATTTTTGACGGAATTCTTTACACTTATATATCCAAAAATCTGATTATTTATTTCTGGTTCTATTTTCTTTAAATCAGTTATATCCAATTCGTCTAAATTGCAACCTTTTTGCTCCGCTAAAAGCACTATTTTTCCTGTCATGTGATGAGCATCTCTAAAAGTTAATTTTGTATTTTGAACTAGCCAATCTGCAAGGTCAGTAGCTGTTGAATAACCATTTTTTGAAGATTTTATCATTTTTTCCTTATTTATAATTATCTCATTTAAAAGCTCGGTCATTATTAATATTACAATTTCCATAGTATCACATGAATCAAATACTGGTTCTTTATCCTCTTGAAGATCTTTGCTATATGTCATTGGCAAACCCTTTAAAGTAGTAAGTAGTGATAAAAGATTTCCAAAAACTCTGGACGCTTTTGAGCGTACTAATTCAACTGCGTCTGGATTCTTTTTCTGAGGCATTATTGACGAACCTGTGCAATGCAAATCTGAAAATTTTATAAACGAAAATTCATCACTACACCAGATTATGAAATCCTCAGCAATTCTTGAGAAATGTACAGCTAAAATTGATAAATTTGATAAAAACTCAATAGCATAGTCTCGATCGGACACACTATCTAAAGAATTCTCTGTGGGTTTTCTAAATCCAAGTAATTTAGCTAAATATTTTCTATCGATTTTGTAAAAGTTTGTACCAGCTAACGCACCGGATCCTAACGGACATTCATCTAACCTGTTAATCATATCCAAAAACCTTCCCTTATCTCTCTCAAACATTTCAAAAAAAGCCATAAAGTAATGCGCTAATGATATTGGTTGAGCATTCTGTAAATGAGTAAATCCTGGCATAATTGTAAAAATATTTTCCTCAGATTTCTTTACTAGAACTTCTTGAAGTTTTTTTAGTAGATTTAAAATGAAAAGTGTCTTTTCCTTTATCCATATTTTTAAATCAGTAGCAACCTGATCGTTTCGAGATCTACCAGTATGAAGTTTTCCAGCTACAGTCCCTATTCTTTTTTTTAATTCCATCTCTATATTCATATGAATATCTTCATAATCTTCGTTAAATTTTAGTTTTTTATCAAGAATATCATTTTCAATTTTTTTAAGACAATCAACTATCAGGATCTCCTCTCTTTTTGAAATTATTTTTGATTTGCATAAAGCTTTACAATATGCTTTCGATACACTCAAATCCTGTGTAGCTAATTTATAATCAAAGGAAATGGAATTATTAATTTTTTTTAAAATCTCTGATGATTTTTGCTTAAATCTTCCACCCCACAAAGGATTAGTTTTCTTTTTCATAATCAAGTATTATATTTAATTTATGTTTTTGTTAAATTTAATAACTTTTGTATTTTTAATATTATTTCATTCAACAACCAATTCAAAAGACAAAAATGAATTAATTTTACATAATACTATTAAAGAAATAGAGTCCTTTCAATTAATAGATCTAGAAAAGAAAAAAATAAATTTTAAAAAATTTACAAAATTTGATTTCTTTATAATTAATTTTTGGGCGACATGGTGTACACCATGTATAAAAGAGATACCAGATCTTTTAAAACTTGAACAAAAATTTAAAAAAAAATTCAAAGTTATATTTATATCTATGGATTCAAACCCTAAAGAGACCATATCAAAATTTTTAAAAAAAAATAAATTCAAAAATTTTAATACCTATACTGATACCGATTTTAGTATAACAAAAAAGCTAAAAGTAAAGGTTATGCCAACGACAATTATAGCTAATAAAAATTTACAAGAAATCTCTAGAATTATTGGGTACCACGACTGGTTAAGTCCCGAAACAATTGAACTTCTAAAAAAACTATAACTTTGCTTCTAATTTTGGTAGCACCTCAAATAAGTCTCCAACCAACCCGTAATCTGAAAAATTAAAAATAGGTGCCTCTTCATCTTTATTTATTGCAACGATAAACTTTGAATCTTTGATTCCTGCTATATGTTGAATTGCTCCAGAAATGCCTACAGCAATATATAAATCAGGTGCAACAATTTTTCCAGTCTGTCCAACCTGCCAATCATTTGGAACAAAACCAGCGTCAACAGCAGCGCGACTTGCTCCAACAGCTGCTCCAAGCTTATCAGCTATACCTTCTAATAACTTGAAATTATCTCCATTTTGCATGCCCCTACCACCTGATATTACAATTTTTGCTGAAGTCAGCTCTGGTCTATCAGATTCAGATAATTCATGTTTTAAAAATGTAACTTTTTCTGAAGTATTAGCCGTAAATTTTATTTCTTCAACATCAATATTTCCATCTAATGCTGCTTGCTCAAAACATGTTCCTCTGACTGTTAAAACTTTAATATTATCAGTTGACTTAACTTTTAACATAGCATTGCCTGCATAAATTGGTCTTTCAAAAGTTTCATGATCAATTAGTTGTGTAATATCCGATATTTGTTGAACATCTAAAAGTGCAGAAATTCTTGGGAGTAGATTTTTCCCAAAAGTTCCTGAAGGAGACATTATGTGTGTGTAACTAGAATCTCTAACAATATTCATAATTGGTTGTGTCAAATCTTCCGCAACCTGATGTTTGAAATCTTCATTGTCAATGAACTTAATTTTTTTTAATCCCGATATTTTTGAAGCCTTCTTAATGACAGAATCACAATTAAAACCAAGAATCAATAACTCAACGTTGTCATCAATTTTTTTTGCGGCTGTAATACAACTAAGTGTTGATAGTTTTAGATCTTTATTATCGTGTTCAGCTATAACTAAAATTTTCATTAAATCACCTTTGCTTCGTTTGTAAGTTTTTCCATAAGTTCATCAATATCTTTTACCATTATTCCTGCTTTTCTTTCCGGAGGATCATTTACTTCTATAACGGATAAACGTGGAGTAAGATTTAAACCTAATGTGGTAACATCAATTGAATCTATTTTTTTTTGTCTCGCTTTCATAATGTTGGGTAACGAGGCGTATCTTGGTTCGTTTAATCTCAGATCAGTGGTGATTATACATGGCAAAGATACTTTTAGTGTTTCTAGACCACCATCAATTTCTCTAGTCACATTTAAAAAATTATCCACTTTCTCAACCTTTGACGCAAAAGTTGCCTGGGAAAACCCAGATAACGCCGCCAGCATTTGGCCTGTTTGATTAGAATCATCATCAATTGCTTGTTTTCCCATTAAAACAATATCTGGTTTTTCGTTTTCAACAACTTTCATCAATA
>PBCD01000006.1 GCA_002717855.1 Rickettsiales bacterium
TCCATCAATGCTCCAGTTGGACAGGCTTGAACACACTCTCCGCAACTCACACAAGTAGAATCACCCATTGGATCATCAAAATCAAAAATAATTTTTGATGAATGACCTCTTTCTCCCATTCCAATCACATCATTGACTTGAACCTCTCTACAAGCTCTAACACACAAATTGCAATGAATACAAGCATCTAAATTAACTGACATAGCCTTATTGGAATTGTCTGAATTTGGTGTCATTATTGCTTCTCTTCTGTCAAATCTACTTTTAGAAACATCAACTTTGTCAGCCATTTTCCAAAAATGAGACTCTGGATCATGAGAGATATCAATTTGAGGTTGATCTGTAACTAGCAGTTCTAATACCATTTGCCTAGATTTTACAGATCTTGCATCTTTAGTAGAGACTTTCATTCCTTCTGAAGGTTCTCTGAGGCAAGAAGCAGCTAAAACCCTTTCACCCTCAATACTGACCATGCATGCTCTGCAGTTACCGTCAGCTCTATAACCTGATTTATCAGCGAAGCAAAGATGCGGTAGTGTATTTCCATATCTTTTTGCAACTTTCCAGATAGATTCGCCTTCTTGTGCAGTGACTTTATCTCCATCTATGAAGAAATTAATTTTTTTCATTTAATATGACTTCCGAAAAAATTTATAGCACTCCTAATTGGGTTGCCGGCAGCTTGGCCTAATCCACAAATAGATGCATCTCCCATAGTTTCAACTAATTCGTTTAACAAATCTTTATCCCAGTTACCTTTTTCTAATAATTTTACAGCTTTCTCAGTCCCCACCCTACATGGAGTGCATTGGCCACAACTTTCATCTTCAAAAAATTTGAGAAGATTTAAAACTATTCTAGTAATATCATCTTTATCAGAAAATACAACAACAGCTCCCGAACCAATGAAACATCCAAATTTTTCTAGTGTGCCAAAGTCCAAGGGTATATCTGCTTTTGTAGCGGGAAGAATACCTCCTGATGCTCCACCTGGTAAGTAACCAAAAAACTTGTGCCCATCTTCCATACCACCACAAAAATCATTTAGCAATTCATTCATGGTTATTCCGGCTGGTGCTAACTTAACTCCAGGGTTTTTTATCCTTCCTGAAACTGAAAAACTGTGAGGACCTTTTTGTCCTCTTGTTCCTTGATCTGCATACCATTTAAAACCTCTTTGGATTATATCTCTGATCCAATACACAGTTTCAATGTTATGATTTAGTGTTGGTAAACCGAAAAGACCCACTTTTGATACAAAAGGGGGTTTATGTCTTGGCATACCTCTTTTACCCTCTATTGATTCAATCATCGCAGATTCTTCACCACAAATATAAGCTCCTGCTCCTCTTCTAATATTTACGTAGTTTTTTTTAATAATATTGTTTGAAACTAATCTATCAACTTCTTGTAAAAGTTTTTTTCTTATTGCAGGATATTCATCCCTCATATAGATGTAAATCTCTCGAGCTTCAACTGCCCATGCAGCAATGAGCATTCCCTCCAAAAACTTATGCATGTCAGTTTCTAGATACAACTTGTCTTTAAATGTGCCAGGTTCGCCTTCATCACCATTAATTGTCATTAATCTTGGACCAGGTTCCATTCTTACAAATTTCCATTTTTGCCCAGAAGGAAATCCAGCCCCTCCCATACCTTTTAAACCAGAATTATTAAGCTCTTCAATAATTTCTTCAACAGATATATTTCCTTTGTAACAGTCATTTAATAACTTATATCCATCATTTTTTATGTAATCTTCAAATGAAATGCCACCTATATGAGGAGTTTGCGTATTACCAGTTTCTATTGCATCCAATACTTTTTTTTCATCAGCATTAACAATATGATTGTGACCGACTTCGCAGGCAGGTGCAACGTCACACAAACCCATGCAGGGTGCTCTTACAATCCTCACGTTCTTTTTATTTGTATTTTTTTTTAGTGTGCTACTCAATTTCTCACTTCCTTTAAGTTCACATGTTAGACTATCACAGACTCTAACAGTAATTTTAGGTGGCGCCTCATCTTTATCATCTATAACATCGAAATGAGCATAAAAAGTCGCTACCTCAAAGGTTTCAGCAAAGGGTATTTTTAACAAAGAGGATAATGCAGCCAAATGTTTTTTTCTTATACACCTGTATTTGTCTTGAACTAGATGAAAATATTCTATTAATAAATCTCTTCTAAGTGGTAGTTTTGAAATCAAACTTTGTATTTCATTAACACAATCGTTGTCGACTTGCCTACCCTTGGGATAAGGAACAAATTTTTTTTTCTTTTTTTCAAAATTGTCTAACATATACTTACATATCGTTTAAAAGTATTTATTTTACATCTTACCATAAATAATCCGCTATATGATATATATGTTCAAATTTTAATTTGAAAAGAAATAAGATTAAAATTCTTTTAATATTTCTTTTACTTTCTCAAACAAATTTGTTTCTTTGAATAAATAACTTCGAATATCAGCATTTTCTGCAGTTTTTATGTCTGATTCTCTATCACCAATTAAAAAACTTTTATTTTTGTTTATTGAATATTTTTTTATTGCTTCAAAAACCATTAAAGGACTGGGTTTTCTTCGAGATTTTGGATTTATTTCTTTTGACGGCATCTCTGTAGAAAAAAAAAAATCATTAATCAATGCATCTTGTTTTTTTAATTCTAAATTCATCCATTTGTGGAGTTTTTTTACATGACTTTCGGTATAGTAACCTCGGGATACTCCTGATTGATTAGTTATGACAATCACCAAATAGTCTAAATCGTTTAGTAGCTTAATAGCTTTTTTTGCACCAGGTATCCATTCAAAAGAAGAAATTTTATATTGATAACCTTTATCAACATTTAACACTCCATCTCGATCCAAAAAAACAGCTTTTTTCATTATTTTTAAAATTTAACTTGATTCATTTTTTCTTCAAATATAATTATATGCAATATAAAATTTTTTTTTTATTGTTAATTTTGGATTCTGTATGAAAAGAAAAAAATTAAATGGAAATTATATTCCAAGTTCTAGTGAAAAATTTATGAACCCTAAACAAGTAGCTTATTTTAAAGACAAACTTTTAAATTGGAAAAAAGAAATTATGTCAGAATCAAGTGCTACATTACAAAAACTAAAAGAAGAACCTAGTAACAAGCCTGATTTAACTGATAGAGCTTCGATAGAATCTGATAGAACTTTAGAACTAAGAACCAGAGATAGGTCAAGAAAATTATTATCAAAAATAAATAAAGCACTCAAAAAAATTGAAGAAGGAACATACGGATATTGTGAAGAAACAATGGAGCCTATCAGCATTGAAAGACTAAAAGCCAGACCAATCGCTACTTTAACTCTTGAAGCTCAAGAAAACCATGAAAAGAACGAGAAGGTTTACAAAGAGAAAGAGTATTAAATTTAGCTTTTATTTTTAAAATTTTATGTTATTGTACAAAGAACATTTATAGAACAGATACAAATGGATAAATTAAAATCACTTGAATCAACCATTAGTCAGATTGAAAGAAGTTATGGAAAAGGCTCGGTTATGCGCCTTGGACAAAAAGACAAAATCGAAATCGAAACTATATCTACTGGATCACTTAGTTTAGATTTAGAGCTTGGTATTGGAGGTTTTCCAAAAGGAAGAATTGTTGAAGTTTATGGTCCAGAAAGCTCCGGAAAAACAACATTAGCATTACATGCACTTGCTGAATCGCAAAAAAATGGCGGTACTTGTGCGTTTATAGATGCTGAACATGCATTGGATCCAGTATATGCTAAAAAATTAGGAGTTGATACTGATAATATGTTGATTTCGCAACCAGATAATGGTGAGCAAGCGCTGGAAATTGCAGATACATTGGTAGGTTCAAGTGCTATTGACCTTTTGGTTGTAGATTCTGTAGCCGCTCTGGTTCCTAGAGCTGAAATAGAAGGTGATATGGGTGATTCTCACATGGGACTTCATGCAAGACTTATGAGTCAAGCACTAAGAAAATTGACTGGTTCAATTGCTAAATCAAACACACTGGTTATTTTTATTAATCAAATTCGACAAAAAATTGGAATTATGTTTGGTAACCCGGAGACAACAACTGGAGGAAATGCATTAAAATTTTATGCTTCAATTAGACTTGATATTAGAAGAATAGGAGCAATCAAAGACAGAGACCAGATCATAGGCAATCAAACAAAAGTGAAAGTAGTTAAAAATAAATTGGCGCCTCCATTTAAGACTGTAGAATTTGATATTATGTATGGAGAGGGCATTTCGAAAACTGGAGAAATTGTTGATTTGGCTGTTAAACATAATATTATTGACAAAGCAGGAGCTTGGTATTCTTACAATAACGATAGAATTGGTCAAGGTAGGGAAAATGCAAAAGTTTTTTTAAAAGATAATCCTGATGTTGCTAATAATATTGAAAACGAGCTTAGGAAAAAAGAAAGTGAAAAAGATTTTTCTGAAGAAGAGATAACTCAGGAAGAAGTTGTTCAAGAAGATAGCAAAAACTTAGCTAAAGATTAACCAACTTTACTTTTAAAAACCTAACTACTATTGTAGTCTATTAAGTTTTAATAATGAGAGATTTTGGAGAAATTAGAAAAGAATTCATTAATTATTTTAAAAATAATGAACATGCTTTTTTTGAATCTTCATCTTTAATACCCTCAAATGATCCATCACTTTTATTCACAAATGCAGGTATGGTTCAATTTAAAAATTGGTTTATTGGATCAGAAAAAGCATCAAGTATTAATGTCGTTTCATCTCAAAAGTGTTTGAGAGCTGGAGGAAAACATAATGATTTGGACAATGTTGGTTATACACCTAGACATCATACTTTTTTTGAAATGTTGGGTAACTTCTCTTTTGGGGGTTATTTTAAAGAACAGGCAATATACTTTGCATGGCAGTTTTTAACTAAAGTTTTATCTTTAAGTTCCAAAAAACTTATAGTAACCGTATACAAAGGAGATGAAGAGTCACTTAATTTGTGGAAAAAAATATCGGGTTTTGAATCTTCAAGAATAATTGAAATTGGATCTACTGACAATTTTTGGTCAATGGGTGACGTGGGTCCTTGTGGTCCATGCAGTGAAATTTTTTATGACAATGGAAAAAATATTTCTGGCGGTCTGCCAGGAAGTAAAAATCAAGACGGTAATAGGTTCGTTGAAATTTGGAATTTAGTCTTTATGGAACATGAAAAAAAAGATGATAAATTGATAAATTTGCCAAATAAATGTGTTGATACGGGAATGGGGCTCGAGAGAATCAATGCAGTAATTAATGGAAAAACTAATAATTTCGATATTGATATTTTTAGAATTCTAAGACAAGATCTAGAAAAGTTAATTGGAATTCAAAGTAATCATAAAAATATTACATCTTTTAGAGTTATTATAGATCATATAAGAGCAATAACTTTCTTAATTAGTGAAGGGGTTTTACCTTCAAATGAAGGAAGGGGATATGTTCTTCGAAGGATAATAAGAAGAGCTTCGAGACATTTACAAATATTAGGTAAAGAAGATAACGTTTTAAATAAACTAGTGAGTAGGGTTTGCAACCAATACAAAAACTTTTATCAATATTTACAAAATGAAGAAAAATTTATTGAAGAAACCTTGAGATATGAAGAAGAAAAATTCTCAGAAACCCTAAAAGAAGGATTGAAAATTTTGAATGACGAAATTTTAACCACAGAAGGTAGCTATTTTTCGGCAAAACTAGCTTTTAAATTATATGATACCTTCGGTTTTCCAATAGATATGACTGAAAATATTTTAAATGAAAAAAATCTTAAAATTGATATAAATGAATTTGAAAAGCTTATGCTTGATCAGAAAAATAGGTCTAGAGTTTCTAGGAGTGGAAATAAGCATATAAAAATTAATCAGGATTTTCTTAACAATATTAACCTGGGGGAGAATGATACAATCTTTTCAGGTTACGAAAGTTATCAAGAAGTTACAATACTTTTAAAAATTTTAAAAGATAATAAAAGCCATAATAACACTAAAGGATTAAAAGATGCAATTTTAGTATTTTCAAAAACACCTTTCTATGCTGAATCTGGAGGACAAATAGGTGATTCTGGAATAGTGATTGATAATAATACGAGTGCTAAAATTTGCGATATTTTTGATACCCAAAAACATAATTCTATTTTTTTTCATTTTGCAAAAAATTTTAATTCAGATTTAGCTGTTGGAAAAAAATTTAAAATTGAGGTTAATCAGAAAAAAAGAAAAAAAATAAAAAGTAATCACACATCAACCCACCTTCTTCACGAAGTTTTAAGAATGATATTAGGTAATCACGTAAAACAAAAAGGATCATTAGTTTCAGACAATAAACTAAGGTTTGATTTTACAAATAATATGCCTGTTGAAAATAAAAAACTTAAGTTAATAGAAAACCTTATGAATGACGTCATAAGGGAGAATCTGAGTATTTCAATAAAATTTAAAGAATATAAAAAAGCAATCTCTGAGGGTGCAATAGGTTTTTTCGGTGAAAAATATCCTCCTAGGGTAAGAGTTGTTACTTTTAAAAGTAATAAAGAGAATTTTAATTTTTCCTCATCAGAACTTTGTGGTGGAACACACGTGGATAATACTGGCGAAATTGGATTGATAAAAATTTTAAATGAGTTATCAGTCTCCTCTGGTGTAAGAAGAATTGAGGCTATAACTGGAGAAGAAGCTATAAAAAAAAATGCTGAACATTCAGAAAGACTATCTCAGCTCTCAGAACTTTTGAAAATTAATGAAGGTGAGTTGATAAATAAAGTAAAAAGTTTAATTTTAGAAAATGCTAATTTAAAAAAAGAAAAATTCAAAAATCAAATAGAAAAATACAATCCTAAAAATTTAAAAAAAATAAAGAATACTCCAGTTTATATTCAAGAATTACAGATTCCTTCTAAAGAAATGAAAAATCAGGCAGATAAAATTAGTCAGGAAATCAAATCTGGTATAATAATTCTTTTGAGTATTGAAAAAAAAAAGGTTTCAATAGTTGTAAAAGTTTCAGATGATCTACACTCAAAGATTACAGCCAAAAATTTGGTGAGGGAAATTTCTATTTTTTTTGGTGGTTCCGGTGGTGGTGGAAGAAATGACCTTGCTCAAGGTGGTGGAAATGATCCAAGTAAGATAAAAGAATTTAATAACTATTTAAATCAGATTCTAAATTATTGATTTTAGTTTTTTTTGAATGCTCAACAAAAACTCCTCGGTAGTAAGCCAGTTTTGCTGAGGACCGACAAGCAAAGCTAAGTCCTTAGTCATTTTCCCAGATTCAATTGTAGAAATACAGACTTTCTCAAGTATTTCACAAAATTTTTGAAGTTCAAAATTATTATCAAATTTTGCTCTGTGCCAGAGTCCTTTTGTCCATGAAAAAATTGATGCTATTGGGTTGGTAGAGGTTTCTGAACCTTTTTGATGTTGTCTGAAGTGACTTGTGATCGTCCCGTGCGCGGCTTCAGTTTCGATGACTCTACCGTCAGGACTTTGAAGAATGCTAGTCATTAATCCTAGTGAACCAAATCCTTGAGCTAAAAGGTCGGACATCACGTCACCATCATAATTTTTACAAGCCCATAAATATCCTCCACTCCATTTCATCATACATGCTACCATATCATCAATTAATCTATGTTGATAAGTGAGATTGTTCTTTTCAAATTTTACTTTAAATTTAGAATTGTACAGTTCATCAAAAATTTCTTTAAATCTCTCATCATAGTTTTGCAGAATTGTATTTTTTGTTGAAAAAAAAAGTGAAATTTTTCTATCTAGACAATAATTAAAACATGATTCTGAAAAATCATAAATAGATTTATCAACATTAAACATTGCCATTCCAACTCCATTAGACTGAAACTCGTAGACCTCTTTTTTAATTGATTTTTTTCCATCATTGGATTTAAATTCAATAAAAAGTTTGCCTTTATCTTTAATCCTTAAATCTTTTGATTTATAAATATCTCCAAATGCATGCCGTGCTATAATGATTGGTTTATTCCAATGGTTAACAATTTTTGGAATATTATTACAAATAATTGGTTCTCTAAAAATTGTTCCATTTAATATATTTCTAATTGTACCATTAGGTGAAGGAAATTTTGACTTTAGATTGAATTCTTTTACTCTTTTTTCATCAGGTGTTATGGTAGCACATTTGATACCGACACTATTTTTTAATATAGCCTCTGCGGCTTGGACAGTTATTTTATCACTGGTTTCATTTCTATTTTGTATGCTTAAATCAAATTCTTCAATTTTTAAATCTAAAAAAGGTAAAATTAACTTTTCTTTCAGAGACTCCCAAACTACTTTTGCCATTTCATCACCTTGGAGTTCAACAATACTATTTTTAACAAAAATCTTTTTCATTTTATCTATTTTATTTTTTTTGATAGTTCTTTTAATGAAATAAATTCAACGACATTAGTTAAAGTGCTGCGATTGAGAAATTTTTCATAAACAAAAGAATTTAATAAATTAGCAAATGGGTCCCAAAATTTGGTATCATTAACTAAGTAAATTTTTTTTTTACTCTCTTTCAATTCTTTTTTAACCATTAAATCAACCACTTCTCCCAAAGTACCTATGCCACCAGGTAATGCAATAAGAAAATCAGATCTTGCAAGAAATTGATTCATACGTTGATCTAATGACCTAGTCAAAATTTTGTCAGTAATAAAGTTTTCATAGCCTAAATTTTCATTCAAATAGTAAGGAATAATTCCATAAATTTTAATATTAAATTTTGATGACTCTTTACATAATGTGTGCATTAATCCCGTTTCACCGCCACCAAAAACTAAATTATATTTTTTGTTTCCAATCCATCTGGCAACTTCTATGACGAGATTTTGATGAATGATGTCTTTACCATTTTTTGAACCACAAAAAACTCCAATATTTTTCATAATAATGAATGTAAAAAAAAAATTAAAAAAATTTGAAAATTAAGTTATAATACATAAAAGTCATATATAATGAAAAATTTTTTTTTAATTAGCATATTTTTAGCGTTCACCAGTACTGGGTTATATTTCTTGATTCCTTTTCCAGAAAAACAAAGTTTAGAAAAAATTAATAAGACTGAATCGAATAATTTAGAGAATGACAAAATATTTTTTGAAGAAAGTACACCAACCTTTGATATTGTTAGAATCACACCAAAAGGTGATGCTGTAATAGCTGGCAGATCAAAACCAAATAAATTAGTTAGTATATTTGATGGAAATGAAAAATTGGGTCACGTCTTGTCTGATACAAATGGAGAGTGGGTTTGGTCAAGTAAAGAGTCACTTAAGTATGGAATAAAAAGATTACACCTAAACTTTAGAAACAAAAATGGAGAAGTAATTAGATCAGATGAAACAATAATAGTTTTTCTTGAAAGAGATGGTGCTCAAAGTCCAATAATTTTTAAATCTTCATTAAGTGGCAAAACTAATTCATATTTAATGAATTTAGAGGAATTAGAAAGTGGTTTTTCAGTAGACTATGTTGAATATAATCCTGAGGGTAGAATTATTTTTTCTGGAAGATCAGAAAATAACAAAAATCTATCATTTTTTATAGACAACAAAATTATTGGAGAAACCTTATCTAATAGCCAAGGATTTTGGACCTTTATCACAAAAGAAAAAATTCCATTTGGAAAATTAGACTTAAGAGTAGATCTGAAGCTAAATAATCAGTTATATTCATTTAACACACCCATCTTTAATGAAAGTGTTAGCGATTTGAATCAACTTTTGGATAATAACAATTTTGTTGTTCAACCTGGTAATAGTTTATGGCGAATTGCAAGAAGAACATTGGGGGGTGGAATATTTTATTCAGAAATTTACAAAAAAAATCAAATGAAAATTTCAGATCCGGATTTAATTTTTCCTGGACAAGTATTTACTATTCCACTGATCACTGAAAAAATTAACTATGAAAAATAAAAAAGATTTTTTTGACTCTTTAGGTGCTAAGATAAAAAATGGTTTTAATGAACTTGAGTTTATAAAAACTTTATTTGTTCCAATTCATTCGTCAGGTTATCCATTTATTATTATTTTTGGTTTAGTATCATTAATAATAGGCTCTTTTTCTGATTTTTTGGGCTGGGTGGGTCTGATTTTAACCATCTGGTGTATTTATTTTTTTAGAGATCCACATAGAGTTTCACCAGACAAACAAGGTTTAATTATTTCACCTGCTGACGGAAAAGTTTTACCCATAGTTAATGATTTTCCACCTGATGAAAAAGATAAGAAGGAAAAAATGAAGAAAATTAGTATTTTCATGAATATTTTTAATGTTCACGTTAACAGAATTCCTTATAGTGGAAAAATTTTGAGTATGAGGTATCACCCTGGTGCTTTCTTTAATGCATCTTTAGATAAATCCAGCAAAGAAAATGAAAGAATGGTATTAAAAATTCAACTTGAAAATGGTTTAATAATTTATGTTGTTCAAATTGCTGGTTTAATTGCACGCAGAATTAAGTGTAACTTAACTGAAGGACAGATTGTCAAATCTGGAGAAAAATTTGGTATTATAAGGTTTGGAAGCAGAGTTGATGTATATTTACCAATGAATTTCTCTTTAAATGTATTAGAAGGACAAACTATTATTGGCGGAGAAACAATATTAGCTACCCAAGCTATAAAACTAAACAAACCTAAAGTAGTAAAGACAAAGAATTTAAAAAAATAAAAAGTCTTTTTTAAATTTTATTAAAAATAAAATTAAATGAAAAAATTATCAATTAGAATATTAATTCCAAACATAGTTACTTTTTTTTCTTTAACTTTAGGTTTAACATCAATAAAATTTGCAACAGAATCGAAATGGGAGTTTGCAGTTTTCTTGGTGGTGTTGGCTTCTTTTCTTGATAATTTAGATGGAAAGATTGCTCGCCTTTTAAAAGGTAGCTCCAATTTTGGATTAGAGCTTGATTCATTAGCAGATTTTATAAGCTTTGGAATTGCACCATCATTTATTGTTTATTTTTGGGTAATGTCAGGGAGTATAGAAAACAGTTGGGCATTTGTAGTATTTTATGCTGTTTGTTCATCATCAAGATTAGCTAGGTTTAATATTTCCTCGTCGGACAAGCATGATAATGAAAATTTAAGAATCAAATACTTTAAAGGTATTTCAACCCCTGCAGCCGCAGGATTAGTTTTATTGCCAATGATGATCTATTTTAGATTTGAGATAGATTTTTTGTTAAATCCATTTATTTCAGTTATAACAATATTATCTTCTAGCATTTTGATGATAACTAATATTCCAACCTACTCTATGAAGGGTATTAAAATTGAAAAAAAAAATTTTCCATTTATTACAATCTTTCTTGCAGGATTTTTATCACTGTTATTAACGGACTTCTGGCTAGCGATGATTTTATTTATTACGGGTTATTACTTTTCAATACCTGTTGCTCTTATTGAAAAAAGTAGAATTAAATAATTTGTCGATCTTATAATTTTCAGAGATAAAAATAAGACATGGTGTAATAATCAAAGTTAAAATAAATGAAAATATTATTCCGAAAACAATTGCGTTTGATAATTGTAACCACCATTGGGAACTAGGATTATTAATATTTATTTCCAAAGATAAAAAATCAATATTAAGCCCAAATGCCATCGGAACTAATCCAAAAAAAGTCGTTAAGGTTGTCAATAAAATTGGTCTAAGTCTTTGAGCACCAGTTCTTAAAATTATTTCTTTGATATTATTGTCTATTTTTCTCAGATTTTTGTATGTGTCTAATAAGACAATATTATTATTTACTACAATACCAGCCAAAGCAATTACTCCTATTCCAGACATAACTATTCCAAAAGCCTGATTGGTTAAAATTAAACCTATCATTACCCCAATAGTTGACATTATAACGGAAGTTAAAATTATAAAACAAAAGAAAAAACTTTCAAAAGTTGAAATTAAAATTAAGAGGATAAGGAATATTGCAATAAAAAAAGCTTTTAGTAAAAATTTTTTTGCTTCCTCTTGATCTTCCTCTTGCCCCCTAAATTTTACTGATGAACTTATATATTTTCCATTTGTTTTAAGCCAATTTGTTAATTCAGAAACTTTTTTATTTATGTTTAAATTTTCTTCGACATCAAACATAATATTTATTGAATTCATCGAATCAGTCCTATTGATTTTTCCGACTTTAAGTTTTGGTTCGCGTTCAACAAAAAGACTTAATGCTACTGGGCCATTTTTTCCATTAATTTCGATGTTATCTAATTCGTTCAAGGTTCTATATTTTTCATTAAATTTTACAACAATATCTACTTCCTCGTCACTATCTTCAGGCATAAAATCGGTAATTTTTAAACCTTGAGTTATCATTTGAATAGTATCTCCAATCAGCTTAATATCTACACCGTATTTGTCTGCCTTCGCCCTGTCAATTTGTAACTGCCATTCAATGCCCGGTGCATTAATCCCAGTGTCGAGATTTTTGACCCACTTAATTTTTTGAAGGTGAGTAATCAAAAAGTTTGAATCATTCGATAATATTTTCTTACTGACATTTGAAATCTCAATCTCAACATCTTTTTCACTTGGTGGACCATCTTTTTTTTCAATAATTTCAACATTTATACCAGGCATCTTTAAAAAATTTTTTTCCAAATTTTGAATTATGAAATCCGTTTTTGGCCGTTTTTTCCACTCAATAAATTCGATATTTACTGAACCTATTATGTCATCAGTTCCTTGTTCTTTTCTATTTTTTAATGCACCTACTTTTGTGTAACTATTTTTTATAGCTGGATCAGTCAGAATAATTTCCTCAACTTCTTTCATAATTATATTTTTATCATTGATTGAAAGATTTCCTCTTGCGTGAACAACTACTTCTGCATAATCAGGTTCAATTTCTGGAAAAAACTCTATTCCTTTTCCAAATTTAAAGTAAACAAATTGAATTGATATTAATAGAAAGACCGTAATAAAAACTATTTTAAATGGTTTCTGAAGACACCATTCTAAAATATTTAGATAGATTTTTTGAATTCCGGAAATTTGTGAAAGATCACCTGATTCAAGTAGTTTAAGATTTTCTCTTTCTTTTTTGGCTCGAGGCGAATCTCCTCCTATAATATTTCCTAGTACCGGTATAAAAATTAAAGCCATAAATAACGAAGAAGAAAGAATAGTTAGTAAGGTTACAGGTAAATAAAACATGAATTCCCCGGCAACACCAGGCCAAAAAACCAATGGGAAAAAAGCAGCTAGTGTTGTTAATGTCGATGCAATAACTGGAGTAAACATTTTTTTTGATGACATAAAAAATACTTTTTGAAACGATAATCCTTCAGCAGCTCTTCTATTAGCATACTCTACAACAATTATTGCACCATCTATTAAAATACCAACAGAGAGAATTAATGAAAATAAAACTACAATATTTATTGTTATTCCTATAAATGATAGGAAGGTCATAGAAATCAAAAATGATCCGGGGATTGCAAAACTTACAAGCAAGGCTGATCTCCATCCCATCCAATAGATTATTATTATTAATACTAATATTACAGCCAGAATAATATTATTCTGTAAATCAGTAAGCATGGTATTGATTGCTTTTGATTCATCCTGGAAATAATCAATTTTAACTTTTTGAGGTAATATATTTTTTGTCCGATTCACCTCCTCTTTTATTTTTCCAATTGTATTAATTATATTTTTTCCACTTCGTTTGGATACCTCCAGAATTATTGCATTTTGTCCATTATTTCTTGCTATTCCAACTGTTTCTTTATATGAGTCCCTTATTTTTGAGACCTCACCTAATGTAACGACAGAATCATTGGTAGATTTTATTGGCAGATTTAAAATATCCTTTAAGTTTTCAAGAAGACTAGGGACTTTTATATCAAAACTTCCAGTTACCCCAGATAACTTACCAGCAGGAATTAAAATATTACTGTTTTTTAATGAAAATAAAACTTCTTTCGCAGTAAGCCCATATGCTTTGACATCTTTTGGGTCTACAATAACTTCAATTTGTCTTTCATCTTCACCAATTACTTTAACACTTAAAACTTCTTCAATTTTTTCAATTTTATTTTTTAATTCTTTTGCTATTTTTAACAAATATCTTTTTTCAATGTTTCCGGATATAGCGATAGCTAAAACTGGGAATCTAGAAAGATTGATTTCAGTCACATTTGGTTCTTTTGTTTCTGTAGGAAACTTATTTTTTGCTTGATCAACTTTGAGTCTTGTATCCCTTAAAGCTTTTTCTGATTCAAAGCCTGCATCAAATTCAAGTATAATATTTCCCCCACCTAAATATGATGTGGAAGACATTTTTTTAACTCCTTCAATAATTTTTAATTCTTTTTCTAATGGTTTTATTATTAATCTTTCGGAATCTTCTGGTGAAATTCCTTTATGTAAAACAGAAACATAAATTAGTGGTAAGCTTATATCAGGATCAGCCTCTCTTGGTAATGTGTTATATGAATAAATTCCATAAGAGATGGAAAAAAAAAGTATCGTAAGCAAAACTTTACTTGAATTAAGTATTTTATCTAACATCATTTACCAGAAACTCATAATCTACAGATTCACCTTCAATCACAAATTCTTGACCACGACTTATTAGCAATAGTTCGTTAAAATTATTAGTTTTAATCCAAAATCCTTTTCCTGTGTCACTTATTATATTAATTTTAAAAAACTTCACTTTATTGTCTTTGATTATTTTTATCCCAAGATCACCATTTTGACTAAGTGTAACTACTGAAGCAGGAATAAAAAAAGCATTTGTAGGCGCGAGATCAACTTGTATCTCACCTGATAATCCTGAGAGTATTTTTTTTTTTGGATTTTTTATTTCAAGTTGAATTTTAAAATTTCTGGTATTTGTATCTGCAGATGAAGAAATATAATTAATATGACCTTTAAATTTTTCTCCGTTATTTAAAATCGCGAAACCTTCTTGATTAACTTTTAAACTCATCACTTCACTTTCATTTGCAAAAGCTGATAGAAACATTGGATCAAGATCAACAATTTTTACAATTTTATCTCCTTTTTTGAGATAATCACCAAGTTCAACGAAGCTATCCTCCAAAAAACTATCAAACGGTATCATAACTTTTGTATTGTTCAATGCTACTTGACTTTTTTCGAAAGAAGCAAGAGCTTTTTCAAAATTTGTTCTTGACTCTGATAATTTTACTTCAGATCTAAATCCACCCTTGAAAAGTTTTTCTGCTACCTCATACTCCTTTTTTCTCTGTTCTAGGAGAGCTTCCATTTCTTTTTGCTTTGCAATTTTATCTTCAGGATCAATTAATACTATTATGTCCCCCGCGCTTACGTTAGAGCCCTTAGAAAAATTTATTGCGCTAATTTTTCCTTCAACTTGAGATTTAATGATTACTTGCCTTGAGTGTTGCGTTTGTCCTCTTAGAATAATTTTTTTGTTAAATTTAGAAACTTCTATTTTTTCGACAAGCACTGAATTTATTTTTTTAAAAGATTCGTTTCTAAGATTTTCATTAGCTGAAAGTATTTTTTTCTGATTTAGAAAGTGCAAAAAAATAAAAAGATAAAATAAAGATACTAGAAAAACATTTTTTTTAATTTTTTTTAGAATTTTGTAATCCAACATATGATATATTAAAATTTGAATTGATTATTACATATTATCAAGTTTTGTTTAATAAATAAAATATAACAAAAATCATGAAAAATATTGATAGAAATATTTTTGCAGCAATAGATTTAGGGAGTAATAATTGTAGGCTGATAATTACTCAATGTTCTTTTAATGATTATAAAATATTAGATACATTTTCGTCAACAATTAAGCTAGGTAAAAATTTATCATATAGCGGAGAGTTCTCCAACGAGCAGATTACTAAAACCGTAGATGTATTTGAGAAAATATCAAAAAAATTAGATAAATTTGAAGTTGAGGCATATAGGTGTATTGCAACTCAAGCTTGTAGAGAAGCTATTAATACTGAAAAATTAGTTAGAGAAGTTAAAGCAAAAACAGGCATTTTAGTTGAGGTTATTTCTCCAAAAGAAGAAGCACGTCTTTGTTTAAAAAGTTGTTTTAATTACAAGGATTTTAATAGTGAAAATAAGTTAATTTTTGATATAGGTGGAGGAAGTACTGAGATCATATATAAACCTAAGTATTCAAAAAAATCTGCATTTAATTTTGTTTCGATTCCTACTGGAGTAATAAATTTTGATCAAAAGATGAATCTTTATTCAGAACAAAAAACTTGTCAAGAAATTCAAAATGAAATTAATTTCTTTAAAAACACATTTATGAAAGTTAACGTACCCTTTTCTACGATTGGATCTTGTAGTACCATAACGAGCTTATGTGCAATACATAAAAATTTGAAATTTTACAAAAAAGAAGAGGTTGAGGGGTATAATTTCCAAATCTTAGATATATATTTAGCAATAAAGAAAGTTCAGCAAATGTCTGATGAAGAAAAAAAAAACAATAAGATAATCGGTTTATCAAGAAAACTACTTTTGGAAAACGGAATAAAAATTTTGAACTTAATATTAAAAAGTTTTGAAATAGAGAGTATATTTGTTTCAGATCGAGGAATTAAAGAGGGTATCATTTGGGATATTATCAACCAAAAAAATTAAATGGCTAACGTTAAATTAAACAAAAAACAAAAAAAAGATAGNAGTAATAAGTGGCTTTATAGACATCTTAATGATTATTTNTTNATTGAAGCAAANAAANAAGGTTNTCGNTCAAGATCTGCCTTTAAATTATTACAAATAAATCANAGGTTTGATTTTTTNTTCAAAGGAGCTTATGTGTTAGATTTAGGTGCTGCTCCGGGAGGATGGTCACAAATTTCAAAAAAACTAGTTGGACAAAAAGGGAAAGTACTGGGTGTGGATAAGATATCAATTGAACCGATAAAGGATACTAAATTTCTTCAACTTGATATTATTGAATTAAATTTAGAAGTTATAGAATATTTTAATCGGAAAGTAGATATTATATTGAGTGATATGGCACCAAATACTACTGGCCATAAGTTAACAGATCATTTAAAAATTATACAACTTGTTGAAACAGCAATTAATTGTTCTAATAAATTTTTAAAAAAAAATGGATTTTTTGTATGTAAAATTTTTCAAGGTGGTGCCCAAGGTAAACTATTAGAATTGATGAGAGATAGTTTAAAAAAAATTAAATATATAAAACCATTAGCGTCAAGAAAAGAATCTTCTGAGGTTTACTTATTTGGAATCAAAAAATAATTTTATTTTTTGTTTTAATTTTACTTTTTTTTAGACTATTTTAAATCAAGGTTTTAAATGCAAAATATAAATGAAGCTCTCACTTTTGACGACGTCTTAATCCTTCCGGCACTTTCCGATTTTAGACCAGATGAAGCATCACTTGAAACAAATATCACTAAAAATATTAAGCTTAAAATTCCCCTGATATCGTCTGCAATGGACACTGTGACCGAATCGAATCTTGCAATAAAAATGGCTCAATCTGGTGGAATCGGAGTAATTCATAAGAATATGTCACCAACAAAACAAGCCCATGAAATTAAAAAAGTAAAAAAATTCGAATCTGGCATGGTTATTAACCCTCTAACAATAAACCCTGAAAATATGCTTAAGGAGGCTTTAGAAATAAAAAATAAAAACAATATTAGCGGCATACCTGTAGTCGAGAAAAAAACAAGAAAATTAATTGGAATCCTCACTAACAGAGATATTCGTTTTGCTAAAAATCTCGATCAACCTATCAGTTCTCTAATGACAAAAAAAAATTTAATTACTGTGAATGAGAATATAAAAACAAGTGAAGCTAAAAAACTTTTGCATCACTATAGAATTGAAAAGCTTCTTGTTGTTGATAATAAATATAGATGTGTAGGTTTGATTACAGTTAAAGATATTGAAAAAGCCGAAAAATTTCCATCTTCTTCTAAAGATTCATTTGGTAGATTAATTGTAGCAGCAGCAATTGGTATTGGTGAGGAAGAGGGTCTAAATAGATTAAAACATCTCGTAGATGCTGAGGTTGATATTATTGTGATAGATACAGCTCATGGACATTCAAAAAATGTGATTAACACACTAAAAAAAGCTAGAAAAATATATAAAAAGTTACCAATTATTGTTGGCAATATTGCAACATCTGAAGCAGCTAAAGATTTAATTGCAGCTGGCGCTGATGCACTTAAAGTTGGGATTGGCCCTGGCTCAATATGTACAACAAGAATTATAGCAGGTGTTGGAGTACCACAACTGTATGCAATATCTAATGTTTCCAGAATTGCAAAAGCCAAGAAAATTCCTGTAATTGCTGATGGAGGAATAAAATTCTCTGGTGATATAGCTAAGGCAATTGCAGTTGGTGCGGATGCTATAATGATTGGTTCTTTATTTGCTGGTACAGATGAATCACCTGGAGAAGTATTCTTATCTAATGGAAGAAGTTATAAATCTTACAGAGGAATGGGATCTATTGGTGCGATGGGTCAAGGATCCGCTGACAGATACTTTCAAGAAGAAATTAAGAATTCTCAGAAACTTGTCCCAGAGGGTGTTGAAGGAAGAGTTCCTTACAAGGGTTCGGTAAGTAAAGTTATAGAACAATTAGTCGGAGGACTAAAAGCAGCTATGGGATACACTGGTAATAAAACAATCACTCAAATGAAAAAAAATACAAAAATGGTAAAGATTACTCGCGCAGGATTAGATGAGAGTCATGTTCATAGTATTTCCATAACAAGAGAATCACCTAATTATCAGATAAATAAATAAATTGATGAAAACTCAAATAATTATTATTGATTTTGGTTCACAAGTAACAAAATTGATAGCTAGAAGAATAAGAGAAATTGACGTTTTCTGCGAAGTTATACCATTTAATAATATTGAAAAAGAGTTTAAATCTAAAATTATAAATTCAAAAGGTATTATCTTTTCTGGGGGACCTTCGTCAGTATATTCAAAGGACGCTCCTCTGTTAGGAGAGAAAATCTTTAAATTAGGTATTCCTATTTTGGGTATTTGCTATGGCTTTCAACTAATATGTGATTTTTTTAAAGGTAAAGTCAAAAAAAGTAAAAAAAGAGAATTTGGAAAAGCCAATATTAATATATTAAAAAAATCTGTAATTATTGATGGAATCTATGAGCCTAAAAAAAAATATAGAGTATGGATGAGTCATAGTGATATTATTACCAATATTCCGAGAGATTTTGAAACTATAGCTCTAAGTGAAAATTCAATATTAGCAATCATTGAAAATAAAAAAAAAAAGATTTTTGGTCTCCAATTCCATCCAGAAGTCAATCACACAGATAAAGGTGACAAAATAATTTCCAATTTCGTGTTGAAGATATCAAAAGCAAAAAAGGATTGGAATATGAGATCTTTCAAAATTGATATGGTTAAAAAAATAAAAGAAGTTGTAGGGCAAAAAAATGTAATATGTGGTCTCTCAGGTGGTGTTGACTCAACGGTAACCGCCGTTTTAATAAATGAAGCAATTGGTAAACAATTGCATTGTATATTTGTTGATACTGGATTAATGAGAAAAAATGAACCAGAGGAAATTGAGAGTTTATTTAAAAGAAACTTTGCTATTTCTTTTAAAAGAATAAACGCTTCCAATTTATTTTTAAAAAAATTAAGAAATATTTCCAATCCAGAAAAAAAAAGAAAAATAATAGGAAATTTATTTATAGAATTATTTGAAAGATATAGTAAAAAATTGAGAAATGTTGTTTTTTTAGCACAAGGAACATTGTATCCAGATGTAATTGAATCAGTAGCGTCTTCTGGGAAAAAAAAAGTTACTATTAAATCTCATCATAATGTTGGAGGTTTACCAAAAAAAATGAATTTAAATTTATTGGAGCCATTGAGAGAACTTTTCAAAGATGAGGTTAGGATTTTGGGAAAAGAATTAGGAATTCCAAAAGAGTTTATTTCAAGACACCCATTTCCTGGACCTGGTTTAGGTATTCGCATACTAGGAGATATTACTAGAAAAAAAATAAAAATTTTAAAAGAAGCTGATTCAATTTTCATTGATGCATTAAAAAAAGCCAATCTCTACGACAAAATTTGGCAAGCTTTTTGTGTCTTACTTCCAGTTAAGACTGTTGGAGTCATGGGCGATAATAGAACTTACGAGCAGATATGTGTCTTGCGTGCAGTTACCTCAAAGGACGGTATGACTGCAGAATCGTTCTCTTTCGAACACAGATTTATTTCAGAATGTGCAAATAAAATTGTTAATAATGTAAAAGGAATAAATAGAGTGTGTTATGATTGTACTTCAAAACCTCCTGGAACGATTGAATACGAGTAGTCTTGATGCTTTAAATAAAGAGCCACTTCAATAACTTAGCTTAAATTCGTAAATAAGATTTATCTGATTGAGACTCTTTAATTAAAACAAACGTATGTATTAGATTTCACTAATTAATTTATCTCTTTTCTTTTTAGATTTGCTTCCAACAAGTTTCTCTTTCAATATAGCTTCTTTGTTAGACGTATCTCCACCAACAACAATAATACCAATCATTCCTAATGCGGCGTGGGGTGAACATTGATATAGGTAGATACCAGGAATGTCGAATGTCATTGTTACCTTTTCACTGAGTTTAGTCTTTTTAGGAATGGTATAACCATCTGGTGCAACTAAAATTTCAACGTTATGTGCTTTAGCGGTAGGGATCCATTCAATCGTTTGTCCTTTTTCTATTTTTACTAATTCTTGGCTATAAACCATCCTCTGTTTTGTCTCTTTGTTTTTATTGAGCATCTCTATTGTTATGTCTGCTGCTTTTAAGTCAGATATAAAAAAAAATAGGTTAAAAGCAAAAGTAGTAATAAGTATTCTTAGATACATGAATGTCTCCTTATCATAATTTAATTTGTTATAAGTATTAGCATTTAAACTTAAATTTTCAAGGTTTCTTTTAATATTCTACTTACTACTAAAAACCATTTATTTTAATATTATGTTTTAACAAAAATTTTTATATTGATAATATATTCAGCAAAAAAATTAAAATTAAACATTTTCAAATCTTTAAAATTTATATTATTTCCAAATGTTGTAAAGAAATATAACTAACCCCCACATTCCAATAACAGCAAGTATTTGATACCAATCCATAAATTTTTAAAACAAAATAACTGAAATAATGAAGATAATTACTACAACAATTAATAATACCCAAAAACCTTTTTTTACAAACTCAAAATTATCCATATCATAATTAAAACGTATATTATTGTAATCTATTAAAAATATTAAATTTCAGAAAAAAAATCATTAAATTTAGTTTTTTTAAAAATATGAACTATAATTTACCCTAACAAAATAATTAAAAAAATTAAAATGATAAAAATTAAAATTATAATATTAGATGCATACGGAACTCTGTTTGATGTGAATACTGCAGCAAAAAAACTAAAAAATAAAATTGGCCCAAATTGGTTAGATTTTGCAGATCATTGGCGGACAACACAACTTGAATACACGTGGTTAAGGAGTTTGATGTTAAAATACAAAAATTTTCAGGAAATTACTAGTGACTCACTCAAAAAATCAATGAAAGTTTTTAGTGTCGAAGATTCATTGAAAGATGAACTTTTAACTTCATATGAATTTTTGAAAGTTTTTTCAGAAGTTAAAAATATTTTAAAATATCTTAAAAAAAAAAAATTGAAAATTGTAATTCTCTCCAATGGAACGATTTCAATGATAAAGAAACTTGTTCAATTAAATCAGATCAGTGGATTTTTTGATGATATATTTTCCATCGAAGATAAAAAAATTTACAAACCAAGCCCAAAAATTTATCAATTACCTCTGACTAAATATAAATTTAAAAAAAAAGAGATTTTGTTTGTAAGTTCCAATACTTGGGATGTGTCAGGAGCTGGACATTTTGGTTTCAATTGCATATGGGTAAACAGAAATAATAATTTTTTTGACTATTTAGACTATAATGATTTTGCTGAGATCAAAGATCTTAATGGTATTATAGATTTTGTTTAAACAAATAAAATTATAAATAACTATCTAAAATAACTTTTTAGTCTTAACAATTAAAAATATTTTTTGATATGAGTGCAATGTTAGATTTTTAATCATTAAATTAAATCATAAAACTCATTGCAATGGTGATGATTGAAAAATATTATCAATAATGTTGGTTAATTTAAAAAAATAAAAATTAGTTGGAGTATTCTCATTTTCTGTCCTTAAATAACCTATGACAAATCAATATTAATCTCTTTTCTTTAAGTGAGGAATGTTTTCTGAAAGAAATATGGAGAGAAAAAATAAATTTAGCTTTCAATCGTATTACGTCATTACATAAGTAAAAAATATTTTTAAAGGATAATTAAAATTTAAATACTTTATTTTTCTAATTGTGGAAAAATTGTTAATAAATATTAATAAAATTATTACTGGTAATTGTTAATAACTTATCAACCAATTAAAAATTATTTTCCCAATTAAAGTAATGCAAAGAAGATAAAAAAATAACTTAAATATTTTTAAAAAAAAAATTTTGTAAAATTTAAAATCCGTAATTTTTTTTGGTATCATAGTTATTACTTTTAGTGTTTTAACAATCAACTTAAAAATAACAAAAATTGCTAAACCAAAAAGAAAATAAACGATATATTCAAAAAATTGAAATATTGAAACCAAATAATCGAATAAGTTTTTAAAATAATCAGTCATTGATTTTTTTGTGAAATATTTATTTCACAGTTGACACATATTTGATAGTTAACGGATCTTTTAGGATAAAAAATATTTAGCTCATCTGAAAAAATCCAAAAAATTTTTCCACATTTTTGACATTCTATCCAGACCTTAGACATAAATAGATCTTTATAAGAAAAAAATTATTTTCGGTCTTTAAGTTTCTTAAGAACTCTTGTAAATACTTCTTTAACGTCTTCTTTTTTCATATTTTTTTTTTCTTCAGCCATATCTAATACCCAAATATAATTATAATATATTTAAAGAATGATAACAACCTTTTTGAGGAATTATGAAACAAATTACCGAATCGTTTATGATTAGAACAAATGGAGAAAGTTTAACAAACATAACAAATTACATAGAAAATCTGATAATGAAAAAAAAATTGAATACTGGAATAATTAATATTTCAATACAGCACACGACTGCATCTTTAATGATTCAAGAAAATGTAGACGACAATGTAAAGGAAGATTTCATAAAATTTTTTAAAAAAATAATTCCCAACGATATTCTGTTTAAACATAATTGTGAAGGAGATGACGATATGCCAGCTCATATAAAATCATCTTTAAATAAAACAAGTTGCACTATTAGTGTTTTAAAAAAAAAATTAAAACTAGGTATCTGGCAAGGAATTTTTTTATTTGAACATAGAAAAGCAAAAAAAAAATAGAGAAATTTTTTTTCATTTTATAGGAAATTAACCATGGTTTTAATGTCAACTCCTTTAGTAAATCACAAATTTAAAATCCCAGACTTTAAATTACAATCAACTGATGGTATTTACGTCTCTCTTGATACGGTAAGAGGAAAAAATGGAACTATTATTATGTTTATATGTAATCACTGTCCTTATGTTAAAGCAATAATCAATGAGATAGTTAAAATTACCGAACAAATAAAAAAACTTGGCTTTGGAATTGTAGCTATCATGCCAAACGACACTACTACTTATATTGAAGATAGTTTTGAAAATATGAAAATTTTTTCAAAGGAAAATTGCTTTAATTTTCCTTATTTGTTAGATGATGATCAAATGATTGCTAAAAAATATGATGCTGTTTGTACACCAGATTTTTTTTGCTTTAATAATAACGGTTTTTTACAGTATAGAGGACGTATATTTGAAATGAAAAACTTAGTTCCTGTAAATCTAAAACAAAATGAATTACTTAATGCTATAAAATTGATAGCCAATTCTGGGTATGGACCTAAAATACAATTTCCAAGTATTGGGTGCAGTATTAAGTGGAAAAAAAATTAATTTTTTAAATCATTTTTCATCATTTCTCTTACTAGTTGTTTAAAAGTTATTTTATAATTCCATTTTAACAATTTTTTCGCTTTGGAAGCGTCACCATTAAGATATGGAACTTCGTTTGGTCTGAAAAATTTAGGATCAATTTCTATTAAGCATCGTTTAGTTTTGGAATCATAGCCCTTTTCATTAATTCCTTTTCCTTTCCAAATAATATCAATATCGACGAATCGAAATGCTTCTTCAACAAAATCTCTAACTGAATAACTAATTCCAGTAGACAAAACAAAGTCATCAGGTTTCTTATATTGCATTATTTTCCACATTCCTTGTACATAGTCTTTTGCGTGACCCCAATCTCTTATCGAATTTAAATTTCCAAGATATAATTTTTTTTGTTTTTGTTTTATAATATTTGCAATTCCAAGTGTAATTTTTCTTGTAACAAATGTTTCTCCTCTTCTTTCACTTTCGTGATTAAAAAGGATCCCATTAGATGCAAAAATATTGTACGCAGTTCTATAATTTTTTGTTATATAGTAAGCATATAATTTTGCTGTCGCATAAGGACTATTAGGGGAAAAATTAGTTTTTTCATTCATTTTTTTTTCTTTTGAATCTCCGAATAGCTCTGAAGTGGAAGCTTGATAAAATTTTGTAAAATTACTCAGATTAAGGATTCTTATCGCTTCTAAAATCCTTAGGGTGCCAAGTGCATCTGCATTTCCTGTATATTCTGGGGTTTCATAGCTAACGTGAACATGACTCTGAGCTGCAAGATTATAGATTTCGTTAGGTTTTATTCTTTGAATTATTTTTATCAGGTTAGTTGAATCTGTCATGTCTCCATAATGCAAAATAAAATTTCTTTTTTGCGTCTCAAATGCATCTTGATATATGTGATCCACTCTTTCTGTATTGTATGATGAAGATCTTCTCTTAATACCGTGAACAATATAATTTTTTTTTATTAAAAATTCTGCTAAATACGACCCATCTTGACCAGTTACCCCGGTTATCAATGCTATTTTATTTTTCAAATAAACCTCAAAATATTTATAATTTTTACTTTAACCCAATTTTTATTGAAGTCTAGATTAACATCAGAATTAAAAATTTTAATCTGTACAGAAATGGCACGGTTTATGCTTAAATTTTTTATGTTTTATAAGATTAATAATTCTGCTGGAGGTGAAAAGTTAGAGGGATTCCAAAATAGGTTGTCCAGTGAATATACAAAAAAGATTAAAGAGTTAGAAAAATTACCTTTATCTCAACCCTTTTATCCTCTTAAATCCTGTTCCTGGAATCATGAGGAAAAATACGGTATTTTTGAATTGCTTAAAGGTTCGCGACTGACAATGGGAGCCAACGTAAAAAAATTTGAAGAAGAATTTTCAGCATATAATAAAATAAAATATTCTGTTATGGTAAATTCAGGCTCTTCAGCCAATTTAATTATTATTTCTAGCCTAATATTATGTCCAAAATATGACCTCAACAGAGGAGACGAGATTATAGTCCCAGCTATTGGTTGGAGTACTAGTTATGCTCCTTTAATCCAATATGGATTAAAACTAAAGTTTGTTGATGTAAATTCAAATACATGGAATATAGATGAAACCCTAGTGAAAAAAGCAATCACCAAAAAAACAAAAGCTGTTTTAGCAATTAATATTTTAGGAAATCCATCAAATCTATATGTATTAAAAGAAATATGTGAATCCAACAATATAATTTTGATTGAAGATAATTGTGAATCTCTTGGTGCAAGTATAAATCAAAAAAAAGCTGGAACATTTGGAGTGGCAGGCTCCAATAGCTTTCACTTTTCCCATCATATTCAGACAATCGAAGGTGGTATGATTTCTACTAATGATGAACAATTATATCATTATTTATTATCTTTGAGATCTCATGGTTGGATTAGAGAACTTCCTTATAAAAACTTTATTTTAAATAAAAGTGGAAATGAATTTGAAGATTTTTTTAAGTTTGTACTTCCGGGATATAACTTAAAACCCAATGAAATAAACGGTCTTGTTGGTAGGATACAACTTAAAAAATTTCCAAAGTTTTTGCTGCAAAGAAATAAAAACGCAAGATATTTTAACTATCTCTTCAATTCTAGCAATTATTGTAATATTCAAAAAAGCATTGGAAATTCTTCATGGTTTGGATTTGGATTAATCTTAAAAGGAAAACTTTTGAATAAAAGAGCGCTTGTTATATATGAACTAAATAAAAATGGTGTGCAAACTAGACCAATTGTGACAGGAAACATTCTTAAAAATCCAATGGAAAAATTTTTAAACTATTCAATTTTTAATAAATTAAGTAATACTGAGATTATTGACACAAATGGTCTTTTTTTGGGGAATGATCATAGAGATTTAATTCCTCAAATAACAAGAGTGAAAGAAGTTTTAGAAAATATTATAAAAAAATCTAATTTATAGAAAAATGTCATGATTATAAATTCAATGAGTGGAGGTTTAGGCAATCAACTTTTTCAAATATCTGCAGGTTTTGCTCTGTCATTAAGACTAAAAACAAAATACAGTATAAATTACGAAATAGGTGGGATGGGTCCAGGTCAGGGAAAAATAAACAAAACTTATAAAGATACATTATATTCAAAAATAAAAAGGACAACACACAGAATTTTTACACCATACAAGCAGGAATTTATGATGGATGATATAGATGTAAATATTTTTACTCCTATTCCTCTTATTGATAACTTATGTTTGATTGGTTATTTCCAAAGTCAAAAATATTTTGAAGACTATCAAGATGAAATAAAAAATCTTTTTATTTTCCCAGAAGAAAGAACAAAAAAAATTAGAGATAAATTTAACAAGTTTAAGAGAAAAAAAGTGGGAGTTCATATTAGAATGGGCGACTATCAGAAAATAAAAGAGATTCTTCCGCCTGTTTCTCAAAATTATATTCTCAAAGCATTATCACTTTTTGATAAGAAAGATCATGATTTTTTTCTTTTTACTGATGATTTAGAGTCAGTAAAAAATAATTTTGATATTTCCAACTATAACTTTCTTCATAATTGTGACGAAATTGATGACATGATTAGTTTGTCTATGTGTGACTCTGTTATAATGAGTAATAGCACTTTTTCGTGGTGGGGAAGTTGGTTTGGTGATCAAAAAGAAAAGATAATTGCACCTAAAAATTGGTTTGGTCCCAAAGGAGCTAAACATTTTCAAGATTTATACAGAGACGAAATGATTAAACTATAATGTTATCAGTAGTAATTCCAACATATAATGATTCAGATTTTCTCCCAATAGCAGTTGCTTCTGCTTTAGAATTAAAAAACTTAGGAGAAATAATAATTGTTGACGATTGTTCTACCGATAAAACATCAGAACTAATTTCTAAATTTAAACAGTATTCTAGTAGATTTAAGTATTTTAAAAATAAAACTAATGTTGGTGTGGGATTTTCTTTTATCAAAGGTATAAAACACTCAAACTTTCCTTATATATTAATGTGTAATTCAGATGATTTTT
Source organism: Rickettsiales bacterium (assembly GCA_002717855.1). The sequence continues at coordinate 27,618 of PBCD01000006.1, forward strand.
TAATTTCAAAAAAAATAGATAAACTTTTTTATTATTTATTAAATCATGATCTTGAAATTGCATATGGCAAAATGGCAATTCAGAAAGAAAATCAAGTTTTTAAATTTTATCACCCTGGATATTTACCATATAATTATGTTAATTCACGAAATGAGTTTAAAGATCTTTTAATTTTTGACATGTACATGCCATCATTTGGAACAATTATGAAAAAATCGTGTTTAGATGGTTTTTATAATGAAAATTATATGAAATCTTTAAATAAAAGTTATGGTTCGAGATTTAAAGCGCACGATTATGATTTATTTTTAAATTTATCGAAAAAAAAGGTTAAAACAGGCTTTTTGAATGAATTTGTGTGTGTTTGGAATCCAAACAATACTTCGCAATCAGGAGATCAGTATTTTAAATCAGGAGATGCTGCCGAGGAAAGTGCATTTCTTTTTAATAGATATTATAATTCAAATGATGGTTTTAGTATTGAAGATTTAAAAAAAATTAAATGTAGAATTATGGAAAAATTTAACAAAGCTAAAAATATCATTCCAGAAAAAGAAAAATCGTTCAAACAAAAATATAATGAAATTTTCTTTTAAAATTTAATCATATCTGCTTTTATATGTGAATGAAAAATTTATTTCTTCTTAGACATGCGAAGTCTAACTGGTTATCATATAATGGTGATGATTTTAACAGAGATATCCAAAAAAAAGGAGAATTAAGAACTAAAAAAATATGTAATTATTTGAAAGATGAAAAGATCGAAATATCAAAAGTTTTATGTTCAACAGCTTTAAGAACCAGAAAAACCTATGAAATAATATCTAAGTCATTTCAAAAAAAAATGAATGTTGAATTTTTAGATGAATTGTATCATACCACAGCGGAAAATATGCTTGATATTTTACGGTCTCAAAAAGATGAAAAATCAGTCATGATTATTGCTCATGAACCATCTCTATCTGAATTTGTAAGGATAACTTCTAGTGAAATTATAAATGAATCACATTTTGAAGCAATTCACTCATATGTAACCTCAGGATTATGTTCTATATTATTTAATTCAGAAAGTTGGAAAAATATATCAAGAGATAATTCCGAGTTCAAATTTTATATCAAACCAAAGAATTTAGATTGAGAAGTTTCTTAAATAGGCTTGTGATCTTTTCTTTTCTTTGTTTAGAATTTTTAAATTTTTTTGTGAATTTACAATAATTTGAGAAATAATTTTTTCATTTTTAGAGATTAACGATACTACAGTTTTTTTATTGTTCTCTGAAAATTTATAATTTTTAATTTCAATATCATTGATTATTTTTTTTCTAATTTTGTCTAAATCATTAATCTGATCCATATCATCTTTAGGAATCAATTTCGAGATTGTGTCAGAAATTTGTTCTAATTTTTCAAGTTGATTAGTTAATGATATATTATCTTGATCAAACATTTTGTTTTTGTATGTAAGTATTTTCAAAAATTTCTTTTAATGCGTTGATTGCTTTATTTATTCCCTCAACGACTTGAGATCGAAATCCTTTAATAAGTTGTTGTCTGCAATATTCATAAACTTGAAACAATTGAGTTGCGATTTCACCACCTCTTTCAAAATCTAAGCTTGTTTGCAAGGTGTAAATTATTACTAAAGCCTTGCTGAAATGCTTATTTCTTGAAATTCTATTATTTTTATCTTTGGTGTGCAGGGACACAATTTTCATTGATTTTCTTAACTCATTTACCATAGTTTTGACAATTTCTACAGGATCATTGTTCTGTGATGAAGAAATATCTGTTTTTTGATATTGATGTTTTGCTTTATTAAAATGAACTGCCATTGAATTACTTATTGTTTTTTAAAAAAACTATATTAATATTTAGTTATGGTTAATATTGTTAATCCTATATTTGATATTCCTAATCAAAACCAGATATTATATAATGATATTGCAATTGGTATGCCACGCGTTCCAAATGCCAATGTAAATTATCCTGTAAATCCAATCAATAATACAAATGTTTTCGATCCTAAATATCATAGTTCAAAAAGATACAATCCTAAAGGGGCTCCATCACATGGATCATCTACAGAAGCTTTTTTCAAGTCGAGAAATTTGTTTGAACCCTTTTTTATTCATAATGAAGCTTCAACTAAATATGAAATGATTTCTAAAATTTCTAAAAACACAGAAGAAATCAGAAATAATATAATAAGATTTGTTTAGTTTTGAGATTCTAATTCTCTCTGATTTCTTGATGTTTTAATATAAACATTAAATATATCGCTTTCAGTTATTACACCAATAAATTGCTTTTTATCATTGACTACGGGTATTGATTCACCAACAAAGTCTTTACAAATATCTATTGCATTAAAGATATTTTCATTTTCATTGATTTGCAGGTATTTGTTTTTTTTCAACTGTTTAAGTCTAATGTTTTTGTTTAGATTTATTAATTGATGAAGTTCTAGCTTGTTTAAAAGTTTTCCTTCAGAATTTATTAAGAATCCATCACTTGATTTTTTAGATGATAATTTTTTAATTACATCTCCAACTGTTTCATTTTCATTAAATTTGAGGCATTTTTTTTCAAAAATATCTTTTATTTTTATAGATTTTAATATTAGATTTTCATCACCTAAATCTAAATTAATATTTCTGTTCAATAGGACTTTGTCAAAGACTGATTGACCAATAATTTTTGACGAAACCAAAGAAGCAAAAACTATACTTATCCCTGCAGCAAGAGTTGCTTGATAATTAGAAGTTAATTCAAAAACAATCATCATATTTGCCAGAGGACCACCAATAACACAACTACCTACAGCTGCCATAGCTGCTACGGCAAATAGTTCGATGTTCGTATCTGGAATTATTGTATTAAAGAAAGTTCCTAATAAGATACCGCTACATGCCCCTAAAAATAATGCTGGTGCAAAAACTCCTCCAATTAATCCTAGACGCAAACATGTTATCGTTAAAAGTAGCTTAAAAAATAAAAATTGTGCTGCAATGTTTGGAAGAACACTTCCTGATAAGATATTTTGAATAGTTTCTGTTCCAAGACCAGTTACTTGTGGAATAAACATTCCAATAATTCCACATAATAATCCAGCTAAAGCAGGCTGGAACCATGGATGAATTTTTGAAATATCTGGAAAAAACTCAGGATGTGTAAGTCCTCGCATATAAAGAATTGCAACAAATCCACAAATTAAACCTGTGATTACTAAGGCAGGAAATTCTGCGAAATTATTTATCCCCCCTATACTAGAAGGAAGGATGGGGGTGAATCCAAAAAAAAGCTTTGTAACAAAATATGCAACTAATGATGAAACAAGAATTGGACCGAAAGAGGCGAGGGATTGATGTCTGAGTATGACCTCTCTGGCAAAGACTAATCCAGCAATAGGTGCACCAAAACCTGAAGATATTGCAGCAGCCACACCAGCACCTAAAAATATTTGAATATTACCTGCCTTTTTAGCGAATTTTTTGATCTCTGCCCCTATAGTTGCTCCAAAATGAACCAACGGTCCATACTGTCCAACCGAGCCACCTGCAGAAATTGAACAAATTGCAGAAAATGAGGTTAAAAAGCCTGCCTTTATATTAAGTGGATTTGTCTTTGAATGTGCAGATAAAATAACATCTGGTGGTCCATGCCATCTTTGATCATTAGTCAAAGATCTTAGGTATCCTACAAACAAACCTAAAAGGAAAGGAATTAAAAGATATAAGAATATTTTATAAAAAGAAAATTCGACAGTATCATCAGTCGAAAAAATATAAAAACTAGTAATAGAGGATGAAAAAAATTCAATTAATGTTAAAAATCCAAATACACTTATTGAAACTATACTTCCAATAATTGTACCTAGAATTAGCGTAGATAATATGGATAAAAACATATTCCCCCACTAATATTATAGATTAAATAATGGGGGATTAAAATTGATAAATTAAAATCGATTTTGGGTTGGTATGCTAGCCCATGCTTCATTTAAAGATTGTACTACTTTGTATGCTGGTTGAACATAATTCATATCGTTATTGTCTTGTATTCTTTTTGATGAATATCTGATAAATCTATATAACCATGTGAGTTGTTCAGAAATTTCTTTGCCATTATCCATATCAACAACTGATTGAAGAGCAAATGCGATTTTAGAAACTCTTTCTGCTTTAGCCTTTGCTTTCTCTGTAACAGCTAAATCCTCAAAAAGAATTTTTTTTAG
>PBCD01000007.1 GCA_002717855.1 Rickettsiales bacterium
CCTTGATTATTTCAGCTGAATGATAAACATCATGAATAAATGCATTCAAAGCTAATGATCTCTGAATTATTCCCTTACTTATTTTAATCCACTCTAGACTAGAGATTACCCTTGGGAACATGTCAAATGGTATTAATCTCTCACTAGTATCAAAATTATTATATACTGAAAAAGTAATACCAATTTTTTTAAACAAGTCTTCTGCTTCTGTTTTTCTCTTTATAATGGTGCTTTCAGGCAAAGATCTTGCCCAGTCCATTATTTTAGAATAATGTTTTCTAATTTTTGAATTACTTACAGTTTCATTAAACATTTGCGTTCCTTCGGCATCCTACCTACTTCCGACCAAAAGGTTGAACGATAATTTAAGACTATATTGTTGATAGAATAAAATCAAGGTCAATTTTAATAATAAACTTTATTAATTCTTTTAAAATTAATAATGTAAATAGTATGAAAAATTTGAATAAAGATATTATTATTTTTTCCGATATTGACGGAAGTTTTATGAATCATGAAGATTATTCATTTGATGAACTAAAACTTTTTGTAGCTAGAATTAGTAAAATTAGCAAAATAATTTTTGTATCAAGTAAAACATATGAGGAGATAATTAAACTTAAAAAAAAATTAAAAATATCATTTCCTTTTATAGTAGAAAATGGAGCTTGTATTTTTTTTCCAAAAAATGATTTAAATATAAAAAGAAGTAAAATAAATTTCATAGAAATTGGTGATCATATAGGCTACAAAATTTCAAGATACATCTCAAAGGATTATAAATTAAAATTAAACTTTTTAAAAAAAGAATTTAGTTTTAAATTTTTTAGTGAAATTAATATTAAAAATGCAAAAGAAATTACTAATTTGAATTCTTCCTCCTTGTTAGATAGTAAAAAAAGGATGTTTACAGATCCAATCTTTTGGCAAGATAAAGAAAATAAAATTTTGGACTTTCAATCAAGATTGAAGGATTTGAAACTTGAAACTTATTTTGGTGGCAGATTTATTCATGTTTCTGACAATTTTAATAAAGGAAAATCCGTTAATAGGTTTTTAGATATAATAAAATTAAATTATAATCAAAAACCTTTGACTATCTCAGTGGGTGATAGCCATAATGACTTGAGTATGCTTGAAATTACAGACTATAGTTGTGTTATAAAAAATGCAAAAAAAAAAAATCTTATTCTTAAAAAATTAAAAAATAAGTATTATAGTAAGCATATCGCGCCTGAAGGCTGGAAAGAGTCATTAATTTACGTATTAAAAAAGGAGAAAATTTATTTCTGATTTTTATCAAAATGGTACTGTTGCAACTTTGCATAATTTTTCTAATAGAAAAACAGAGGAATTAGAGGCTGAATTAATTGAATTTTCAAAGTTTAGACCTATAACGTTGATACTTCCTTCTCTATTTTCTGAATTAAAGGGATCAGCATTACCAAATATTATTGAAGAAATTAGTCAGGTAAAATATATTCAAAATATAGTAATAGGCTTAGATAGAGCAAATGAAAATGAATTTGCAGAGGCAAAAAAGTTTTTCAAAAATTTACCTCAAAAACACGAGATATTATGGAATGATGGACCAAATCTTCGAAATTTAGACAATCAATTAAAAGAACAAAATTTAGCTCCTCAAGAAATGGGCAAAGGACGAAACGTTTGGTATTGTATGGGTTATATTTTAGCGTTAGGAGATGCTGAGGCTGTTGCGCTTCATGATTGTGATATTTTAACTTATAATAGAAACTTATTAGCAAGACTTATATATCCGGTAGCTAATCCTAAATTTAATTTTGATTTTTGTAAGGGCTTTTATCCTAGAGTATCAAACTACAAAATTAAAGGAAGAGTTGCAAGGTTACTTGTTACACCTTTATTAAGAGCATTAGAAAAAACAATAGGTTTTAAGGAGTACATATCTTTTTTAGATTCATTTAGGTATCCATTAGCAGGAGAATTTTCTTTTAGAAGAAGAGTTCTTAAAGATATAAGAATACCATATGATTGGGGCTTAGAGATTGGTGTTCTGTCTGAAATGTATAGAAATTACGCTGGCAATAGACTTTGCCAAGTTGATATTGCTGATCTATATGATCATAAACATCAAGATATTTCAATCAATGACAAATCTCAAGGACTATCTAGAATGTCTATTGATATTACTAAAGCAATAATAAGAAAGTTAGCTTCTCAAGGTGAAACTTTTTCTATGTCAATTTTTAGATCTTTAAAAGCAACATACTATAGAGAAGCATTAGATTTTGTGCAGATTTTTAAAAAGGATGCTTTAATGAATGCATATGATTTAGATGTTAATGAAGAAGAAATTGCAGTAGAACTTTTTGCTCAAAACATAATGGTAGCTGGAAAAGTTTTTCTAGACTCACCAATGGAAACCCCAAACATTCCGACTTGGAATCGAGTAGACACAGCTATACCTAGTTTTCTAAATGATTTAAAGCTAGCTGTTGAAAAAGATAACAACTCATAATTTTTTAAAAGATGACAAGAAATACCTTTAGTAAAATTGTTAAAAAATATATTTATTTAATTTACGGTAATAGTATTAGTACTTCTCAGGTAAATAAATTATTTATTACAATAGAAAAAATTTTTAAATCAAAAAAAAAAAAAAATCAACAGATCAATTATGGACTGAGAAAGATATTCTTTTAATTACTTATGCTGATTCATTATCAAAAAATAGTCAAAAAAATCTAAAAACATTAAATCAGTTTCTAAACCAATTTTGCAAAGAATTTTGTATGATTCATATTTTACCTTTTTTTCCATATTCTTCGGATGACGGTTTTGCAGTCATTGATTACAAAAAAATAAAAAGTGATCATGGAGATTGGACAGATCTAAAAAAAATAACAAAAAATTTCAAAGTTATGGTAGATCTTGTAATCAATCACTGTTCATCTGAAAGTCAACTATTTAGAAATTTTTTGATTAATAAGGTTCCTGGTAAAGGATTTTTTATTAGTGATGATAATAAATTTAAAGAATCAGTAAAAATTGTCAGACCTAGAAGCTCTTCACTTTCTAAAAAAGTACAATTAAGTAACAAAGAAGCTTACGTATGGTGTACCTTTAGTCATGATCAAGTAGATTTTGATTTTAAAAATCTAGATGTACTAATATACTTTTTTGGAATCATAAAGTTTTATCTTGATCAAAATATAAAAGCGCTAAGATTGGATGCTGTGGCTTTTTTATGGAAAAAACTAGGTACTAGATGTATTAATTTACCAGAAACACACGAAATAATTCGTTTAATAAGAATAATAGTAGAATACTATTATAACGAGGTTTTAATAATAACCGAAACAAATATTCCTAGTCATGAAAACTTGAGCTACTTTGGTAATAATAATGAAGCACACTGTATCTATAATTTTACTTTTGCACCCTTGTTAATTCACTCAATTATTTCTGGAAATAGTTTTTATTTAAAAAAATGGTCTAGGGGAATGCCACCTGCTCAAGAAAAAAATGCATACTTAAATTTTATATCCACGCACGACGGAATAGGGTTAAGACCTTTAGAGGGAATTTTACCTGATATTGAAATTGAAAAGTATATCTTATTTTTAAAAAATCAAGGTGCATTATTAACTTATAGAAAGGATAAAAACAAGGAATCTGTATATGAAGTTAACATTACATTGCTTAATTCTTTACAAGAAACCTATGATGGTAAGGATAAATTCGATATGCAACGTTTTATTTTAGCTCATGCAATCTTATTTTCCGTTGAGGGCATACCTGCTATATATATTCAAAATTTACTTGGTTCTAAAAATGATAATTCAAAGGTTAAAAAAACTGGGCTTAATAGATCCATCAATAGAAGAAATTGGAAATACGACGATGTTAAATTTAAATTAAAGAATAGTGTAACAAAAAATTTTAAAATATATAATTCCCTTACCAATTTAATGAAAATTAGAAAAAAACAACCAGCATTCCATCCAAATGCCACTCAATTTACTCTACAACTGGAGGAAGAGTTTTATGGTATATGGAGACAAAGCATTGATAAAAGTCAAAGTATTTTTTGCATAAATAATTTGACTAAATTTAAAAAAAAAATATCTCTCCTTGATATAAATTTAATATCAACGGACAAATGGTTTGATTTAATATCAAAGAAGAAATTGAATAATATCGATGACGAGTTAAAGTTTAATCCTTATCAAACTTATTGGATAACAAACAAAAAATTTAGGTGAATATTTTATTGAACTGTTTTAAAGATAAACGGTTGAAAATAAACAAAATTATTTGTGAAGATCAAATCTATCAAAACTCATTACTTTATCCCATGCACTAATGAAGTCATGAATAAATACTTCTTTTGAGTCATTAGTTGCGTAAATTTCTGAAATTGCTCTGAGTTGAGAATTTGAACCAAATATCAAGTCTACTCGTGAAGCAGAATTTTTTTCTTCACCAGTATCTCTATCATCACCAACATAATGATTGCTTCCAATCTTTTTCCATTCGGTAGACATATCAAGTAAATTTATGAAAAAATCATTTGATAATTCATTGATATCTTTAGTTAATAATCCAAAACCATTATTACTTATTCCAAGTGAGCGCAATCCACCTAATAAGACTGTCATTTCTGGTGCCGTTAGCCCCATTAACTGTGATTTATCAAGTAACATTTCTTCAGGACTTACAGAGTACTCTTGTTTTTGATAATTTCTAAATCCATCTGATAAAGGCTCTAATACCGCAAATGAATCAGCATCAGTTTGTTCAGGTGATGCATCACCGCGACCAGCAGAAAAAGGAACTTTTTTTCCTGAAGCCTTCTCTATAGCAACGCATCCCCCATAGACAATCAAATCTGCAATTGATACGTTGAATTTTTCTGAAATTGTAGTGTAAACATTGATAACTTCGTTAAGTTGTGTTGGTTTGTTAACTTCCCAATTTTTTTGAGGAGCTAAACGAATTCTTGCGCCATTAGCACCGCCTCTCATATCAGTAGATCTAAATGTAGAAGCACTTGCCCAAGCCGTTTCAACAAGTTTTTGAATTGATAAACCTGAGTTTAGAATTTCATCCTTAATATTTTCATGATCGAATTTTAGAGAACCTTTAGGAATTGGGTCTTGCCAAATCAAATCTTCTTTTGGAACTTCTGGGCCTATGTATCTCGTCTTAGGTCCCATATCTCTGTGTAAAAGTTTGAACCAGGCTCTCGCAAAAGTATCAGCAAACTCATTAGGGTTTTCATGAAATCTTCTGGATATTATATTATAATCTGGATCTTCTTTCATTGCCATATCAGCAGTCGTCATAATAGTAGTAACCTTTCTTGAAGGATCAGCAGCATCGGGAGCCATATCTTTTTCGTCAGGGTTTTTTGGATGCCATTGAAAAGCACCGGCTGGGCTTTTAACTAATTCCCAATCATATTTAAATAACAAATCAAAGTAACCATTATCCCATTTTGTGGGGTTAGCCGTCCAAGGACCTTCAATTCCACTTGTAATAGCATCACCACCTTTTCCGGAACCATGAACATTCTTCCAGCCTAAACCCATTTCTTCAATTGGAGCACCTTCAGGTTCAGCACCAACATTTGATTCAGGTGCGGCACCATGTGCCTTTCCAAATGTATGACCACCAGCTGTTAATGCAACAGTTTCTGCATCATTCATAGCCATTCTTGCAAAAGTTTCTCTTATATCGTGTGCGCTAGCTAGTGGATCCGGTCTTCCGTCAGGTCCTTGCGGGTTAACATAAATCAAACCCATTTGAACAGCACCAAGTGGTGTTTCTAAAATTCTCTTTCCTGTATATCTATTATTTTCTAACCACTCATTTTCTTTTCCCCAATAAATATCTTCAGGTGGTGTCCAAATGTCCTCTCTACCACCACTAAATCCAAAAGTTTTGCCACCCATAGATTCTATAGCAACATTACCAGCTAATATAAACAAATCAGCCCAACTTATTTTGTTGCCATACTTTTGTTTGAGTGGCCATAATAATCTTCTAGCTTTGTCTAAGTTACCATTATCAGGCCAACTATTTAAAGGAGCAAATCTTTGATCACCCGTGCCGCCGCCGCCACGTCCATCCCAAGTTCTGTAGGTTCCAGCAGCATGCCACGTTAAACGAATAAAAAAAGGTCCGTAATGTCCGTAATCAGCAGGCCACCAATCTTTTGAGTCTGTCATTAAATCAGTAAGGTCTTTTTTAAGAGAGTTGTAGTCAAGTTTTTTAAATTCTTTTCTGTAATCGAATCCAACTGCCATGGGGTTAGAGCGTTTATCGTTTTGATGAAGTATGTTGATGTTTAATTGATTAGGCCACCAATCTTTGTTAGATGTACTAACGCCTTTATTATTTGTTGCTGAACCGTGCATCACTGGACATTTACTAATATCATCCATTTTTAATAGACCTTTCTTTTGAGTTGTTTTTTACACGGGATAAATTAAAACTCCCATTATTATTATTTAATAACAAGCTTGATCAAATTCAAGAGTCTAATTAGAACAATTCTAAATTACTATTCTTCTAGATTTATAACCACGGTAACGTTTTTAATATTGTAACCTTTAGGAGATTTTGGTAGTTTTTGAATTATCACTTGATCGTTGTTAATATCTAAAAGCTTACCAGATTTTTCAATATAAAAATGATGATGGTTATCTAAGTTTGTATCAAAGTAAATTTTATCTGAAGAGGCTCTGACAACATTAAGCATACCATAGTTTTTAAAAGAATTGAGATTATTGTAAACAGTTGCAAGAGAGATTTTAATTTTATTTTTTTTTGCTTTTCTGTAAACATCTTCAGCGGTGAAGTGACAATGACCTTCAGAATAAATTAAATTTATTAGTTGTTTTCTTTGACTCGTTAGTTTCAAAGGAGATTTGTCTAACATGTAGAATACTTTTTTTATTATTTCACTTTTATTCAGCATTTAGTTAATTTAATACTTAACTTGCTTAAATACCATATAATTTTAATTTTTTTTAGATTTAAATTGCCTCTAGCAGTGATTTTTTTTTAAAAGTTACCAAATATATATTTATGGCTTATATATCTGGTTTATGTTCAAGTTTTCCAAATTTTAAGGTTTCTCAAAGCCAAATTGAAGAATTTGGAAAATTTATATTCAGAAATAATCATATTAACAATTTACTTAAGGTTTACAAAAATTCTGGAGTAAAAACAAGATATCTTGTTGAGAATTTAGATTGGTACACTTCAAAACACAGTTGGAAAGAAAGAAACAATTTGTTTAAAAAGCATTCTATTGAACTACTTAAAAAATGTATTTCATCTACTTTGAAAAAAACAAACAAATCTCCAAATGAAATTAGTGGCATTGTGTTAATTAATAGTACTGGAATTGCCACTCCTACATTAGACGCAGAATTAATAAATTATTTCAATTTTCCAGGTCACACAAAAAGATTACCAATTTTTGGTTATGGTTGTGCTGGAGGTGTTTTGGGATTATCAAGAGCAGTTGATATGTACAAGTCTTCATTCAAAACAGTGTTGGTTTGTTGTGTTGAAATATGTAGTTTGACGTTTAGACCTCAAATTTTCTCTAAAGCAAATATTGTAAGTACAGCATTGTTTGGTGATGGTGCAGTTTCTTTTTTGATAGGGGATAAAGGCGATTGTGAAATTTTAAAATCGTCAGAATATACATGGAAGAACACTTTGAACCTTATGGGATGGAATGTTGAAAATGATAGCTTAGGAGTTTTATTTGATAAATCTATACCAGAATTTATTTCTTCTAAATTAAAACCTATTATAAATGATTTTACATCAAAAAAAATTGATGGATTTATCATGCATCCTGGGGGTTCTAAAATTATTAATTCTTACAAAAAAATTTTTTCAAATCACAACTCACTGCTAAAGTCTAAAGAAGTGCTAGAAAAGTATGGGAATGTCTCCTCTGTTACAATTTTTTTGGTCTTATTGACTTTCTTTAATGACCCTATGTCAAGAGGTAATTTTTTAATGTCAGCTTTGGGACCTGGATTTACAGCTGGTCTAGCAGAGGTAAAAATATAATGATAAATTTTGGACTTTTGTTAGTTTTATATATATTTTTTTCGAGGGTTTTAGAATTATTTATAAGTTACAGAAATACGAAAGAATTATTAAAATTAGGTGCTAAAGAACATTTTAAATTTCATTATTACTTGTTAGTTTCTTTTCATATAATTCTTATTGTATATTTTTTTATAAAGTCTTTAATTGTTGATATAAATATTGATGTAAGTTTAATAGGTTTTATTATTTTGCAATTTCTGAGATTTAAAGTTCATTTAGATTTAGGGAAATATTGGACAACTAGAATAATTGTTTTAGAAAGCGTACCTTTGATTAATCACGGTTTATATAAACATTTTAAACATCCAAATTATTTAATAGTTATTCTAGAAATTATTTTTTTGTGCTTAATATTTGATGATATTTTGGCACTAATATTTTTTTCTACTATAAATATATTTTTAATAATATTAAGAATTTTATACGAGGAAAAAGCAAATAAAAATCGAGGAAGATTCTAAATATAAATTAAAAGATAGTATTGAATACTCCTTTTACTCAATTATTTAATAATAATGGAAATTTCAATAATTTGGTTTAGGTATGACCTAAGAACTAATGATAATGAAGCTCTTTTTCAAGCCACATTAAATCACAGATGTTTGCCAATATATATTTTGGATACAAATTATTGTGCACTAAAAACAACCAGTCATTTTCATCTAAATTTTATAAATGATTCACTTGAGGATTTAAATCTTCAACTTAAAAAGTTAAATGGAAATTTGAATTTTTATAAAGGATCAACAATTGAGATTTTTAAGTATTTACTTGAAAAATTTAAATTTACAAAAGTTTTTTCCAATAAGATTTTTAAAAATTATTTTCATTCCAACTTAGACACCACTATTGAAAGTTTCTTTTTGCTAAATAAAATTGATTGGATTCAAACTAATCAGTTTGGAATACAACTTAATAAAAGGGTGAGAGGCACCTGGTCAAAAAATTGGAATAGTCAAATTTCTAAACCAATCGTTAGTGATATTCGATCTTCACAATTTCTGAATGAAAATAAAAAAATTAATTTTGAAACAGAAAAAATTAAATCTAATGAACAAGTTTTTTATCAACCAGGAGGAACAAAAAATGCTAAAAAACTGCTAGACTCCTTCATAAAGAAAAGGTGTAAGGATTATCAAAGTAAAATGTCTTCTCCATTACATGCTCAGTTGGTATGTTCACGTTTAAGTCCTCACATTACATTTGGTACTATTTCTTTAAAAGAAATTATGAAAAAAACTAACAATTGTATAAAAAACAATTCTGTTCTTGATTCTAGATCAATTTATTCTTTTAAAAGAAGACTCGCGTGGCATTGTCACTTTATTCAAAAAATATATGATCAACCCGATTTAGAATCAAAAAATCTGCATCCTTTCTTTGAAAATATTAGAAAAAATGAGTTTGATGACACAAAATTTAGATTATGGAAAGAGGGAATGACAGGTTACCCTTTTTTAGATGCTTGCTTAAGGTTTCTCAAAGTTCATGGATGGATAAATTTCAGAATGCGAGCAATGATAGTATCTTTTGCATCCTATCAATTATGGTTATGTTGGCTTAAAACTTCAGAATACTTAGCTTCTGTTTTTTCTGATTTTGAACCAGGTATCCATTACTCCCAAATGCAAATGCAATCGGGTACTACTGGAATAAATACAATCAGAATTTACAACGTTGTGAAGCAGTCTTATGACCAAGATCCAGAGGGAAAATTTATTAAAAAATGGGTTCCAGAACTGAGTAAATTACCTGCATACCTCATTCATGAACCATGGAAAATAAATTACTTAGAAGAAAAAGAGTTAAACTTTAAATTAAACAAGCATTATCCGAACAGAATTGTTGATAACTTTGAATCAACTAAAAATGCAAAGGAAAAGATTTGGAAAATAAGAAAAGAATTTGGGTTTAAAGAACTATCTAGTGAAATAGTAAAAAAACATGCAAGTTTGAAAAGAAATTAATTTTTTTTTTATATTTTGATGATACAGTTATTTTTGTGAAATTAATATTTAATTTTATTATAGTTTTCTTTTTTATTTCTTGTTCTAATGATGTCAATAATTTCTTGAAACATAAAAAATTAATGGAAAGAATTGAAGGTCCATGCCATTGGGTTTATGTTGGATATGATTATGAGATTTTAAATCCTGCAATAGTAATAACCCCTCCAAATAACAAAGAATACGTTTTGTGGAATCAAGTTTGTTCCAAAAAAATCAAATAAAATATGAAAGTTAAAATACTCAGACTTGTTACAGATCATTCATCGTGGTGGAAAAAAAAAAAATATAGAAGTGAGTCTTCCAAGGAATTAAATTTTTTTAGAAAACTAGGTTGGAAACTAAAAAAAAAAGAAAAAGTTTTTTATACAAGTGAAGTAATTGAAACGAGAAGCTTTCATGAGTATTACTTGTTTAAAAAATAATTGAATAATAATTTATAATGATGTAATAAAAAACCACAGATTTATTGAGAAAAAAGGGAGAGATTTATGAGAATTTGTGACAGACCTGAATTTAAAAGCAAAAAACCACCATTAACCTTTAGAGAAAATGATTTAGTGTTGAATGCTGTGAAAAAAATGTCGAAAGAAAATTATGGTTCCGTTGTTATAACTGACAGTAAAAAAATTGTTAAAGGCATAGTAACTGAGAGAGATTTAATGAAAAGGTTGCTTAACAACGGAATGAACCCTAAGACAACAAAGTTAAAGCAAATTATGACAAGTCCTGTTAAGTTAGCAGATAAAGATGACGAGCTCGTGGTTTGGTTGAGACAGATGTCTAATGAAAGATTTCGACACGTTCCAGTTGTGGACAAATCAGGAAAGTTAATTAATATAATGTCACAAGGAGATTTTGTTTCTTATACATGGCCAAATCTCTTGTATCAAGTAAAGGAACTAGCAAAAGAAGGTTATCCTCGCGTAAATCAGGTTGCAATAATTTTACTTGGTGTTTTGTTTTATACAATTGTTTTAATGTTTGCCTTTGAAACATTGGGGAACTGATATAATAAGATCATTAATCTCATAGTTTTAAACATATTTTATTTTATTATGATTTTTCCAACCATACCCATATCTTTGTGACTTAAATTATTACTATTATTTTTAACATTACATTCAAGATCGTTAAACTCACCTGTTTTAATTGGAACAAACCACCATTCAATTTTGTATGAAGGAAATACCTCGACTTCTCTGATTATACCTTTTATTTCAGCAACTTTTTTTTCCCCTAATGTTAGTTGAACTTTTCGGGTGAATATGGAGTGCGAAAATTTTGTTGAAGTGAAGTAATGTTTGGCGTCACTTTGATTTATCAATTCTAATTTATAGAGTTTTCCTACGTTAAATTCTAAAGTGGATGGTTCAAAATAATACTTTGAGTTATTTTCCCCTTTTAAGTAAACTTTTTTTGAAATAGGCTTTTGTATAGTAAGATCAGCGGAATAAACAGTGGTATCCTTAAAAAGGATATTGAAAAAAATTATAAAAAAAAAAACCTTAAACATCTTTTCTTTTAGCTTCAAAATAATTGTAATTCAAGCTTTTTTGTGTCTAAAAGCTTTTTTTCTTTTAGGGAAACATTCCTTACAAATCTTGCATAATGTACCGTCACAACCTCTAGCAGTACAATATTCTCTTCCATAAAAAATAATTTGAAGGTGAAGTTTGTTCCATGATTCAATCGGAAATAATTTTTTTAAGTCTATTTCTGTTTGTTTAACACTCTTACCATTAGTTAATCCCCATCTTTGTGCTAACCGATGAATGTGAGTATCAACTGGAAATGCAGGAATTCCAAAACCTTGAGAAATTACAACACTTGCCGTTTTGTGACCTACACCGGGAAGTTGTTCTAGTAATTTAATATCTTTCGGAACTAAACCTCTATATTTTTCTACAAGAATCTTTGATAATTCTTTGATTGATTTTGATTTTTTGGGGGCTAATCCACAAGGTCGAATAATTTCATAAATTTGTTTGACATCAACTTTCTGCATTTTTATGGGAGAGTTTGCCAATTTAAATAATTTTGGTGTTACTTTGTTCACTCTTTCATCTGTGCATTGAGCACTCAATAAAACAGATATTAACAGTTCAAATATATTATTATGCTTAAGAGGAATAGGTGTTGACGGATAAGTCTTTTCAAGAAAATTTTTTATAAAGATTGCTTTGTCAAATCTCTTCATCTTAAATTAAAAAATTTTAAATTCTTTTAATGAAAAAAAGTAAACTTTACTAAATTCTTCTGATATAAAACTATCTGAAAATTCTTTAAGCACTAAATTCCTACTATTAATACCCATACGCTTAATTTTTTTCTTATCTGAAATTAATGTTTTTATATTAGTAGCAAGTTCAAGATAATCTCTAGGATTACAATTTAATCCGTTATATTCATGTACACTTATCTCCTTACATCCTGCTACGTTACATGAAATTAAAGCTAAACCACAACTTGCAGATTCCAGTAGACTTTTTGGAAAACCCTCCCTGTATGATGGTAATATACCAATTCTTGACTCTCTTATGTATTTTATCACGTTTGTTTTGGAATCAATCCACGTTAATCCTTTAAGTTTATTAAATTCTACTAATTGTGAGTTTGATATAGATGACCTATTATTATGATCTGATCCCCCAAGTAACAAAATCTTTAAATCTAATTTTTTTGACTTTAAGTACTTAAATGCCTCAACTAATTCAAATATTCCTTTGTCAATTAACATTCTTGAATGCAAAATTAAATCATATTTTTTTTTTATTTTTTTATCAGGACTAAATTTATTTACATTAACTCCTGAACCAGGGATTATAAACGTTTTACATTTTTGAATTATTTTTTTATTTTTAAAGAAATTGTAGTCATCTTCATTTTGAAAAACGACTATATTATTTCTTTTGTTAAAAAAAAGTTTAAAAATTTTTTCAATTATAAACTTGATCATAAATACTTTTATTCCCTTATTTATAAAAAGATAACCCAAACCTACAATACAATGAATTTTAATGATTTTTGGAAAAAAAATTGAGCTTAAACAAGCATATGTTATTGGTTTGAGAGCAATACTTTGAAGAATATCAGGTTTAATTTTTTTTAAAAGCATAAAAAAAGTTGCTATTTTTTTAATTTCCTTGAGAATATTGAGATTTTGTCGATCGAAATTAAAACTTAATACTTTTATTCCATGTTTTTGAATGTTCTGTATTAGGTTTGAAGTTTTACATATAACAAAAACTTCAAACCCATCTTTGACNGCTTTTTTTGCATGCGGTANTTTATGNGTTAAAAAATATTGNTCTTCACTAACAAAGTATAAAAGTTTATATTTTTTCATATATTTTAATTTAATATTATAATGNTAGCATACTTAATAGCCGGAACTCTTTTTTTATTTTTAGTATTTTATTTTCTTAATAAGTTCTTTAATTTACCTCACAAAATTTTTAGAAAATATACAAAATTATTTTTTGTAATTTTTATTTTTTCAGTGATACTGTTTTTAATCAGAATAAATCCAAATTTTCTATCGATTCTTCCAGGTTTAGTTATTTTTTTCATTAGATGGAAACCAGTTATTGATTTTTTAAAGAGGTATTTTTTGTCATCTCAAAGTAAAAAAAAAAATAACAATAAAATGAGTAGGGAGGAAGCTTTAAAAATCCTTGGCTTACCAGATAATGCAACAAAAAAAGAAATATTAGATAGTTATCATTCATTAATTAAAAAAAATCATCCTGATCTTGGAGGATCTGATTGGATAACATCACAACTAAATAAGGCAAAAGAAACGCTTTTGGGTTGAGATTTCTCTCAGTTTTGATAGTGTATAGCTTCAATATATATTTGTAGTGAATAATAAAATAAAAAAAGCAATTTTTCCTGTGGCTGGATTAGGTACAAGATTTTTACCAGCTACTAAGTGCGTTCCAAAAGAGATGTTGACTGTTTTGGATAAACCTGTAATTGAATGGGCGGTAACTGAAGCGCATAATTCAGGAATAGAACAGATTATTTTTGTCTCATCATCCAAAAAAAATCTATTACTTGAGCATTTTGATCGTTCTAATATTCTTGAAAATTCTCTTTTAAAAAAAAAAAAGATAAAGAAATTGAATTAATAAAAATTCAAACTCAACTAGGAGAAATTATTACAGTTATCCAAAATGAACCTAAAGGATTAGGTCATGCGATATGGTGTGCTAGAAATTTGATAGAAAACGAAAAGTTTGCTGTTATACTTCCTGATGACATTATTAGATCAAAAAAACCAGTAATTAAACAGATGATAGATTTAGAAAAAAAAATCAATGGATCTATTGTAGCTGTTGAGGAAGTAGAAAAAAGTGAAACTCATAAGTATGGAATTATTGATATAAAAAAAAAAAAAGATAATTATTTTTTTTTAAAAAATATTATAGAAAAACCAGACCCTAAAGATGCTCCAACAAATTTGTCAGTCATTGGTAGATATATACTTGATCCAAAAATTTTTACTTATTTAAATAAACAAAAAATTGGTTTTGGAGGTGAAATTCAGCTCACTGATGCAATTCAATATTTAATTAATAAAAAAAAAGTATTCGGATATAAATTTAGAGGAGAAAGATATGATTGTGGAAGCAAACTAGGCTTTATTAAAGCAAACCTTGCATTTGGTTTTAACGATAAAGAAATAAAAGACGATTTATTAAAATTTGTGAGTAAAATATGAATATTTCAATTATTGGAACTGGATATGTTGGATTGGTATCTGGTGCTTGTTTAGCTGAATTTGGAATGAATGTAACCTGCATTGACAACAATAGAGTAAAAATTAAAAACTTGAATGATGGTATTATTCCAATTTATGAACCCGGATTAGAGGATCTAGTAAAAAAAAATATTAATGAAAAGAGAATTAAATTTGTTACCAATCTGTCTGAGGGCATTATAAATTCTGAAGCAATTTTTATAGCAGTCGGCACTCCATCAAGGACTAAAGATGGACACGCTGACTTGTCATTTGTATATAGAGTTGCTGAAGAAATTGCTGATTGTTTAAAATGGTATGCAGTAGTTGTTAACAAATCAACTGTTCCAGTTGGAACTGGAAGGAAAGTTTTTGATATTATAAAAAATAAAAATGAAAATCTTGAATTTGATGTTGCTTCAAACCCAGAGTTTTTAAGGGAAGGGTCTGCAATTAATGATTTTATGAGACCTGATCGAGTTGTTATTGGTTGTGAGAGTATTAGAGCAAAAAAAATTCTAAGTGAGATTTATAGGCCATTATATTTGTTAGAAACCCCTGTATTATTTACTAAAAGAGAAACTGCTGAATTAATAAAATATGCAGCCAATTCTTTTTTAGCAACAAAAATTACATTTATTAATGAAATTGCTGATTTGTGTGAAAAAGTTGGCGCCGATGTAAGTGATGTATCAGTCGGAATGGGATTGGATGGAAGAATTGGAAAAAAATTTTTACATCCTGGACCTGGTTATGGTGGATCCTGTTTTCCAAAAGATACCTTAGCACTTGTAAAGACAGCACAAGATTATGATTCAAAACTTGGACTTGTTGAACATGTTGTAAATAGCAATGATTTAAGAAAAAAAAATAATATAAATTTAATTAAAAAAGCTTGCTTAAATAAACTTCATGGAAAAAAAATAACAATTCTTGGTCTTACTTTTAAACCTAATACTGATGATATGAGAGACAGCCCAAGCCTAATTTTAATACCAAAATTACTTGATGAAGGATGCAACATTTCTGCATATGACCCAGAGGGTTTGAAGTCAGCAAAGAATATCTTTGATGACAATAGAATTTCATGGTTTGATGAAACTTATTCAGCAATGGTGGATGCTGATATATTAGTGATTTTAACTGAATGGAATCAGTTTCGAGCCCTCGATCTTAAAAAAGTTAAAAGCTTGTTAAAAACTCCAACTTTAGTAGATTTTAGAAATATCTACAACCCAAAAGAAATGAAAGAAAAAGGTTTTAATTACTTTTCAATAGGAAGACCGAAAGAACTTTTTTCATGAAATATTTTTTTGACCCAACAATCATTAGAGAATATGATATAAGAGGTATTTATGGAGATACACTTAAGAAAGATGATGCAAAAATAATTGGTCATATTTTTGGTTTAAGTTTAAAAAAAAATAAAACTGTCAATATTTGTTGTGATGGAAGAAAATCTTCACAACCATTGAAAGAAAGGTTAATTGAAGGTTTATCTGAAGTAGGTTGTAACATTATTGATATAGGTATTGGACCAACACCAATGCTTTATTATTCGAACTTTTTAAACAACAGTGAAGCTGGAATAATGATAACAGGTTCTCATAATCCACCGAGTCACAATGGATTTAAAATTGTTAAAAACAAGATGTCATTTTTTGGAGATGACTTAAAAAGGCTTGCTAAATCAGCTGAAAATTATGATTTTATCAAAAAAAAATCATTTGTTAAAAAAAAAAATATAGAAAATCTCTACGTTAATCTGTTGATTAAGAATTTAAACCAAGTAAAAAAATTGAATATAGTATGGGATGCAGGAAATGGTTCTGCAGGAAATGTGATGAAAAAAATTGCTCAACACATTAAAGGAAAAAGAATTTTGTTATATGAAGATATTGATGGAGACTTTCCAAATCATCACCCTGATCCCTCTGACCCGGCTACTCTCAAAGATTTGATCAAGTCTGTCAAACACAATAATATGGATTTAGGCATTGCTTTTGACGGTGACGGCGATCGTATTGGAGTTGTTGATAATCAAGGTAATATAATTCCTGGTGATTTATTATTACTTTTATTAGGTGTCGATGTATTAAAAAAGAAAAAGGGAGCTTGTATAATCGGTGATGTTAAGTGTAGTCAAGTTCTATTTGATGAAATAAAAAAAATTGGTGGTAGACCAATTATGTCTAAAACAGGACACAGCTTAATTAAAGATTGTATGAAAAAAGAATCTGCTGACTTAGCTGGTGAGATGAGTGGACACATTTTTTTTGCTGACGATTATTATGGTTTTGACGATGCATTATATGCTTCGATAAGACTTTTAAATATTTTGTCTAGTAGCAAAAAAAAATTGTCTGAATTAATGCTTCAATTTCCAAAACTGTATAATACACCTGAAATTAGAATTAATTGTGAAGAAAAAGAAAAATTTAAGATTATAGAGCAAATAATAACTAACCAAAAGAAAAATAATTATTCAGCAATAGATGGTATAAGAGTCAAATGTGAACAAGGATGGTGGTTAATGCGAGCTTCTAATACTCAAGCAGCAATTGTATTAAGATGTGAGGCAAATACAGCAGAGGGACTAAGTACAATGAAAGATACTGTAAAGGAAGAATTAAAAAGAGTTAAACCTGAATTAGTGCAACAAATTACTTGAAAACAATAAATATTTTTTCTATTTTTAAATTATGGTTAAATCAAATTTTAACAGCAATTCTAATTTTGATAATGATAATCTTAATGATGTGGGATTAGTTACAAAAGAAGAAATTAAAGTTAAAAAACCTAAATTGTATAAGGTGATTTTACTTAATGATGATTACACTCCTATGGAGTATGTAGTTAATTTACTGAAAACTATTTTTAGTAAAAGTCAAAGCCAAGCCGTTAATATAATGTTGACAGTTCATCAAAAGGGTTCAGGCGTTTGCGGTGTCTATACATTAGAAATTGCAGAGACAAAAGTGGAAACAGTTATGAAAAAGGCTAAAAGTGATCAACATCCTTTGCAATGTATTTTGGAGAATGAATAATGCTATCTGAAGAACTCGAAAATACCCTTCAAAGAGCTATGAATAAAGCTTTAAAGTTAAAACATCAATTCATAACATTAGAACATTTGCTTTATGCCTTACTTGAAGATAAAGATGCTTTGAATATTTTTAACGCTTGCAAGGTAAATATTGTGATTTTAAAACGAGAAGTCGAAGGTTTCCTTGAAAAAAATTTATCAGATTTAGTTCTATCTTCAAAAAATGACCCAAAACCAACTTTGGGATTCCAAAGAGTAATTCAAAGAGCTGTTATTCACGTTCAATCCTCAGGTAAAAGAGAAGCTAATGGTGAAAATATCTTAACAGCTATGTTTTCTGAGCGCGAATCTCATGCTGTCTATTTTCTTCAAAAACAAGACTTGACTCGACTTGATGTTATTAACTTTATTTCACATGGGATTAAAAAAACTGAGGAATCTGATAACGAAAATAATATTTTTGAAAGTACTAATGAAAATAATGGAAATACTGAAGTTCCAAAGCAAAATTTTTTAGAGAAGTATTGTTCCAATTTAAATCTTAAAGCAAATAATAAAAAAATAGATCCAGTTGTTGGAAGAAAAAATGAAATTTCAAGAACTATTCAGATTTTATCAAGACGCAATAAAAACAATCCGATATTTGTTGGTGATCCAGGTGTCGGCAAAACAGCACTAGCTGAGGGTTTAGCTATTGAAATTGTAAATGGAAATGTTCCGAAAAATTTAAAAGATTGTATTATTTTTTCACTTGATCTTGGTGCTCTTGTTGCTGGCACTAGGTATAGGGGAGATTTTGAGGAGAGATTGAAAAAAATTATTCAAATATTTGAAAAGAATGAAAACTACATAATTTTTATTGATGAAATACACACTTTGATTGGAGCTGGTGGAACTAGCTCTGGTACGATGGATGCTTCTAACTTATTGAAACCAGCATTGTCAAAAAGAACTCTAAGATGTATTGGATCTACAACATATTCAGAATTTAGAAATTTTTTTGAAAAGGACAGGGCATTAAGCAGAAGATTTCAAAAAGTTGATGTAGATGAGCCAACTACTTCTGACAGCATAAAAATTCTAGAGGGTATTAAAGGTTATTATGAAGATTTTCACAATGTAAAATATTTAAAGGGTTGTTTTAAATTAGCTGTTGAACTATCAAAAAAATATATTTCTGATAGAAAACTTCCAGACAAAGCCATTGATGTGATAGATGAAGCTGCAGCTGCTGTAAAAATTGATATTAGAAAAGATAAATCTGTTTCTGAAAAAGATATTGAAAAAATTATTTCCAGAATGGCAAAAATTCCAGAAAAAACGATATCCTCTTCAGACAAGATTAAATTCAAAAATTTAGAAAGAGATTTAAAAACATTGATTTTTGGTCAAGATAGTGCAGTCGAATCACTTGCATCTGCAGTAAAGTTATCAAAAGCTGGTTTAAGTAATTTAAATAAACCAATAGGTTCTTATTTATTTACCGGCCCTACAGGTGTGGGAAAAACGGAACTAGCAAGACAGTTAGCAAATATTTTAGGTATTAATCTCGTAAGATTTGACATGTCTGAGTACATGGAAAGGCATAGTATTTCTAAACTTATAGGAGCACCACCAGGTTATGTTGGATATGATCAAGGAGGTATGTTAACAGACGCAATTGATAAACAACCCCATTCTGTTTTATTGTTAGATGAAATAGAAAAAGCACACCCGGATTTGTTTAATATTTTGTTACAAGTGTTTGATTATGGAAAACTTACGGATCATTTAGGAAAGACAGTTGATTTCACAAATACTATAGTAATAATGACAAGTAATGTAGGTGCGAGGAATTTGTTTAAAGAAAATATTGGCTTTTTAGCTCAAAATGCACCAATCAACATAGATGATTCTTTAAATGATTACTTTAGCCCAGAGTTTAAAAATAGATTAGATGCTATTATTCAATTCGATAAATTAAATGAATTAAATGCTATGAGAGTAGTAGAAAAGTTTGTTTTGGAATTAGAAACAGTTTTTTCTGAAAAAAATTTAATATTAGAGATTTCTTCTAAAGCAAAAAAATGGCTTTTAAATAAAGGTTTTGACCCTTCTAATGGTGCACGACCTATGGCTAAGGTTATTAGTCAATATATAAAATCACCTATAGCAAATGATTTACTTGACGGAAAAATAAAAGATGGGCAAAAAATATTAGTGAATGTTGATAATAAGATAGACAAGCTGGTTATTAAGGTAGGTGAACCAAAAAGTAAAAAAGTTTTGAAAAAATAAAAAAAAATTATTTGTATGGAACTCTCTCCTTCAAGTATTCCATATTCTGTATGATTATTTTTCTTTCTCTCTCTAAATAATCTTCTATTGCCTCTCTCATTTGTTCTTTTTCAATCCAATGATTACTGTAAGTAAAATTAGGGGAATAGCCCCTTGAAATTTTGTGTTCGCCCTGTGCTCCAGCTTCGATTATTTTGATTTTGTTATTTATAGCAAATTCTATTGACTGGTAATAACAAAGTTCAAAATGTAAGTTTGGAATGTCTTTTACACAACCCCAATACCTTCCGAATAATTTATCATTACCTATAAAATTAAGTGTACAAGCTATATTTTTACCTGCTGAATCTTTTGCTAAGATTAAAAGTATTTTTTTTTTAAGTTCAGTGTTGGATAGAAATCTAAAAAAACTAAAATTTAAATATTTATAAGACCATTTCTTATCAATTGTAGATGAGTAACAGTTATAAAAGAAATTCCAGTCAGATTTTGAAATTTCATCACCAATAAGGTGAGAAATTTTAATTTTTGAATTTTTGACGTAATCTCTTTCTTTTATTATATTTTTTTTTTTTTTTGTTTTAAGTGTTTCTAAAAAGTCATCAAATGTTTCATAACCACGATTTATCCAATGATATTGAATGCCTATTCTTTGTAAAAAATTAAAATTCTTAAGTACGTCAGATTGTTTTTTATCAATAAAATTTAGGTGAAAAGAAGAAAGTTTATGATTCTCTAACTTATTTTTTAAAATAGGAACAATATTGTCTAAAATATTGATGACATTTTTATCATAAAAAATCCTATTACCATTTACTGGGGTAAATGGAACACCTGCAAGAAGTTTAGGATAATAATTCATTCCTAATCTATGATAAGCGTCTGCCCATGCATGATCAAAAACAAATTCACCGTTTGAATTAAATTTTCTAAATGTTGGAACTATGCATATAGTTTTTTTATTTTTTTTAATAATAAAGTGATTCGGCTCCCAGCCTGTTTCTGTTTTTGTACAGCCACTTTGTTCGAGGCAATTTAAAAAATCATAATTAAATAAAGGGGTATCCTCTTTGACAAGTGGATCCCATATTTTTTTTTGAAGAGAACGAACACTTTTTATTGATGATATTTCCAATTTATAATCTTTCTCATTATAATATTGCAAACAATCCCTCTATTTCAACTTGTGAATTTTTTGGAAGCGTTTTTACCCCAACTACACTTCTGGAATGTGAGCCGAATTTTGAACCAAGTACACTTACAATTAGATTAGAAGCTTCATCAAAAATCTTAGATTGATCATTAAAGTTTTCTTCACATTGAAGATATCCCTTAATATTAATAGCTTGCGCAATTTTTTTTTTTTCGCGTTTCATTGCTGAATTTACAGTCCATAATAAATTTGATGCTGCAAGTCTGATTGCTTTTTTTACTTCTTCCATATTACTGTTTAAAGAAATTTGACCCGTATATAAAATCTTTCCATTAGATAGAGGCAGTTGTCCAGATATATATAAATTGTCCTTGTAAATAGTATAAGGCTTATAATTAGCTAACACAAAATTTTTTTCTGGTTCTATAAAACCAAGATTTATTAATTCATTTTTAATATTAATCAAGTTCTTTGCTTATAATTGCAAGATAAACAGTGTAATTCATCAAGTCCTCTGTAAATTGTAAAATTTCCGCATCTTTTACAAGGATCCCCTTCAAATTTAAAATTTTTATTTTTTTTAAAATTTTCAGTATTCAAATTTTTATCTGTATTCGATATTAATGTAAGATTATTATCAAATATTTTTTTCCTTACGTAACCTTTGCTTGTAAAAGATAATAAAACTTGTTCTGCATCTTTTTGTTGATTATTTTCAACTTTTAATTTAGGAAATAATTCTGTTGTTTGGTCACCTTCGTGTAGATTACTAAAATCATCTCTACCAAGGTATGAAATTGCTAACTCTTTGAAAATATAATCTAAAATTGAAGTAGAAAATTTAATTTCTTCATTACCCTCAACTTTTCCCGACGGTTCAAATTTTGTAAAAGTAAAAGCCTCAACAAATTCTTCAAGGGGAACACCATATTGGAGACCAATTGATATTGATATAGCAAAATTATTCATAAGACTTCTGAAAGCAGCACCTTCTTTATGCATATCTATAAAAATTTCTCCTAGAGAACCGTCCATATATTCTCCTGTTCTTAAATATATTTTATGATTATTAATTGAGGCTTTTTGAGTATAACCCTTCCTTCTTTGAGGTAATTTATTTCTTTTTATTTCTATATCTTTGTTTAAACCATCTGACAAGTTTGACAATGCTTCTTTAAAAAGTTTAATTTGAGACAACATTTTTTTTCTATCTTCTTCTGAATTTAATCTTTTTGAATTTTTTTCTTGAACGACTAAAAAATTATTTATTAGTTTTTTTATCTCTTTAATATTTTGCATAATACTTTATATTTTAACACATAATTAAAATGACTATATCATACAATAAAATATTTTTAAAAATTTATAGCTATTTTTTTGCTAAAAGTGTTGGAAATGACAGTTATGGAAATTATTATTTTATTGATAAAAGGAGTTCTCCAGCAAATAATGGAAGAGAAAGAAGATGGGTTATTTATAACGGAGAAGTAGAAGCTAGTAAAGTACCTCCAGAGTGGAATGCTTGGCTACATCATGTTACAAATGAGATACCTAGAAAGACTAGAAAACCTAAATGGATAAAGAAACACATGCCAAACCAAACTGGAACTGCAAAGAGTTTGAATAGTAAATCATCCAGTAATAAAACTTACACATCATGGAAGCCAAATGACAAGAAATAAATTTAATTTCGTCGCAGGAATAATTTTTATTATTTTTTGTATTTCCATCATAAAGTACAACAAAAAAATTGACATAAATACTTTATCTGTAAAAGCACAATTTAACAGAATTGATGGATTGCAAATTGGCTCAGATCTTAGGCTATCTGGTGTTCAAATTGGGCAGGTTGAAAAAATTTCAATTATTAATAACAAACCAATGGTTTATTTTGTAATTAATAAAAATTACATGATTCCTACAGATTCTTCAATTTCTATACAGACTGATGGTTTATTTGGAAACAAATATGCTATAATTGAACCTGGAGGATCTGAAGATAATATAAATAATGGAGATCAAATAATTTTTACAGAAGATTCAATTTTAGTAGAAGATTTATTAAGAAAAATAATAAATTTAGGAGAAAACAGATTAAAGAAAGATAACTTATGAAGAGGAATTATTTTGAAACTATACTAGGGGCTGTAATATTGATCTTTTCTCTTGTAGCTCTATATTTATTTATTAAAGGAAACTCATTTCAGGATAATAAAAATAACTTAAGTTTAAGTGCTAAATTTTTAAAGGCTGGTGGCGTTATTGCAGGCAACGATGTTAAGCTTAGGGGGGTAAAAATAGGAACTGTCGCAAAAGTATATCTTGATGATGAATTTTTGGCAGTTGTAGACTTTTATATCGATGAAAAAATCAATTTACCTAGAGATAGCCAAGTAAGTATTAATAATGATGGATTATTGGGTGGAAAATATTTATCAATTATACCAGGTACAATCGAAAAAGAGATGTTTGTTAATGACGATGAAGTTTTAAATGTTGTTGATTATGAATCAATTGAGGATCAGGTAAGTAAAATTATTTTTTTAGCTACACAATGAACAAAACTAAAAAAAATAAATATGTATGGCTGAATAAGTCACATGAAGTAATTTCGTGTGACGAAAAATTAAAAGTTCTTAATGAAAATATTTTAGAATTAGAAAATAATCTTCAAAATATTTTTGATGATGCTGTAATTATGGGTTGCGATGAAAAGGATTTTAAAAAAAAAGTGGTTAATATATTAAATAATTTAAAATTTTCGTTCGAAAAATAGTGATAATATTTGCTTTATTTGTATATATAATAGCAAACTTAGGTTTTGCTAATAGTCTAGAAATGTCAGAGGGCCAAAAAAAAGAGGGTGCCCATTTTCAAGTTCTTAACAAATCTACAACTAAAAATTACTCTCTTAAATTACCTTTGGGTCAATTCTTTAAATTTTCAAAAAAAGAATTAGCTGTATATCAATGTATTCATCAAGATAGAAAAAAAGGAAACGATGAAATTGCTTTAATTAGATTTATTTCTGAAAGTAATAATGAAAACAACTTTCTTGGCTGGCTTTTTAAATCATCACCCTCATTGGTAACAATTGAAGATGAAATATATGATATTAAATTATTAGGCTGTTTGTCAAAAGATCCTTTATTTCCTGAGTTCAGGGAAATCAAATAAAATATTCAAGTACATTTTTCTTAATCTTGTCAGGGAATACTGCTTTTTCTTTAATATTTTTACTCAGTATAGTTAAATATTTCTTTCTAGTTATTTCAATTGCTCCAAATTGCTTAAGATGATTTGTGATATATTGAGTATCAAGTATGTTAAAATCACCCTCTTTTAAAAAAGCAACTAAATATACAAGAGCAACTTTACTTGCATTGTCTATTTTACTAAACATACTTTCACCAAAGAAAATTTTACCTAATTGAACTCCATATAATCCACCCACAAGTTTTTCATCTAGATATGACTCAATAGAAGTTGCCATTCCTAATTTATTTAACTCAACGTAGCTATTAATAATTTCATCATTTATCCAGGTTTCTGTTCTCTTATTATTTAATTCTGAGCAATTTTTCAAAACACCTAAAAAATCATTATTAATTTTGATTAAAAATTTATTTTTTTTTATAACTTTTTTTAAACTCTTTGAAACTGTAAAATTATTTATATCAATAATACCTCTGTATTCTGGACTAACCCAATAAATATATGGATGATTTTTAGATTCTGCCATTGGAAAAATCCCTCTTTTATAACCATCAATTATAGAATGTGCAGTTAAAAACATTAAAGACTTTCCAACCAGTTAATATCGTAATTAGCAGAAAGAAACTGTTCTTCTTTAATAATTTTTTGGTATAAAGGTATGGTGGTATCTATGCCATCTATAACAAACTCAAGTAATGCTCTATTCAATCTTAAAAGACATTCCTCTCTATTCTTTCCATGTATGATTAATTTTGCGATAAGACCATCGTAATAATTTGTAATTTTTAAACCATTGTAAAGGCCCGAATCAATTCTAATTCCAGGTCCTCCAGGCACATGATAATTTATAACATTTCCAGAAGAGGGAAAAAAACTTTCAGGATTTTCTGCATTAATCCTGCACTCGATTGAATGACCATTAATACTCAAAGTTTCATTAACAAATGAAACTTTATTACCATAAGCGACACTTATCTGTTCCTTCACCAGATCAATTCCATATACCATTTCAGTTATGGGATGTTCAACTTGCAATCTAGTATTCATTTCTATAAAAAAGAACTCTCCGTCTTGATAAAGAAATTCTATTGTTCCAATATTCTCATAATCTAACTTTTTCATTGCTTTAACGCATATTGCAGAAATCTTTTTTCTATCATCACTATTCAATATTGGTGACGGACACTCTTCGATAAGCTTTTGATTTCTTCTTTGAACTGAACAATCTCTTTCACCAATGGAAAAAACATTACCAAATTTATCAGAAAGAATTTGAATTTCAATGTGTCTAGGATGTGTCAGGTATTTTTCAATGTAAACAGAATCACTTCCAAAGCTCTGTTGGGCCTCAGCTTTTGCAATAAAGAATTTTTGTTTTAATTCTTCTTCCGAAAAAACTTTTTTGATTCCTCTTCCTCCTCCACCATTAGTAGCTTTTATCAGTAATGGAAAACCTATTTCCTTGGCAACTCTGATAGCCTCTTGGTGAGTTTTTACATCACCTTTACTTCCCGGAAGAATTGGGATTCCAATTTCTTCAGCTTTTCTTTTAGCAAGTATTTTATTTCCCATTATATGAATATGTTCCTGTTTTGGTCCAATAAATATAAATTGATGATCATTTACAATTTTTGCAAATTCTGCATTTTCAGAGAGTAAACCAACACCTGGATGGATGGCATCAACATTCGCAATCGTGGCAGCAGAAATTATTGAAGGAATATTCAAATACGAATCTTTAACTATAGCTGGTCCAATGCAAACACTTTCGTCTGCCAATCTTACATGCATAGAATTTTCATCAGCTGTTGAGTGTACAGCAACTGTTTTTATACCCATGTCTTTACAAGCTCGATGAATTCTTAACGCAATTTCACCTCTATTTGCAATTAATATTTTTTTAAACATACAGCTATTCAATTAAAATTAGTGGTTCCCCAAATTCAACTGGCGTCTGGTTTTCTATAAAAATTTTTTTCACTGTTCCTGATTTACTTGCAGTGACTTCATTCATTGTTTTCATTGCTTCAATAATCAAAAGGACTTGACCAATTTTAACAGTTTGTCCAATATCTATAAAAGTTTTTGAACCTGGTTCTGGTGCTAAATAAACTGTTCCAACGAGAGGTGCTTTAATAATATTATCTTGATTACCTTCTTCTTGAGACTCTTTTTTAAATGAACTTTGATTGGAATATTGTTCGATATCGATTTTTGGATTAGCATTTTTTTTTAATTTATAAGTATTATTAGAATCCGAAAACTCAAATTCTGATAATCCAAATTCTTCCATAAGCTTGGATATTTCTTTAACTAAAGATTTATTTATCTTATTCATTAACTTTTTCCAACATCTGTTTTATGGCAAAAATTGCTGTAATATAAACTTTATGACCCAACCCAGAAATAACACCGTCAACAACTGGACTTATAAAGGATTTATTTCTAAAATTTTCCCTGCTAAATGGATTTGAAATATGAATTTCTATTTTTTTACAACTTACAATTTTCAAACTATCATGAATTGCAATTGAGGTATGAGTTAGAGCAGCAGCGTTAATTATAAGTCCAACATACTTGTTTTTCATAGATTGCAAACATCCAATAATTTCTGACTCTGAATTCGTTTGAAAAAAATTAATTTCATAGTTCATTTTTCTACTAAACTTTTCACAATCTTCTTTAATTTGTGAAAGAGTTTTTTTTCCATATATTTCAATCTCTCTTGTCCCTAACATATTTAAATTAGGTCCGTTTATAATTAGAATCTTATTCATTTTTTTCTTTTTGATTTATTATCATTTTAAGATCTGCTATTTGTGAAGAAATATTTTTGTTATTATTATTTTCATTTAGTTGAATAGCCCTATTCAATTGTAATTTAGCATTTTTTATATCATTTAGTAGTAAAAATTTTTCACTTAAGGCCAACGATGATAAGGAATATTTTTCTAATTTACCATAACATAAAGCTAAGAAGTGCCAAGCTTCAACGGGAAATTCTTCTATATTTATGTACTTTTTTAGTAATTCAATTGATTCTAAATAATTTTTTTTACCACCAGTCAAATAAAGAGCTTTAGCTAAACCAAAAAAAAAATGTCTCTCGTTAGCAATTAAGCTTAAAGCCTTTCTATAATTATTAGATGCATTAAGTGCTTCTCCGTGTTCATAAAGTATTTGAGCCTTGATTTCATAAAAATAAGGATTTTTAGGATCTGAGTTAATACATCTATTAATAAACTCTATAGCTTTATTTTTATTACCTATTAAATGGGATCTGATAGAATTAGAATACCAAAATTCAACACTATTTGTATCATAAATATTTGCAATATATTCATCTGAGGACAAAAAACCATTTAATTTTGCTTGAAGAAGAACGAGTTTTTTTTCTAAATATGGATTTTTTGAATCATTTTTGTCAACGTGAAATTCTAATATTTTTTTTCTCTCACTCGATAGAGGATGAGTCATGTTGTAGGGATTAAATCTAGAAATTCTTTCCTTTTTTTCAAGGATTTCGAATAGTTCGTACATTCCATTCGTAGAATATCCTGATTCTTGAAGTAATTTTATAGCTGTTTGATCTGCAAAAGATTCTTGATTTCTAGAAAAACTTAAAAATTGTTTTTGTCCTATGTGCTG
>PBCD01000008.1 GCA_002717855.1 Rickettsiales bacterium
ATTTTTTTTTTTTTTTTTTTTTTTTTTGGTTGTAAAAACAATAGCTTAAAATAAAAATTTTTTTTAAAATTGGCTTATTGTCAGGATTCTGACATTATTAAATAATGAATAAAGCAATTTTTTGACACTAAAATATGGAAAAAATTGAAGACATCATAAAAGGAGAATGCGAGGCTACTAAACAATTAAAAAAGTTAGTTTCGATGGTCTCTTTATCACCTTCAACAGTCTTATTAAGAGGGGAAACAGGTTGTGGAAAAGATGTTGTTGCGCGTGCAATCCATTATAGTTCCAAAAGAAAAGGTCAACTAGTAAATGTTAATTGCGCTGCAATTCCCTCTGAACTTTTGGAGTCTGAACTTTTTGGTCATGAAAAGGGTGCATTTACGGGTGCGGATTCTCAAAGACATGGAAGATTTGAACTTTCAGATTCCGGTACCTTGTTTCTAGATGAGATTGGTGATATGCCTATGACCCTTCAGGCTAAATTGTTAAGAGCTATAGAAACAAAAAAAATACAAAGAGTTGGTGGAAAAAAAGAAATTAATTTAGATTTACGTTTAGTTTGTGCAACTCATCAAAATATAGAACAAAAAATTGAGGAGGGTAGTTTTAGAGCAGATCTTTTTTTTAGAATTAATGTGTTTCCCATTGAAATACCAACCCTGGCAGAAAGAAATGATGATATTCCGACCCTGGTCGAGTACATGATAGAGGAAATGAAAAGTTATGGAGCACAGATCCCCAAGTTTGATAACTCCGCTCTTAGAGCATTAAAGGAGTATATTTGGCCTGGTAACGTAAGAGAATTAAAGAATGTGATAGAAAGAGCATCAATTTTATTCCCAAATAAAGTAGTTGATTCAAGAAATGTTAAAGATAATTTAATAAGAATTAGCTTACCCCAAGATCAAAAGGAAAAAGAAGAGTTATGGAACTTAACGTCAGATTTAGTAAAGTTAAATGATACTCAAGAAAATACTGATCACGTATTACCACACCCTAGTCATTACAAAAAATGGTTTGAGTATATGGATAAGATTGATCTTAGAAGATATTTAAGTGAGGTTGAAATGACGTTAATTGAATCGGCTTTAGAAAAAAATGAAGGATCTGTTACAAAAGCGTCAGAATGTTTAAAAATAAATAGGACTACATTAATAGAAAAAATGAAAAAACTTTCAATTCAAAAAGTTATTGAGAGTTGATATTTTTTTTTCCTAAATGCATAATTTTTTTTTTTTTTGCTATGCTAATCTGTTTAATACGTTCTTTAAAACGTTCCTTTTGTTTGCTTGTTGTTTTTTTATAACATTTATTACATGATATTCCTTTTTTATAATATTTTGAAAAAGTATCTTCTTTTGTCAATGCAGATTTGCAAGCAAAACATTGTATAAATTTTCCTTTTTTCAATGAATGATTCACTGATACTCTATCATCAAAAACAAAACATTCACCATTCCATAAACTATTTTTTTTTTCTGTAACCTTTAAATAGTTCAAGATACCTCCCTTGAGTTGGTAAATATTTTTAAAACCTTTCTCTATCATATAAGATGAGGCTTTTTCACATCTAATACCACCAGTGCAATACATAGCAATAACTTTATTTTTAAGGTTTTTTTTATTTTTCTCTACCCATTTCGGAAATTCGCTGAAGGATGAGGTGTTTGTAGAAATAGAGTTTTTAAAATTTCCAATCTCAGATTCATATGTGTTCCGTGTATCTACAACAACAGTATCTTCTTTTTTCAAAAAAACTTCCCACTCTTTGGGTTCAAGAAATTGAGCGGTAAATTTTTGAACATCTACATGATGGACTCCCATTTTAACAATCTCATTTTTAATTTTTACTTTTTTCCTTATAAAAGGGTAATTTGAACATGTGTATTTTTTAAAATTAATATTCAAACATACGTTGTCAAGTATTAATGATTTAAGCTTTTCTAAGTTGTCTAAATCACCAGAAATCGCTCCATTTATTCCTTCATCAGCAATCAGAATAGTGCCAAAAATAGAGTTAGTTTTCATCACGTTTAGTAATTTTTTTTTTAAGTTAGACTTATTTACAACTGTGATAAATTTGTGGAATGAGAAAATAAATATTTTTTTTTTCATAATAATTTTGTTTAGTTATTAAAAAAATTATTTATATTGCATTTAAATTAATTAATTTTATTTAATTAGTAAACATAATATATTAGTAATTAAAGATGACTATAAATTCTCCCTGTTTAGGAATATGTAAACTTGATGCAGATAGAAAAAATTGCACGTCTTGCTTTAGAAGTATTGATGAGATCGAAAACTGGATAAACTTTTCATTTAAACAAAAGAAAAAAATATTAAAAGAATTAAGTAAGAGGCGTCAAAAAAAATGAGAATAAAATTTTTTCTTTTTCTTTTTATCATTTTTGTCTTAGAAAAATCGAACATTAGGGCTAGTGATAATTGGGTTGGAAAATGGTTAGCTTTAGACCAGTGGCAGTCAGAATTTAGTATAATTTTAAAAAAAAATGGAATTGCTAGATCAAATTATGGTGACGGACAAAAAGGCTTTTGGAAAATTATTGATGGTAACGTTTTAATAAAATGGAATTCTGGAAAAGAAGACTTTATTTTTAGAGGTGTAATGGGAATTCAGAGATTGCATAAATCAACGCAGAGTGAGTATACTTCTGGTATGAAAAAAATTAATTAATTAGGGTAAGTTTTGGTTTTTGAAAATAAATTAATACCTTAGAAAGTGATTCTGATTTTCTGATTAATTTTGAGTTAGACCACAATGAAAAAATAGGATTATTATTCCTATTTTTTATTATTTCAAATGTCGGTTCAGCAAATGAAGATTTATGAATACAAAAAAGAGCATAATTACTTCTAAAACAGATTGAATAATCTTTCCATTCACCTGAAGAAATTTTTTCACTATATATTTCCATAATCTTATTAATTTCAAACTTTTCAAATCTTATTAGTTTTCTTTTTTTAGTTTTTAGTTTTAATATTCTCATTTTAATAATTTGAATTTTTTATGAAATGATATAAATATACTTAATATCATTTTATTATTATTATTTTATATTGCCAGAGAAAAATGAGTGAAGAATTTATTAGAGAAGTTGATGAAGAGTTACAAGAGGAAAAGTATGCTAAAATATGGAAGAAGATTGGACCTTATGTAATAAGTTTAGCTATAGGTATTGTACTATTTACCTCAGGTGTTGTTTTTTGGAATAAGTATACTGAAAATAAAAAACAAAAATTAGGTGATGATTTTACAGCTGCTGTTGAGCTTATAAAAGAAGAGGATTACGATACAGCATTGATTGCTCTTGAAAGAATCACTGATAAAGCTTCGGATGGATACGTAACCATGGCAAAAATGAAAAAAGCTTCGATTTTAATTAAAAAAAAACAAATTTTAGAAGGTTTGAGAATTTATGAAGATTTAGAAAGAACAGCTTTTGACCAATCATTTAAAGATATGTCAACAATTCTTTTCGTTTTAAATGCTATTGATCATAAATCGTCTGAACTTTTGTTAAGTAAAATTGAAAGACTGACAACAAATAGTTCTTGGAAATTTTCTGCACTAGAACTTAAAGGTTTTATTTTATTTAAAGATAAAAATTTTTCTGAATCAAAAAGAACTTTTAACACAATTATAAAAATGGGTAATGCACCTGTCACTTTGGCTTCTAGAGCTCGTGATATGGTAGATTTTTTAGAAGGCAAGTAAATTGTTAAAGCTATTATTCTTTTTTTTACTGATGGCATTTAGCTCATGTTCGATTCTTGATTACTTTGAAGAAGAGGAAATTAAACTTACTGGAAAAAGAGAAAAAGTTTTTAAAAACGACGAAAAGAGATTAGTAAAATCGTTCTCAAAAGTTAATCTACCAGAACCAGAATTAATTAAAGATTGGTCACAAAGCAATCAAAATACCTTTAATCATAATTTCCATTTTCTAAGTAAAAAAAACCTTAAAAAGCAGTGGAAAAAAAAAATTGGAAAAGGTAAAAGTAAGATAGGTCCATACATTGCAAAGCCTATTGTTTATAAAAATTTAATATTTACCATTGATAACAAATCTAAAATTGAAGTTCGTAATACTGAGCAAGGTGACTTAGTTTGGACTAAAGTTCTTTCTGAAGAAAAAAAAGAAAAAATCAATTTTACAGGAGGATTAGCAGCCAATAATGACGTTTTATTTATTACAACAGGTCTTGGAAATATTTATGCATTGAATTATTTAGATGGTAATATAATTTGGAAAGAAAATATCCTTACACAGATTTCTGCTCCTCCAGTTATTAGTAAACAAAAAGTTTTTGTTACCACAGATGATAACCAGTTAATTGTTTTTGACGAAACTAATGGAGATGAAATTTGGAACCATAACGGTAATATAGAAAACGTTTCTATAATTGGTGGAGTTAATCCAGCAATAAAAAATGGTATAGTATATGTAACATATTCAACCGGAGAAATTTATGCATTGAATGAAAACAATGGCACAATTCAATGGTACGAAAATTTGGGTGATACTGGTTTGTTCGGAGACGGATTGATTACTGATATACAATCGCCTCCAGTAATTTTTGAAGATAATTTGTATGTTTCTAGTTTTTCAGGAAAATTTGTTGTATTTAACTTAATTGATGGAGAAAGAAGTTGGGAATTAGATTTAACAACGATTAATCCAATAGTTATTTCAGGAGATTACATCTTTTTAACAGACACTAACAGTAAATTATATTGTATAGAAAAAAAGGAAGGAAAAATAATATGGGTTGTTCAATTAAAAAAAAATATAAAAAAAAAAGTCATAAGTTGGGTTGGCCCTGTTCTTTCTTCATATAAACTTATACTAGCTAGCTCAGAGGGAAAAATAATATCACTATCTCCTTTTGATGGTAATATAATAAGTGTTTCTGATGAAAAAGTACCAATTACAATTTCACCAATACATGCGGGTACATCTATTTATTTTTTAACAGAAAACGGTGAACTAATAGCATATAAATAAAATGTGTTTTAATGTGATAATTCTGGGAAAACCAAATGTTGGAAAATCCTGTTTATTTAACGCACTGTTAGAAAAAAACCTTGCATTGGTAAAAAACTATTCGGGTCTTACTAGGGATCTAAAGAAAATAAAAATTAACTATTTAGGAAAAAGTTATAATTTAACTGATTCTGCAGGTATTCAAAAAACTTCTTCAAAAACATCTGATTTAAATAAAAAAATTCTAGAGTTAACAATGTCTGAGGTTAACAAATCAAATTTAATTCTTTTTGTAATGGAGGGAAATAAGGAATTCACATGCGAAGATTTAGAAATTGTTAAATATTTGAGACGTATAAAAGTAAAAAAATTACTTATCATAAATAAGTCTGAAGGAAAATTATTTCCTACAATTGAAAGTGACATAAAGAAAATTGGTTTAGGTGAACCACTTTTTGTTTCAGCTGAACATAAAATTGGAATTACAGATCTCAAATTAAAAATAGATTCAGAAATTCCTGAAGATTTTAAAAAAACTATTGACGATTCCGAAAAATTTTCAGACCACTCAGTTGCGATTGTTGGAAAAACAAATACCGGGAAATCAACGCTTTTAAATTCTTTAGTTGGTAAAAAATTGTCTGTTACAGGAAATATTCCTCATATAACAAGAGATCCAGTTGAAGCAAATTTAGTTTGGAAAAATTTAAATTTTAGACTTTTTGACACTGCAGGAATGACTCGTTCAAAAAATAAAACCGAAAAAATTAATTTAATATCAATAAATGAAACAAAAAGAAGGATTAGGTTATCTGAAGTCATAATATTGTTAATTGATATTAATAGTTATTTTGAAAAATTTAATTATCAATTAATAAAACTTATAGTTGAAGAAGCTAGATGTTTAATAATAGTAATTAACAAAATAGATAAAATAAAAAAAATTTCAAAAGATTACATAAAAAAAAATATTTATAACTCTTTTCCTGAGATAACAAATTGTCCAATTTTTTTTATTTCAGCCTTACAAAAAAAAGGTTTGGAAGAACTTGTGGCTGGAATTATTAACGTCCTCCCAATTTGGCAAAAAAGAATAAATACAAATAAATTGAATAAATGGCTAAGTAAAATTTCAAAAATAACGCCTCCATCATTAAATAATGGTAAACAAGTAAAATTAAAATATATTACTCAAGTGAATACCCGACCACCAAAATTTATATTGTTTACCAATTATCCCTTAGCTATAAAAGAAAATTATAAAAGATTTTTAATTAATAACCTAAAAAAAGTATTTAAGTTGGAGGGTATAATTATCACATTAAAAATAGTAAAATCTGATAATCCTTATGGTTAATTTATTAATAATACCTGTGTTTTTATTTTTCTTTTCTTTCCAAAAATCCGTTTTATCTATGGACAAAGACCAAATAAATATAAAAATGATAGTGAATAATTGCTCAAGTTGTCATCTCGAAGATAATCACAGTGGATTAATTCCTTCATTTTTTGAAATTGAAAAAGAAATTTTTATAAAAAAAATGATAGATTTTCAAAACATAAATGATAATTCAATAATGAATAGAATAACAAAAGTATTAAATCTTGATGATATTCGAAGTTTAGCAGATTATTATTATGAAAAAAAATAAAATAAATTTATACAAAAGAAGATTTATTAAAAATTTAGGTTTAGGCTTTATCTCGTTACCATTTCTAAGAGGGGTTAGGGCTAATTATAAACCAAAAGTGGTTATAATTGGTGGTGGATTTGGAGGTGGGAGTTGTCTTTCCTATTTGCAAAAATTCTCCAATCAATTTGATATTTTTTTAATTGAAAAAAATAAAAATTACTATACCTGTCCATATTCAAATTCAGTTGTTGGAGGATTTAGGTCACTTAACAATAACAAGTTTAAATTAAATAAATTAAAATATAATAATGTTAAACTAATTTATAAAGAAGTGAAATTTGTTGATTCTGAAACAAAACTAATAAAATTTTCGGATGACGAATTTCTTAACTACGATTGGTTAGTGATTTCACCAGGAATTGATTTTAAATGGAATGATATTGAGGGTTTTAATTTTGAAACAAGTAAAAATTTACCTCATGGATGGAATGGAGCTGACGCAAAAAAAATTTTAGATAAAGTTAACAGTTTGGAAGATAATTCAACTATATTATTATCGGCACCTGATTACCCTTACAGATGCCCTCCAGCACCTTATGAAAGAGCGTCTTTAATAGCTTATAATTTAAAAAAAAGAGGTTTACGCTTTAAAATAATAATTTTAGATAGTAAGGATTCTTTTGCAAAACAAAATCTTTTTTTTAAGGCATGGAACGAACTCTACCCTAAAAGTATAGAGTGGATTCCCAAAAGCAAAGGTGGAAAAGTTACAAAACTTGATTACAAAAATAAATTTTTAATCACAGAAACGGGACAAAAATTTAAAGGTCAATTTATTAATATAATCCCGAATCAAAAAACAAAGAATCTTTTTTTATATGATAATAAAANAGATTGGTTAGAAGTAAACCCTTCAACATTTGAATTAAAAGATTACAAATCTGTTCATGCTGTTGGTGATTGTATTAATGCTGGAGATATGCCTAAGTCTGCTTTCTCAGCTAATAGTCAGGCCAAAGCCTGCGCAGAAAATCTAAAAAATATTATATTAGATAAAGAAATTCTAGACCCTGTATTTTTTAATACTTGTTATAGTTTTGCATCTCCTAATTATGTATTTTCAATTTCATCTTGGTATAAGGTAAACAAATTTAATGACAAGATAGTTTCATTGGGAACGTCGGAAAGTAATATTAATGATACNAAATTTCAACGAAATGTAGAGGTTGGACATTCGAAAGGTTGGTATCAAACAATTACTAAAGAGGTTTTTGGTTAAGAATATTATCAACTATAAGATCAATTTTTTTTTCTAAATCTTTTTTATCTTCACGATCAACATTTGAGAAAAATTTTTTTAGTAAACCAACTTTTATACTTTTTAAATTTATAATTTTTATTTCAACTTGAAATTTCTCTTTTTCTCTTGAATAAATTTTTGCCATTGCTTCAAGTCCAGCCTTTGCTACGGAGTAAGCATGAAAGTATGGNTATCCTCTTGAGATTTGTTCGTTTGATATAAAAAATATTTTTGCTTTTTCTGATTTTAGTAAAAGTGGCTCAATACTTTTTAAAATTTTCCAATTATTACTTAAATTTAAATTTATNAGGTTATCCCATTCTTCATATTTGAGATCTGTCAATGGACATAGTTTTTCTATAACACTTATTAAGCTAATAAAGAAATCTATCTTTTCATATTTTTGAGTGATTGTTTCTCCTAATTTCGGTATTTCATTAGATTTNGAAAAGTTATNTTGTAANAATGTTACATTTTGTTTTATNTTTTTAATTTTATCATCTAAATTCAATAATTTTTTTTTTGAACGTCCGTGAATAATTAGGTTACATTTTTTTTTTGCTAGTTTGATTGCTAATTTCTCACCAATATTACCTGTAGCTCCAAAAATTATACCAGTNAAATTTTGATTNTTACTCAATTTATTTAGTTTCTATCAGTAAAGATAATTGTGATGGTTTTATTCCGATTGTCTTATCAACAAGCTTAACCGGATAATCACCGCTAAAATAATGATCTGTAAATTCTGGATTTTGTTTGTTTCTTCCATGTTTATACCCTAAGGCTCTGTAAACACCATCCAGAGAAATAAATTTTAAAGAATCTACACCNATTATTTTTGCTATTTCTTCAACAGTATAATTNGATGCAAGCAATTCTTTTTCTGAAGGTGTGTCAATTCCATAGTAACAAGGATGTTTTACCGGTGGGCTAGCAATTCTCATATGTATTTCTTTAACCCCGCAATTTCGAAGCATNTCCACTATTTTTACAGATGTTGTGCCTCTTACAATTGAATCATCTATCAAAGCTATTTTCATTCCTTTAATAGATTCAAAATTAGGATTATGTTTTAATTTTACGCCTAAATGTCTAATGGTATTTGTGGGTTCAATAAATGTACGGCCCGTGTAATGATTCCTGATAATGCCAAATTCAAAAGGTTTGTTTATATATTCTGCAAATCCCAATGCTGCTGCATTTCCTGAATCGGGAATTGGAACAACTTTATCAAATTTAATTTTGTCCTCTTTTGATTCAATAGCTAGTTCTTTCCCAATATTTTTTCTTACTTGATAGACATTTTTTCCTTCAAGAATACTATCAGGTCTAGAAAAATATATGTATTCAAATAAGCAAGGCCTTAACTTAGCATTTGCGAACGGTTTGATTGATTTTAATCCTTGATTGTTAATAATCACTATTTCTCCCGGTTCAACATCTCTAACTAATTCAGCGCCAATTATATCTAGACCACAACTTTCAGAACTCAGAATGAAAGAATTCTTTAATTTTCCAATTACAAGAGGACGAATACCTAGAGGATCTCTCAACCCAATTAAACAGCTATTACTGAGCATTACCAGAGAATAAGCACCATTAATACTATGTATAGCATAAACTAATCTTTCAATGAGATTACCTTTAG
Organism: Rickettsiales bacterium; assembly: GCA_002717855.1. The sequence continues at coordinate 9,598 of PBCD01000008.1, forward strand.
AGGTAGAAATTAAATGTAAAATAACCTCTGTATCTGAGGTCGATTGGAAAATTGATCCATTATTAATTAGTTCTTTTTTCAATACATTGGTGTTGGTCAAATTACCATTATGTGCTATTGCTACACCACCAGTCAAAATTTCTGAGAACAAAGGTTGAACATTTTTTAGAGCTGTTTCCCCAGTTGTTCCATATCTATTATGACCAATTGACGCCGTGCCCTCCAATTTTTTTATAATACTCGAATCACCAAAAACTTCAGATACCTGTCCGATGCCTCTATGTCCAAAAAATTTAGATTGATTATCGCAATAACTGACTATTCCTGTTGAATCTTGTCCTCTGTGTTGTAATGCGTGAAGTCCTAGGGCAGTCAAAGCAGCAGCATCTCTATTATTGAAGACACCAAATACCGCGCATTCATCTCTTGGTTTTTTTAAATTAAAAAAAGATTTAATCATCATTTGAATTTTCTATCAGATAATCGAGACTCTCTCTATCAGATTTTTTATATCCTTCGTTGTTAAAATTAGATTTACCTTCTCTTCTCAAATGAGAATCTATACTTTTTTCAAACAATTTTTCTGATTTAGATCTTATTTTATCCTCTAAAATTTTTGCTGAATAATTATNCTTATCAAAAAGATATACTATTTTAGTTGCTCCATACATTAATAAATAATTCATTTTTGACTCATCTAACCACTTTGGGAGTTTTTCAAAATAAAAATTGCTTATGGTGAATAATATCAAGCATAACAAAATATATCCTCTAGCTATTCCAAAAAAAAATCCTAAGCTTCTATCTATAGTTCCAACAGAACTTTTTTTAATAGTATTAGAAAACTTACTAGTTACATAAGATAAAATAAAAAGACTTATAATAAAAACTAAAATATAAGAAGATATTTTTGAGATAAAAAAGTTATTTATTAAATAATTGATGTAGTTAACAAAAATTTTAGAACAAAAAAATGAAATAAAAAAAGAGGTGACCCAACTAAAAAGTGACAAAANTTCTTGAGAAAAACCTCTAGAAAAAGCAAATAATGCCGAAANTAAAATAAAAAAAATTATCGANACATCAAATATTAAATTATTTTCCAAGTNTNNATNNCNTAATCTTCNATTTTTCCNTTTATAAAATTTTTTAATTTNANNTTNTTAGTTTTTTTNAANTCNTNGNTATCACCATACCAATTTATANTNCCNTCACNNATAAAAGCAACTTTATCTGCATATTCATATACACTACTCATATCNTGAGTAATTGTTATNGTNGTNAGTTTATTNTTGGTAACCATTTTTTTNAGNAGTNTATTGATTTGGATNGACATAATTGGATCNAGNCCAGTTGTAGGTTCATCTAAAATAAGNATTTCNGGATCNGTNAGNATTGCTCNTGCTAANCCNACTCTTTTTTGCATACCTNNTGATATNTNNGCTGGATATGNNTNTAAACAATCTTTNTTCAANCCTACNGANTCAAGTATTTTNCAAATNTTNGNTTTTTTNNNNCCNAANGTAATNTTTTGNNAAATATTNAANCTATCAAANAATGCAGCATTCTGNAANAGAATNCCAAATNTNGNAATATGTTTATTTTTTNCTTTTTCATTTGAATTTTTAAGGTTNTATANANNTNTATAACTTATATTTCCAAAATCAAAGTCTAAAAGTCCAGAAATACATTTGGTAAGAACTGATTTACCCGATCCTGATTCTCCAATTATTGCCAAGGATTGAGATTCAAAGACTGACAAATTTATATTATTTAAAACTTCTTTGTTTCTAAATTTTTTCTTTAAATTTGAAATTTTTATAACTGGTTTCATAATGAAAAAAAAATAGAGGTAATTAAATAGTTAAAAAATAAAATTAATATAGAAGAAGAAACTACTGAATAAGTTGTTGCTAACCCAACACCTTGTGCACCTCCAGTTGCATGGAACCCGTGATAACAACCCATAAAAGAAATTATTAAACCAAACACAGAAGCTTTAACTAGACCTGAAAATACATCCATGAATTACAAAAAATTATATGTATTAACCAAATAAACATTTGGGTTGAAATTTAAAATATGAATGCAAATTGAGTATCCGCCAAAAACTCCAATAATGTCTCCAATAAAAACAAGAAAAGGAAGAGAAAGTATACCTGCAATCAGTCTTGGCGCAATTAAATAGTTGTAGGGGTTAGTTGATAATGTTTTTAAAGCATCTATTTGCTCTGTAACTTTCATTGTACCTATTTCAGCAGCAATAGCTGCTCCTGATCTACCTGCAACCATTAGGCCAGCTAAAACTGGAGAAAGTTCTCTTGTAATTGACAAAACCACAACATTTGGAATAGCACTTTCGGCTGAAAATCTGGAAAAACCAGTGTAAGATTGGAGTGCTAAAACCATGCCTGTAAATAAGGCAGTTAGACCAACAACAGGTAATGAATTAAAACCAATTTTAAAAATTTGGTTTAATAACAATCGGGGATAGAACTTTGGTGTTACGCAACTTTTTATACAATGAAAAAAAAAAATAAGCTTATAACCTAAAGAATCCACAACATAATAAAAAAAACTTCCAACTAATTCTAGAAATTTTAAAATATTTTTATAAAGATTCATTTTTTTCCAATATAGTACTTTTGCAACCTATTTCCAAGATTATTAAGAATTTCGTATTCTATAGTTTGAGATAAGAAAGCGACATCTTGTATACTTATATTTTTACCAATTAATTCTACCCAATCGCCAACTTTAATTTTTTTTCTTAATTTTGATAAATCTACTGTTATGTAATCCATAGAAATCGTTCCTATAATAGGTAGTTTAGAATTTTTAAAAAATGCATATCCAATATTACTAAGATTTCGTGGATAGCCATCTGCATAACCAATTCCCAAAACTGCAATTTTTAGTGCATTATTTACTTGATATGTAGAATTGTAACCAACAACTTTATTCATTTCAGTTTTAAGATCTTTTATCTGTAAAACTTTTGCATATAAAGAGATAACGTTATACATAGGATTTTTTTTTTTGGTAGGGTTTATTCCAAAAAGTGCTCCGCCAGATCTAACAAATGAAAAATTAAAACCATTTAAGTTAAATACTGCACTTGAATTAGCAATGCTTAACAGAACGTCTTTATAATCTGAATTAATTTTATTAAAAAGATCTTTTTGAATAAAGTTTATTTTTTTACTTTTTTCGTCCGCACTTGATAGGTGACTCATTATGCAAAATAAATTTAATGCTTTTTTTAAGAATAATTTTTTTACTTCATCTATCTCTGCGTTAGGTATTCCGAATCTATTCATTCCAGTATCAAAATGCAATCCAATTTTTGCTTTTTTTATAGCTCTCGATTCAAGTTTAATCCATAATTTAAGTTCATGCAAAGAATTAAAAATGGGAATTAGATTGTTTTCAAGAAAGGTATTATAAATTTTTTTTTCAATAACAATTGGTCCATTAAGAACAAGAATTTGTATATCCTTTAAAATTTTTCTTAATTCAATACCTTCTTTTAAAGTAGCAACAAAGAAAAACTTACAGCCTAATTCTTTTAATTTTATTGATATTTCTTTTATTCCAATACCATATGCATTAGCTTTTAAAACTGCTGCGATTGAACACTCTTTTCCGACTTTTTTTTTTATTAGTTTATAATTTTTTTCAATTGAATTTAAATCAATAGTTATTTTTCCCAATTCGGTATCATTTTCTAAATTTTTCAACATTTAAGTCTATATTATTTTAGAAATTATTATTATCAATAAAATCAGAAAACTTTGTAGATGACGGATTGAAATGCAACTTAATTTTAGATACTGGTCCATGCCTATTTTTTGCAATTATTGCTTCAGCCACATTATGTATTTTATCCATTTTATTTAACCAAGAAGCGTGTTTTTCGGTGCCTTCCGTTGGCTCGGATCTTTCAAGGTAATACTCTTCTCTATAGAGGAAAACAACTAAATCAGCATCTTGTTCGATTGCTCCTGATTCTCTTAGGTCTGCTAATTGTGGTCTTTTTTCTTCTCTATCTTCAACTTTTCTAGATAATTGTGACAGTGCAATCACAGGGATATTAAGTTCCTTAGCCAACGCTTTAAGTCCCCTTGTGATATCAGATACCTCTTTTACTCTATTATCATTACTATTTTTTTTTGGCTCTCTATTAGTTGTAAATAGTCTATTATTATCAAATCTAATCCTTCTTTTCTTTTTATTCTCCTAGCTCTTGTTCTAATTGATGAAATTGTTAAAGCGGGTGAATCGTCAATAAACATTGACAGATTTGAGATTTTTTCACTAGATTTTACTATTTTACTAAATTCAAGTTTTGAAATTTCACCTGATCTTATTTTTTGCGAAGGAACATCTGATGATTCTGAAAGTAGTCTTGTTACCAATTGCTCAGAAGACATTTCCAGAGAGAAAAATAGAACTGTTCCTTTTGAGTCACTATGTTCAATTTTTTTTTTTTCAAATGTAGTTGTTATATTATAGGCTATGTTTGTAGCAAATGCTGTTTTGCCCATTGAAGGTCTTCCAGCAAGAATAATTAAATCAGAATTATGAAGGCCGCTAATTTTTTTATCGAAATCTTTAAACCCAGTTTTAAGTCCAACTATACTTGAATCTTTTTGGTAAGCCTTTTCAATATACTCCATTGTTTCATTAATAAGGTTTTCAAAATCTTTTGGTCCAGTTTCTATTTTTCCATCTGTTGACAAGTCATAAAGTTGTTGTTCAGCTTTCTCAATGATATGTAAAGCGTCTTCATCTGGTTTGGGAAGAAAAGAATCATTAACCAAATCGGTCCCAAACACTATTAATTCTCTTCTTTTTGATAAATCACTAATAACTTTTCCATAGTGAGCAGCATTTATAATACTAACACTATCCTCAGTAATTTTGAGCAAATATTCAATTCCACCTAATTCTTTGAATCTTTCGTTATTTTCTAAAAATAGTTTTATGGTGTTTAAATCAGCGATTTTTCCTTTGTCGATTAGCGATTTAGTGTACGAAAAAATCTCTTTGTTTAGAGGCTCAGCAAAGTCAGATTCACTAACTATTTCTTCAATATGTTCGTAAGCTTTATTATTGGTAAGGATCGCCCCAAGCAAAGCTCTTTCTGTTTCAAGATTTGTAGGGATTTGCCTTAATTCGTTTTGAATTGGAAGATTTGTAATTGTATTTACTTTTTTCTTTGTATCTTCTAATTCACTCATAATGATAAATTATAGCATAATGTAAAAGTTAGCATTATAAATCTTCATGTTAATTATGTGGATAATGGGTAAAACTTTTTTATTAAGTTAAATTTTTACTATAAAGCATTGTCATAAATATAAAATATAAAATTAATAACACGACAGAAAAAATTCTGTCTATTTTTTTGGAATATTTTATTATTATTGAAAAGATAATTACACTTATAAACATTAGCCAAATTTCAATTAATAAATTTTGATTGTTATAATCAAATTTATTTAATAACGAAGAAGTCCCAACAATTAATAAAATATTGTAAAGGTTTGAACCTATGATATTTCCAAAGATTAATTCTATTTTGTTTTTTTTGACAGCAGCTATTCCAGCTGCGATTTCAGGGAGTGATGTGCCCACAGCAACAATTGATAATCCAATTATTGCTTCAGAAACACCAAGCAATGTTGAAATTTCAATGGCATTTATTACAGTTAAATCAGCTCCATAAATTGTTAGAGCAATTGAAAAGAATATAATTGGAACACCGAATTTAATAGGATGATCAAATGATAAAATTGATAATCTGTCTTCTAAATTAATATTTTCACTATTTTTATCAATATCAGACTTGTAAAAAGATTTAATAATATATAATAAAAATATCCCAATAAAAATTATACCAATTAAAAAATTAATCTTTAAAAATAGAAAAATAAGGAAAAATATAGAACTTATAAAAAAATGAAAAATGATATCAAAATTTTTTATTTTAGGTATCACTATTTTTTTCATTAAACCTGAAAAACCCAAAACTAAAAAAATATTGGCTATGTTTGAGCCTATTATGTTTCCAAGAGACAATTCCGTTGCATTTTTTAAAACAGCATCAATAGACACTACTAATTCGCAAAGAGAAGTGCCAAAGCCAATAACAACTATACCAATAAAAAAATCTGAAATATTAAACTTTTTTCCTAGAATTGTTGCTGTATTAATTAAAAGGTTGGTTCCATAAAGGACCAGTGTAATTCCTATGGCTAATTTTAAAACAACCATTTTGAAATAAACATTAATTGAGAGTTGAAACTACTGTCATTTTTCTTTATCAGTTTCTTTAGTAGAATCTTTTATTTTTATCTTTTTTTCACCTGTAATTTTAACATTTGACTTATTATTTTTTTTGGCTTCTTTTTTCTGAATATCTTTATCAGAGGACTCAAGATTCTCGATAGAAAAATCACTAGAATTTTTCTTTTTTTCTAATTTTTCTTTTTTTTGTTCAAGTGCTTTTTCCTCAGATGTTGCAACATTGATGGTTATATTAACAATTACATCAGCATGTAATTTAACTATAATCTCAAAAATACCTATATTTTTTATCGGCGTTGTTAAATTTATATTTGAGGGTAAAACATTTATATTTTTCTTACTTAAAAAATTCGAAATATCCTTGGGAGTAACAGATCCATATAGTTGGCCAGTTTCACTAGCTTGTCTTAAAAAAATCGTGTCAACTTTTTTAAGTTTCTCGGATATTGAGTTTGCATCTTCTACAAGTTTTTTATTATTTTCTTCTAAGTCATTTTTGATTTTTTCGTAATATTCTTTATTAGTTTTATTTGCTCTCAGCGCTTTTTTTTGAGGAAGTAGAAAGTTTCTTGCAAACCCGTCTTTGACTTTAACAACATCACCAATTTTTCCAAGCTTATCAAAACTTTCTAAAAGTATTATTTCCATGTTTATTCTCCAGACATTTTTTTTTGATAATGAATTTGCTTAATTTGGTCTATTATTCCTGACAAAAATAAAAATATGATCAAAAGATAACTGAAAAAAATAAAAAGTAAAAAGAATAATAAAATTTTTATAAAAATATTAATATTATATTTGTCTACTTTTTTAACAATTATCAAGTATCCACTTACTACATAAATTGTAGCAAAGGTAATTAAAAGATTTATTGACAATATTTGGTAATTTTCTGATGAAAATAAAACTAGAAGAAAAAATGTAAAAATTAAGTAAAGACAATATTTTGGCATTACAAAATTTGAGTAGTTAATTTCTGTATTTACTTTAATATTCAATTTATTTAGAATTTTAATTGAAAGGTTTAAATTTAAAATTGTTATTAAAAAAAAGATTACAGAATTAATTGCTGGAAAAATTTTAAGAGAAAATTCTAATATATTTATCAGTCGACTATATAAATCTTCATCTTGTGTTTGAATATCTTTCAAGAAAAGTTCTTTAATTTTTTGTATTACAGGATCAAAATCAATTTGAAAATAAAAAAATAATAAGAATAAAGAAAGAAAAAAAGTTATTAGTATTAAATAAATTGATAAAATATCTCCAATATTTATGTACTTACCACCCCTTTGTGTTTTTAATGATGTGGTAATTACGAAGGATAAAAAACCGATTAATACTATATTTAAAATAAGAAAATTATACATAGTTTCAGAACTAATATTTTCATTAAAATTTAAAAAAGTAATAATTATAAATTGAGAAATTAAATAAGATAAAGTTGTATTTATATTTGATGTAGAAAGCCCTATCAATAACCAAGGAAGAAAACTAAAAAAAAAAAAAAATTGTGATGGAAGTTTAAAAAAAAGAATTGTTATAACTGAAATTAAAAGAGAGGAGTAAAGTGGGAGATATTTTTTTTCTTTTCCATCAAATAACATCTAATTTGAAACATAAGGTAATAAAGCTAGAAATCTTGCCCTTTTAATTGCCAATGATAATTGTCTTTGCTTTTTAGTTGAAACTGATGTGACTCTACTGGGCAATATTTTACCTTTCTCAGTTGTATATCTTTTTAGTAGCTCTAGATTCTTATAATCAATTTCAGGTGAGTTTTTCCCAGAAAGCGGGCATTTTTTTGAAACTACTGATCTATTGTTATCGAAAAGTTTATTTTTGATCGCCATAATTTAAAATCCCTAATTTTCTTCTTTGGAAATTTTATACATCATTGAAGGTTCCTTATCAAATTTTTTAATTTTAATATTCAAAAACCTTAGACTATCCTCGTCAATTTTTAATTTATTTTCAATTTTTGATAAAGAATCAAACTTTGCTTCAAAATTAAGAAGAAAATAGTGTCCTTTAAAACTTTTTTTGATTTTATATGCTAAAGTTCTTATTCCCCAATAC
>PBCD01000009.1 GCA_002717855.1 Rickettsiales bacterium
AAAAAAAAATTTTAAAAAAAAATTAAAAAAAAAAAAAAAAAAAAATTGGAGTTACATTTGTTTATAAGTACAAAAATGAAATATATATTGAAAAATCTGAAGGAGTTTTTTTGCACGGATTAATGAAATTCCAAACCTCAGATTTTTTAGAATACAAATCAAGCAATGAGCAAATAAATAAGAAAAGATTGTTAGATATGAAAAAAGATTTTATTTCAAAAAATACAAACCTAGAATTTGTCGAACACAATTTTACAAATTTTCATCTTAAGTTATTTGTAAAAATAATTAAAATTGAAAAAAAATTTTATGATCCCAATGGTCTGTGGATTTTTAAAAAAGATTTTTTTAATTACCCATTTTCTAATTTAATGATAAAAGTATTTAAAAAGATTTAAAAATGATTAAAAAAAATGGGATTTTTTAAATTAGTCTTTTGTATTATTTTTCTCTCAGTCGTAAACTTTGTTTTTGAAGATTCTGTTGCTCAAATTAATGATCACGAAAAAGCAATTGAAGCAGTAAAAAGTGGAGAGATTCTTCCCTTGGATCAAATTTTGGTAAATATTAGAAATCAATTTGATGGAAGAGTTCTTGCTATAAACTTAAAAGATAATGAGCAAGGTCTTTTTGGTTGGGTTTATGATATAAGAATGATAAATTCTTACAATGAAGTCATAAATTTGAGAGTTGATGCAGGTACATCAACAGTTTTAATGGTTGAAGGAGCTGACTAAAAATCATGAGAATATTAGTTATTGAAGATGATCCTGATTTAAATAAACAGGTAAAAAATGCTTTGGAAGATAATGGATATTCGGTTGACATAGCCTTAGATGGTGAAGAAGGACATTTTTTAGGTGATACAGAACCCTATGATGCAGTTGTTCTAGATTTAGGATTACCAAAAATAGATGGTTTAACAGTTTTAGAAAATTGGAGGAAAGAAAACAAAAAATTTCCAGTTTTAATCTTGACTGCAAGAGATAGATGGAGTGAAAAAGTAAATGGATTTGATGCTGGCGCAGACGATTATGTAACCAAACCGTTTCAAATGGAAGAGCTGCTAGCTAGGTTGAGAGCTTTAATAAGAAGATCTGCAGGTCATGCCACTTCTGATATAGAATGTGGACCACTAAAGATTGACACAAAATTAAACAAGGTATTTATAAATGGTACTAAACTAAAGTTAACATCACACGAGTACAAAATCATTGAATATTTTTTACATCATCAAGACAAGGTAATTTCAAGAACCGAGCTTACTGAACATATATATGATCAAGATTTTGATAGAGACTCGAATACTATAGAGGTCTTTATAGGACGACTTAGAAAAAAAATAGGAAATAATATGATAAAAACCGAAAGAGGTCATGGTTACAGACTATCACTAGACGAGTGAAGAAATTGAACTATATAAATTCTTTAGCATTAAGACTTTTCTTAAGTGCATTTGTTTGGATATTATTAACTTTAATGGGAGGTGGGTTATTATTATCGGACTTGTTTAGAGAAACAGCAGAAAAATCATTTGAAGATAAACTAAATCTATTTATGGAAACACTAATTGGGTCCAGTAAAATAGATTCAAGTGAGAGTATTACGGTAGTAAATCCCATAGGAGACCCAAGATTTTTTCAACCTTACTCTGGTTGGTACTGGCAAATTAACCAAGGCTCACAGACTTTAGTTAGATCACGATCTATGTGGGATCAAGTATTGACTTTAGACAAAAGATTAATTGGAGGCAGAGCACAATTTTTAGATCAAAATTTAAAGAATAAAAAAAATAAAAAAGTAATTTCATCTCAAAAACTTAAAATATTACAAAGAGAAATCTCATTTCCAGGATTTAAAAACCCTCTTACTTTTATGGTTAGTGGTGATACTGAGGAATTTGAAAAAAATGTTTTAGCTTTTAATAACATTTTAATAATTTCACTTGTTATACTAGGTATGGGATTATTAATCTCAGTTTATCTACAGGTTAAATATGGTCTCTTACCTCTACAAAAAATTAAAAACTCACTTTTTAAAATTAGAAATGGCGATGCAGTAAAATTAGAAGATAACTACCCTACTGAGGTTTCACCACTAGCGAAGGAAATTAATATTTTGCTTGAGCATAATGAAAAAATTGTCGAGAGGGCAAAAACTCATGTAGGCAACTTAGCTCATGCACTTAAAACGCCCCTGACTATAATCAGAAATCATGCTGAAGAAAAAAAAGATAAAGACATTAAGCCACAAATTGAATTAATAAATAAAAATATTGATAGATACTTGAATAAGGCTAGATCTTCAGCCAATGTAAAAATTATTAAGAGCAAGATAGAAGTACAAAAACACGTTGAAAAAATAGCTAGTGTATTTCAAAAGATTCATCCAAATAAAAATATTAAAGTTATAGTCAAAGACAAAAATCTTTTGATTCCTGGTAATTCTGATGACTTAGATGAAATTTTAGGTAATTTGTTAGAAAATGCCTGCAAGTGGACAAAAAAAATTGTAGAAATAAAAGTTAAAAGATTTTCCAATAATTTAATAAAATTTACTATTTCAGATGATGGTCCTGGTCTCCCAAAACACAAGAGAGCAGAGGTTTTTGCTCGTGGTTTTAGACTTGACGAACAAACACCTGGTACAGGGTTAGGTTTAAACATAGTTAAAGATACAGTTGAACAATATTCAGGAAAGGTTTGGTTAACAAAATCTAACTTTGGTGGATTAACGGTGAATTTATTATTACCTTTATCCGTTTGATTCTACAAAAAATTGGCGATTGGTTTAAAACTTTTTCTATGAAATTTTGTAATGCCAAATCTTCTAATTGCTATTAGGTGTTTTTTTGTTCCATAACCCATATTAGAGTTCCAACCATATTCCGGATAAAAAGAGTCCAAATATTTCATTATTTGATCCCTAAATACTTTTGCTAAAATCGAAGCAGATGCTATTGCAATTGATTTTTGGTCACCCTTAATTAAAAAATGTGAATTTTTTTTAAATTCAAATATTTTTTTACCATCAATTTTTATGATTGTATTTAAATTATTGAATCTCTCATAAGCCCTTTCCATAGCCAACTTTGTTGCAATGTTAATATTTTGATCATCGATTTCTTCAACATAAGCAATACCGAAGTTAAAATATGAATGTTTTTTTATAAACTTTGACAATTCTACTCTTTTATTTCTTTTTATTTTTTTTGAATCATCAATCAAATCAATATTTGAGTATTTTAAAATTGAAGATTTAAGTAATATCGCACACGCAACTAATGGACCCGACCATGATCCTCTTCCAACCTCATCAATACCAATTGTTCTTTGTTCTATATCAGTTAAGCAATCAATCATATTATTTTTCTAACAAACGAGGAATTAATTCAATTAAGTTACAAGGTTTATGATTGATATTGAGTTGAAATTTTAAAATATTATCCCAAGCATCTATACATGCTGACGGCGATCCTGGAAGCGAGAAAAAGAATTTACCTTTTGCAATTCCTGCCAATGCCCTTGATTGAAGTGCTGATGTTCCTATTTTGTTGAAGCTTATTTGTCTAAATATTTCACCAAAACCAGGAATTTGTTTTTCGATTATTTTTTGTAGAACTTCAGGTGTTGAATCTCTACCTGTTAAACCTGTTCCACCAGTTGTAATTATTATATCAATTAAATTATTTTTAAGACATGCTTTAAAGAATTTTTCAATTTTTTCGATATCATCCTTAATTATACTTCTTGAAAAACAATTATGATTATCCTGTGTAATTCTTTGTTCTAAAATATCTCCTGATTTATCGTTTTCAAAAGTTCTTGAATCAGAAATAGTTGCAATTACAATGTTAAGATTTTTTTTTTGTTTCATCAATTAATTCTTTCCAATAATTTCTCTAAGTTTACAGATATCTAACCAAGTATTTTTTTTTTTTGAAGAATTTTTTATTAAAAATGAAAGGTCATACATTACAAAACTTTGTATTTTAAATTTTCCTATTTCATAATAAAATAATTTTCCTCTTAATTTTGCAATCGGTTCATTTCTTTTTAGTAAGTATTTCGCTGTAAAACCGCCAAAAACAATCAGCATTTCTGGATTAATGATTTTTATGAGTTCATGCATGAGTGGTAAACAAACTTCTATTTCATCGATTTTTGGTTTTCTATCTCCAGGAGGTCTCCAAAATATTAAATTTGAAATATAAAAATTTTTTTTTGAATATTTTATGTATGAGAAAATTTTATCAAAGAATTCACCCTTTTTTCCAGAAAATGGTATTCCACTAATGTCTTCTTCATCATTAGGAATACCGCTGATTATCATAATTTTTGAGTTTACATTCTTATCTGAAAAAACACAATTAGTTGCTGTTTCCTTTAGATTAAAATCTAATGAGCTTATTTTTTTTCTTAAATTAGTAATTTTTTCTTTTTTACTGTTAGTATTAGGATTTTTTTCAGTGTTGAAATTTTCAGTTTCTATAAATTTTTTAATAAATTTACTAGATGTTTTTTTCCCAATATTATCTTTAATTCCAATTTCATTACAAAATTCAATAAAAGACTTTGTGTTTTTGACAACCATTTCATATATATAGACTGTAATAAATAAAAATTAAATAATTTTGTAAATTTTAAAGGCAATGATTATGAACAGAGAAAGTATGGAATATGATGTTGTTGTGGTTGGTGGAGGCCCATCAGGTCTTGCATCAGCAATACAGTTCAAAAAGCTTTGTAAAAAAAATAATAAAGATTTTAATATATGTGTTGTAGAAAAAGGTTCACAAATTGGCTCTCATACTCTTTCTGGTGCAGTTCTTGAGACAAGAGCTTTAGACGAACTGTTTCCTGATTGGAGATTAAAAAATTCACCTATTAAAACTAAAGTGACAAATGAAAAGTTTATGTATTTGAGCGAAAAAGGAGCTTTTAAAATTCCTACAATTTTTTTGCCTAAAGTCATGCATAATAAGAACAATTACATTATTTCATTAGGCAACTTAAATATTTGGCTAGCAAAACAAGCTGAGGAAATGGGTGTAGAAATTTATCCTGGTTTTGCAGCCTCAGAATTAATTATTGAGAACGAAAAACTCGTTGGTATAACTACGGGTGACCATGGAATTTTAAAAAATGGTGATAAAGGTTCAAATTATCAACAAGGAATAGACATTTTCGCGAAATACGTCCATTTTGCTGAAGGATGCAGGGGCCATTTAGGAAAGAAAATAATAAAAAATTTTGGTCTTGATAAAAATTGTCAACCTCAGACCTATGGAATTGGATTGAAAGAGCTTTGGGAAATTAACGATGAAAAATCAAATCCTGGTGAAGTTGTCCATTCAGTCGGGTGGCCGTTAGATCAAGAAACATATGGGGGCTCTTTTTTGTATCATTTAGACAAAAACCTCGTCTCTGTTGGGTTTGTGATCGGTTTAGATTATAAAAACCCATATCTTTCTCCATATGACGAATTTCAAAGATTTAAAACTCATCCAAAGATTAGAGATATATTTAAGAATGGGAAGAGAATATCTTATGGAGCAAGAGCATTAAATGAAGGTGGATGGCAATCGCTTCCTGATTTAGTTTTTGATGGAGGTTGTTTAATTGGTTGTGAAGCTGGAACATTAAATACTCCTAAGATCAAAGGAACTCATACAGCTATGAAATCTGGTATGGTTGCAGCGGAAGAAACTTTTAAGGCTTTACTAGATGGAAGAAAGAATGACAAACTCGATACTTATCAAAAAATATTTAGATCTTCTTGGGCAGGCAAAGAATTACATGATGCCAGAAATGTAAGACCTGCGTTTAAATGGGGATTGAAGATTGGTATGTTGCTCTCTGGTATTGACCAAAATATTTTTCGAGGCAAAGCTCCATGGACATTGTCACATCACATAGAAGATCACAAGTCTTTACTTGATATCTCAAAAGCAGAAAAAATTGATTACCCAAAACCAGATGGAATTTTAACTTTTGACAAATTAACCAACGTATCTTTCACTTCAACTTACCATGAGGAAAATCAACCTGGACATCTAAAAATAATCAACGACGATATTCCGATAAGTTATAATAATAAGTACTTCGATTCCCCAGAACAAAGATATTGTCCTGCAGGTGTTTATGAAATAATAAAAGATTCTGAAAATTTAAAACTTCAAATTAATGCGCAGAATTGTATTCATTGCAAAACATGTGATATTAAAGACCCGAGTCAAAATATTACATGGGTCGTTCCTGAAGGAGGTGGAGGTCCAAATTATACAAATATGTAAGGTTTTTTGTATATTTATTTTTATCTGCTTTAGTTTTAGCACTTTATTATCAAATGAACCAAAATTAATAAAAAATAAAATATCTGAATCTGGAGTATACCTTTCTTGGATAATTGCTGAAAAAAACGGTAATTTTAGGAAAGCTTTTGATTTAGTTTCTAAGATCAAGCTATCTTTAACAGATATTGAATCCTTAAAAAAAGCTTTTTTTTTATCATTAAATCATGGCAATTGGGATTCAACAGTATTTTTTGCTAGAAGGATTGAGACTCTGGATTCTAAATTTTTTTTTTCTAAATTAGTTCTAGCTACTGACGAGTATATAAAGGGAGATTTTAAGAAATCTGAACAAATATTTAAAAATATAAATTTTTCAATAACAAATGAAAAGTTTATTAATATAATTTTAGCATGGGTAAACTTTTCATTTAAGAAAGACCCTTATATTTTAGATACTATTAATGAAAAAGAAATAAAACCTGAAAATTGTGTTCCCCTAGAATGTCTACATTCAGCACTTTTAAATCAACTTTCAGGAAATAAGGAACGGTCAAATCAATTTTATGAAGAACTAAAAAAAAATAACCAATCCTACAGAATTTTAGAAATTCTTTTAGTTAATTATCTTGAAAATAAAAAAATCGATTCTTCCAAAGAAATACTTGAAAAATTAAAGAATGAAAATCTTTCTGTTTCTAATCTTAATGACCTGATTTACATTAAAGATGAATTCAGCCCAGTTGAATATCCAAAGGATGGTTTAGCAGAAGTTTTTTTAAATATTGCAGGTTGGCTATATGAAAATAAAATCTACGATATGTCAAGTTACTTCTGTAATATTGGTTTGCAAATAAGACCTGATTTTTATTCTTTAAAGTTTTTATTAGCGAATGTTTATGAAAAACTTGGGTACAAAGAAACACTTTTAGATTTTTTAAATGAAACATTTCAATCAAATATTTATGATCTTCATTTATCAAAAATTAAGCTAAGAACACTGAATAGCTTAGAAAAAAAAGATAAATCAATACAAGTTTTAAGAGAAATTTTGAAAAAAAATCCGAATAATAATGAAATAATTTTGATATTAGCTGATTCTCTTAGAAGTGTAGGGAAGTACAAAGAATCAATAACTTATTATGACAATGTTATAGAAAAAATTAATAAAGAAGATCCTCAATATTGGAACATATTTTATTCACGAGGGATTTCATATGAACGTATAAAAAAATGGAATTTGGCGGAACGAGATTTTTTATTGTCATTAAAGTTAAATCCTCAAGCACCATATGTTCTTAATTATTTAGGGTATAGTTGGTTGGAAAGAAAAAAAAATTTAAAAAAAGCCCTAGCTTTAATTAAAACAGCTTCTGAAATTCAACCAAATGACGCATACATTACCGATTCACTTGGGTGGGCTTACTTTTTGTTGGGAGAATTTGATATATCAATCAAGATCTTAGAACATGCAAATATGATGTTACCAAGTGACCCAACTCTTAATGATCATCTTGGAGATGCATATTGGGAAGT
This sequence comes from Rickettsiales bacterium, assembly GCA_002717855.1. The sequence continues at coordinate 7,829 of PBCD01000009.1, forward strand.
AGGCAGAAAATCTGAGGCAATTTCACAGTGGAAAAAAGTTCTTGTTTTTGATCCTAATACAGAGTTAAAAATGAAAGTCGAACAGAAAATTTCTAGATTTCAATGATTAAAAACTCAATTAAAATTTTTGATACATTTGCCGAAGCATTTCCTATGAAATGTTCACGTCTTATTATAACGGCTGAAACTGAAAAATGGGCAAGGATTGCGGCTAATTCATTTACCGGATTTGCTACTTCTGTAATAGCTTGTGGTTGCGAGTCAGCGATTGAAAAAATATTAAGTAAAAAACAAACTCCTGACCAAAGGCCAGGAGTAGCAATATTAATCTTTTCAATGTCATCAAAAGAATTGTCTAAGCAGATACTGAACAGAGCAGGACAATGTATTATGACCTCTCCAACCTCAGCTCTTTTTTCGGGAAATAATGGAGACATAAAGATTAAACTCGGTAATTCTTTAAGGTATTTTGGTGATGGATTTCAAATATCGAAGAAACTGGATAAAAAAAGATTTTGGAGAATTCCAGTAATGGATGGTGAATTTATTTGCGAGGACTATGCTTATCAAATTGATGGTGTAGGTGGAGGAAATTTTTTAATTTTAGCTGACACCAAGTTAAACGCCTTAAAAGCATCAGAAGCTGCAGTGCGTGAAATGAAAAAAATACCAAATACCATTTTGCCTTTTCCAGGTGGGGTAGTTCGGTCAGGATCTAAAGTAGGCTCCAAATATAAGTCATTATTAGCATCAACAAATTTTGAATATTGCCCTACAATTAAAGGTGTTGTAAAAACAGCATTATCCATAGAAGAAAATTCTGTTTTAGAAATAGTTGTTGATGGACTATCAAAAGATGATGTAACCTTATCTCTTAAAGCAGGTATAAAAGCAATTATAAGACTTGGAAAAAAAAGTGGCGTAAAATCAATTTCAGCTGGGAATTATGGAGGTAAACTTGGACCATTTCATTTTCATCTTCACAATGTACTAAAATGATTAAAATAAAATTGACACCTAAAATAAAGATAGATTCCGAATTAAATTTAGAGGAGTTGTCAAATATAAATATTTCAAAATCTAATAAAAAAAAAATTGAAAGTGTAAAAATCAAATATAAAAACAAAATTTGTTTTTTACGAGACATTTTTAGAATTGAAACAAAAACAAATTCCATAAATAAAATACTAATTAAAAAATCAAACAATTTCTTCCAAAACCTTGGTTATAAATGGCAGAGTGACTCGTTAGAAGTTTTTGGAAATGCTGGTTCTTTTCTTGGAGCAAACATGAGGGGTGGTAGAATTATTCTTCATGGATCTTGTCTAAATTTTTTAGGATCAAATATGAGAGAGGGAGAAATAATAATTAAAAAAAATGCTGGAAACTTTGTTGGTTCCTCTGATTTTGGAAATTTAATTGGGATGACTAATGGAAAAATTAGCATATATGGAAATGCTGGAAATTTTTTGGCATATAGAATGAGAAGAGGTTTGATAATGATTAAAGGTAATGTTGGGGATAATTGTGGGAACTTATTAATTGCAGGGACAATTGTCGTTAATGGTACAATTGGAAATGATTTTTGCTTAGGCATGAAAAGAGGAAGTTTGTTATTAAATAAAAAGCCTAAAAACATATCAATTAGATTTAAGTATTGCGGGTTACATGAGCTCAACTATTATAAAATTTTTAAAGTTTTGTTAAAAAATTTTGGCTTCAAAAAAAAATCGGTTTTTCAAAAATTTATTGGCGATAGAACAAATTTAGGTTTAGGTGAAATTTTAATACCTGAAACTTAAAAATAAATTTTTTCTTCAATTTTTTTTATCAAGCCTTTAGCTCCCTCATTCTTAATAATTGAAAAGAATTCAGATTTCTTTGTAGCTATTTCACTGATCGATCCAGTCATTAACACATCAAAAACTTTCCAATTTTCTCCACCATTTACAAGAAGGTAATCAATTTTTATAGGCTTGTCGTCATTAATTTTTAAATTCGTTTTGACTATTTTCTTGTTATCAATCTCCTCTGAACCAATATACTCAAAATCAAATGATTTTATGTTTTTAAATCTATTGGCATAGTTAAAGGAAATATAGTCAAGAAAAACTAAACTTAATTCATTCTGTAATTCTATGTTTAAATTTTTCCAAGTTCTACCATATATGAATTTTATCATTCTTTCATAATCAAAAGTTTTTGATATAATATTTTTTAAAAATTCTTTTTTTTCATTCACAGTTTTTATATTGTAGTTAGCATTTTTTAATGAACTATGAAACTCCTTTATTTTGGTAATAGCTTTTTCCGAACAACTAATATTAGTTGAAAAGAAAAGGAATAAAAAGAATATGAAAGAAAATATATTTTTATTTTTCATTGATCTAAAAATTATATACGTTAACTATTTAATATTTAATTATTTATGTCAAAAAAAATTTTCATAACAGGTGCAAATGGTTTTTTAGGAACTTCAATCACAAAACTGGCTTTAAAGAAAAAATTTAAAGTTAGAGCTTTAGTCAGAAAAAACTCTGATATTTCAAATTTGAAAAAGCTTAATGTGGAGATTGTTCAGGGCGATCTTCGAGACTACAAATCATTGGAATCAGCTGTTGAAAATTGTAATATTTTTTTTCATGTTGCTGCAGATTACAGATTATGGGTAAGAAAAAAATCTGAAATCTACGAGTCAAATGTTCAAGGGACACAGAATTTGATTGAGATTGTTAAAAAAATTAAAAATCATAGAATGATATTTACTTCAAGTGTAGCTACAATTGGTATTAGTAGTTGTGTGTCTAACGAAAGTACATTTGTAGATTTTTCACAAATGATAGGAGATTACAAGAAATCTAAATATTTATCAGAAAAGATAGTAAAACAAAATATAAACTCTGGCTCTATTAATTGTATTATAGTTAATCCTTCCACACCCATAGGACCAGGAGATTTAAAGCCAACTCCAACTGGAAATGTTATTCTTCAAGTTTTATTAAAAAAAATGCCAGCATACGTCGAAACAGGGTTAAATATTGTTCATGTTGATGATGTGGCTCAAGGACATTTTCAAGCTCTAGAAAATGGAAAAAATGGTGAAAAATATATTCTTGGTGGTGAAAATTTAGAATTTAAGAAATTTTTAGACATGATTTGTAACCATGCTAACTTACCTATGATTAATCTTAAAATACCAAAAAAACCTCTTTATCCGTTTGCTTATCTTAATGAATCATTTGCTATGATTGACAAAAATTATAAACCAATGCTAACTGTTGATAGTCTAAAGATGTCTGAACACAAAATGTTTTTTTCATCTGAAAAAGCAAAAAAAAATCTAGGATATAGACCTAGGAACGTAAATAGTGCTATAAAAGATGCTATAGAATGGTTTAAAAAGTATTTGATAAAATGAACATTATATAGGAGAAATTTAATTTGAAGCCCTTAAAAGTATATTTAGCTCAACCTAGAGGATTTTGCGCAGGAGTTGAAAGAGCAATCACAATAGTAGAAAGAGCTTTAGAAATATATGGACCTCCTGTTTATGTTAGACACGAAATTGTGCATAACAAAAGAGTTGTAAATAATCTAATTTCTAAAGGAGCAATCTTTGTTCAAGAACTTGATCAAATTCCTGCAGGTGCAGTTACAGTATTTAGTGCACATGGTGTTGCACAAAAAGTTGAGGATACAGCTCATTTAAGAAAACTTCCAGTTTTGGATGCTACCTGTCCATTGGTTGCCAAAGTTCATAAAGAAGGTCAAAGGTATTCCGAAAAAGGATATGAGGTGATATTAATTGGTCACGAAGGTCACCCAGAAGTTGTGGGTACAATGGGGAGAATTACAGGTGATGTTTATTTAGTTTCTAATACTGAAGATGTAAAAATACTTAAAGTTAGAAACCCATCTAAATTATCATATATAAGTCAGACAACTTTATCAGTTGACGATACAAAAGTTGTCATTGAAGCATTGAAAAAAAGATTTCCTGAAATTGAAGGACCAGATGTAAAAGATATTTGTTATGCTACTCAAAACAGACAATCCGCAGTAAAAGATTTAGTAGACCATGTTGATTTGATGTTGGTTGTAGGTGCTAAAAATAGTTCAAATTCAAACAGATTAAGAGATTTGGGTGAGGAATATGGTGTCAGTACTTATCTAATTGAATCGTGTAAAGATCTTGATAGTGAATGGTTTGACAATGTAAACTCTGTAGGAATTTCGTCTGGTGCATCTACTCCAGATGAGTTAGTAAATGAAGTCATCGATAGAATATCAACATTCAGAAAAATTAAAATTGAAAAAAGACCAGGAATTGAGGAAAATGTCGTATTTAAATTACCAAAAGAACTTGTAAATCATCAACTTGCTAATTAGAATTCAAAAAAAAAAATATCTTAAAAATGTCAATTCCAATAATTCAACAAATACGCGTAGGTTCTTATATTTTAAAACAAAAGCTACTAAAAAAACAGAAATATCCTCTGGTTTTGATGTTGGAGCCTTTATTTAGATGTAACCTAGCTTGTGCTGGTTGCGGAAAGATTGATTATCCGAAAGAAATTTTAGATCAAAGACTTTCAGTTCAAGAGTGTATCGATTCAGTTGAAGAATGTGGAGCTCCAATAGTTTCTATTCCTGGTGGTGAACCTTTGATACATAAAGAAATGCCAATTATAGTGAGTGAGTTGGTTAAAAGAAAAAAATTTGTATATCTTTGTACAAACGCCATGTTAATGGAGAAAAAGCTTGACCAGTATACACCAAGTTCCTACTTTACCTGGTCTGTCCATTTAGATGGTCTTAAAGACGAACATGATAAAGCTGTTTGTCAAGATGGAGTATTTGATAGATGCGTATCAGCTATTCAAAAAGCTAAATCAAAAGGCTTTAGGTGTAATGTTAATTGCACTATATTTGATAACGTGAATGAAACTTCATTAATAAAATTTTTAAATTACGTAACAGAAATATTAAAAGTTGATGGCATCACTATATCCCCGGGGTTTGCTTATGAAAGAGCACCTGACCAGAAACATTTTATTAAAAGATCTAATACAAAGAATTTTTTTAGAAGGATTTTTAAAGCCCAAAATTTTAAAAAATGGGATTTTAGTCACTCAGGGTTGTACCTAGATTTTTTAGCTGGAAATCAAAATTATAAATGCACACCTTGGGGAAACCCAACTAGAAATATTTTTGGATGGCAAAAACCATGCTATTTACTCGGAGAAGGTTACGTGAAAACATTTAAAGAACTTATGGAATCAACGGAGTGGGACAAATATGGTACAGGGAATTATGATAAATGTTCTGACTGCATGGCTCATTGTGGTTACGAAGCATCGGCAGTTAAAGATGTTTTTGACAGTCCTTTGAAAGCCATAAACGTCGCTCTTAAAGGACCAAAAACTGAAGGTTCTATGGCCAAAGAAATCGATTTAAGCAATTCTAGAGATCCAGATTTTGTTTTTGATACCCATGTTAGTGATATGATGAAAAGAATCCACGCACAAAAAGGACCAATTTAAAAAAATCTATAAAATGCTATGAATATAGCCTTAGGTACTTTCTTTTTTCCAGCACAAGTAAAACAAAATCATAAGGATTGAAAAATAAAATAATGGATTTAATAGTTGTTTGTTTTCAAAACCTTCAATGGTAAAGTTGTTATTACGAAGAAAAAAGACAAAATTCTTGTCTTTATTTTTCTTACTTAAGATTCTTGCTTCTTTCAAAGTTGGAACTGAAGACTCATTAATCCAAAGCGATTTTGAAAAAATATTTGAAAATTCGTAGCTTTTTAAATATTCGTCTGTTAGATGTATCTCACTTAATTCTAAACCATTTTCACTTGTAGTATCAACAACAACCTGATTGTTTAAATCACTTACTATATATATCCCTTTTTCTCGATATTCAAAAATTTCAGAATAATTATTTTTTATATTTTTTTTTAATATTTTTTCTACTGTCTTTCCGTTTGGTGTTGTTATCATTATTTTAATCTCTTTGAGTTTTGGTTTTTTTAGAAATTTTTTTGATATTAATAACTTTTTTTCAATCTGACTTTCTACTTTAAGTTTACTATCTTCTAAACTTGGTTCTTTCATAAGCCAATGAGCCAAATTTTTTATTAGTTTATTGTAGGGTCCACCTTCATCATTGCTTGTTTTTGTCCATAACCAGATATTTTTGCTATATATCTGGGCAATTCTACCTTTATTAATCTTTTTAATTACTAATAATGGTTTATTATCAATACCAGATAATAGAGTAATAGATTCTTCATCTATTTCATCAATTTTGTTCATCTGGTACCATGAACCATAATTTTGTCTTTCCGAAAAAAGATTTTTTGTAACTGGATGAATCTTTCCTATTTCAGTTAATTTTGGTTTATATTTTCCAACAAGAACTTGTCCAGAGGGAATCCCTGGAAGTATTTTGCCTATTTCAGTTTTAAATAAACTAAAATTTGAATTATAAGATGGTCCAGTAATTTCTAATATAGCTCCTCCCTCATCCACAAAATTTAAAATATTTTGAAAATATAGAGGGTTTAAAACATTTTTACCCTCAAAATTGTCAAAAATTATCAGTTGAAATTTGTCTAGCTTTTTCTCGAAAAGTTCTTTTGTTGGAAAAGGTATTAGCGATAATTCATTTACTGGAGTATTATCATTCTTTGTTGGAGGCCTCAAGACTGTCATATGAACTAGTTCAACTGATGGATCAGATTTTAGGAAATTTCTCCACACTCTAGTACCCTTATATGGCGCTCCTGATATTAAAAGCACCCTTAATTTCTTTCGTATACCAGTGATCTTAACGATTTTTGAATTATTTATAGTTGATAGCTCGTTGGGTCTAATTTTGGATGAAATTCTTATAATGTTTTCGCCAGGTTCAAGTGGATCAATTTTTATATTTGTGTCAGCACCGTTAACTACTTGAATTTCTTTTTTTTTGCTTTTTTGTTCAATAATCAAATTAGTTTTTATTTCATTAGTTTTTAAAAAGTCTTTAAGGTTAACAATTATTTCGGACTGTTCATCCAAATAACCAAATTCGGGTTTAGAAACAATTGATACTCTCTTATCATTAATTTTTTTATCTCCAATTAATAAGAAATAAATAGGAACATCATATTTATCAAAAAAATTATGTCGATTAAGATCGTGAATTTGACCGTCAGTTAAAATGAGAATTGCAGATAGGCGTTTAGAAGGAATTTGGTTAATATTATTTTCAAGGATTGATAAAATATTGGATTTATTAGGTTCATTGTTTTTTAATTTTTTTCTTGAAAGTTTTTTTTCTTTAATGTTTTTTACACTACCAAATTGGGTTGTAATGTTTTCATTTTCTATTTGAACTTCAAGTATGTCTAATGATTCAAACCTGCTTACTTCTTCTAATATGTTTTCATAAACTTTTTCGACTTTTCTGTCTCTTTTTGTAATTTTTTGACTATCTGTTTTATCAAGAACTACAGTAATTATGTCTTTTTCAATTTTTCTCTTTTCAATTTTAAAGCTTGGTTGGGCAATCATTATTATCATTGTTAAAAAAATCAGAACTCGATATGTTATTCCTGACGCGGAATTAATAATTGAATAAGAAGTAAAAGCAAAAAAAAGAATCGTAAAAGAAAAGATATACCAATGCGAAACTATTGGAGAAAAAGTAAGGTTTGAAAAAAAACTTTCCGTCATTTTTTCTCCATTCTTTTTAAAATTTCAGGAACATGGACTTGATCTGTTTTATAATTACCTGTTAATGAATAAATTAGTAAATTAAGTCCAAATCTAAATGATGATTTTCTTTGATTTGAATTATTCTCTAATATTGGCAATAAAAAATCTTCTTTATTTTTTTTTGCCCATGCTCCCGCCCAATCATTGATTCCAAAAATTACAGATGAGGCATTATCAAATTTTATTGAATTAGATTTTAAAAAAAAGACTGGTTCATTCCTTCTTCCAGGAAAATCTTGTAACAAGTAAAAACTTTTTGCTATCGCATGGGATTTATCCAACATCTCGAGCTTTCCAGGAAAATTCGATTCTAACAAAGTTTCAAATCTTTCTAAACATTTGTCGATGATTATTTCATCTTCATTTAACTTACAGTCTATAAGTAATAATCCACCATCATTTATATATTGTTTGATTTTTTTTGGTAAGGCTCTAACTCTTGTGTCTGTGACCCAATAAATTAGGGGAAAAGAAAAAAGTTTATCGTTTTTTAAATCTATCGATTTTGGATCTGTAAAAATAGCAGCAGTTTTTTGAGTTATAATACCCGATAATGTTTTTAGTCCATTATACGAAACTTTGTCAATTTCAGGGTTTCCATTTAAAATATAACCAATTTTATTTTCACTTATTTCACTAATTTTAATTTTTTCTGCTACTAATTCATATGAAAGAAATGCTGATAAACAGAAAAAAAAAAAATTCAATTGTTTGAAATTTACTAATTGTCTTAAAAAAAGCGTTATTATTGTATCTGTAATAAAAAGAAATATTGACAGAATAAAAAGTGTGTCTTTTAAATTTATATTTTTTTCATTATATTTTTGGTAGAAAGAGACGTTGTCGTCAAAATTTAAAAGTTTAAATTCAAACTGACTACTATTTTCAGAATTTAATGCATAAATACCATAAATATCTTTGTAAAGACCAGGTGGATAGTTATAATTTATTTTAAGAGTCTTTAGTTTATTTATGTTCGGTATATTTAAACTTTGTGGTGAAGGATCAATAAGTTCACCTAGTGCATCTAAGTTTTTAAATGGTTTTAAGGCTCTTTCCCCTTTTAGTTTAATTCCTTTACTTTGATCTACAATTTTTTGAAGTATATCAACGAAAAAATATGATAATGTGAGGTTAGACCAGTCAGTATTGCATGGAATATGAAAGAATATTATTTGGCCTTTTGATTGAGAAACACTTGATATTAATGGTGTTCCGTTTTCAAGTCTTAACCAAACATTTATGTTTCTAGTAAAATTTGATGGGCTAGACTCAATATATTCTTTAATTTCAATCTCATTGGGAACTTTTAACCCAAACAAAGGACTTTCATTGGAAATCTCAGATAACTTTAATGATTGTTTTAAACTCAGATTTCCTTTAACTGAAATTTTTTTTCCTGTGAGTGAAAAAGCACTCCTAAGTTTTTGATGAGATTGACTTTTAATATTTTTTATAAAATTTTCACCTCCGAATTTTACAAGCGTTCCTCCTTCACTAATCCATTTTTCTAATCTTTCATTTGATTCATCATAATTTATAGATTGGTCATCAATAAATAGAAGTTTAATTTCTTTATCCAGAATCTCCTTCAGATCTTGTTTTTTTACTTTAAAATTTGTCTTAAGAGCATTTTTTACAAAGTAGTTTCCACTATCTAAATTTAAATTCTGAAAGTTTTGATTGGTTTCAACAATTCCTACAGTTTTTTTTTTTTGGGTCTCACTTAAGAAAATCTTGGTTGAAGATGAATTGATATTATTAAATTTAAAATAATCAATTTTATTTTTTAGGTTTAATGGAACTTCCAATTTTACTTCTGACACATAAAAATCTTGTTTTTTAATTAAATCTGTTGAAAATGAATTTTTAAATAATAACTTACCGTCTAAGCTATAACAATCAATGGTTACTTCATTAAATATTTTAAGGGGATGAAAAATCTCAAAATTAAAAGTATCATTTTGTTGTTTCTTAAACTTTATAATTGGAGGTATTTTTTCTTTATCTATATTGAAGACTTTAATGTTATTTTGATTTAGATTTTCAAATAAATTTTTTTTATGTTTAAAATCTATTGGTTCAGTAAACCAGTAAATATTGTCAAATTTTTTTTTAAAATTATTAATTTTTTCTTTTAATAGTAAGTAATTTGGATTCCAAGAAAGTGGTTTAAGATTTGAAATTGATTCAAGAGTTTCGCTAGCATTTTTTTCATGCAAATAAAATAAATCATTTTTTGCTAATTCAGTTGATGTAATGATTGAAAAATTATTTTGTTCATTATTATTTTCTAAAATTAACTCTGTAATTTTGTTAATTGTTGATCTCCAAGCAATACTTGAAAATTTACTATTATCAATAATAATGAGATTTGATACAATATCATCATTGGATTTAATAATTTGTGGTTGACTAAAACCTAAAATAATTGTCGAGATTAAAAATAAACGTAAGAATATAATCAAATTTGAATTTTTTTCAGGTTTATGATCCATTGATTTATATTTTGCAAGAAAAACTATTCCTGGAAATTTTTTTAACTTTGGAGAAGGAGGTACAGTTTTCAAAAACTTCCAAATGAAGGGAAGTAATAAAAAAGCAAATAAAACTAATGGATATGTAAAAAAAATTTTAGAGGAGAAAATCATAAATTTAAATTATTATAACACTCTGTATAGCTTTGCTATTACAGACTCATAACTTTCGTTAGTGGTATTAGAGAGAAACTTCCAACCATACTTTGAACAAAGGAACTTTAATCTTTCTTGATGTTCTCTAAACTTCCTTTTGTATGTATTTTTCATATTCTCAGATTTATTAAAAAGTTTGTGCATCCCAGAAATAGGATCAAAAAATCTGTTTCTTCCTTCAAATGGGAAATTTGTTTCTGATGAGTCTAAAACTTGAATTAAAAACCCATTAAATTTTGTCTTTGACAAGTCAAAAAGCTTTGTCTTAATTTTTTCAGTATTTTCTAAAAAATCTGATATGAAGAATACTACGTCATTTTTTTTAACTCTTTTATCTTGAGATTTATTTTTTTTGACAAGCTCTGAGGCCATCGAAATATAATTCTTCTGCCCCTTTTTTAAACCTAACTCAGAACCAATAATTCCAACTTTTTCTCCAGATTTTAGTAAAATGTCTAAAAATATAAGTCCAATTACAGTAGCTCTTTCAAGTTTAGTTTCTCTATTTTTTGAATTTGTGTAATTCATACTTCCACTTTTACTTACATAAAACCAAATATTATTGGCATTTTCACTTTCATTATTTTTAATAAAAATATCGCCTTGTTTAGATGATTTTTTCCAATCAATTTTGTTAATTGAATCACCTATTAAATATTTTTCGAAATCCCAAAAATCTTCACCAGAGCCTGATTTTCCTACATTTACGTCCCCAAAATCGTGAGATTTTGAATTTTTGTATGAGATCTTAATTTTAGGAAGTTTTACTGAAATAGATTTTGCTTTTTGAATTAAATTTCTCATTTTAGTTCAAATCTTCACAAACTTTTTGGATTAAATAATCTGTTTTTATTTGTTCTGTTTGTGCCTCAAATGTAAGTGAGACTCGGTGACGAAGACATGGTTTAGCTAAGTTAATTATATCGGCTATGGAAGGCGATAAATTTCCTCTTAATAGTGCTCGGGCTCTAGCAGCTCTAATCAAAGCTACCCCCCCCCTTGGTCCTGCCCCCCATTTTATATATTTTTTAATATAGTTAAATTTTGTGGATTCAGGTCTCAGTTGTCTAACTATGCTGAGTGTAAATTCAGCAACAGACTCCCCAACTGGCAACTCATCAGAGATTTTAATTAATTCCAACAAATTTTTTGCCTCTAATTTTTTAATATTTAATTGATTATGACTCTCAGTTATTAATATTTTTTTTTCAGTGTCTTCGTCTGGATAGGAAATGTTTACATGCATCAAAAACCTATCAAGCTGCGCTTCCGGTAGCGGGTATGTTCCCTCTTGTTCAATAGGATTTTCTGTTGCAAGCACGATAAAAGGTTTTGGCAAAGTAAAATTTTTACCATTCACTGTAATGTATCCTTCCTGCATGGCTTGAAGCAGAGCAGATTGAGTTTTTGGACTTGCTCTATTAATTTCATCAACCATCAATAGATTACAAAAAATAGGACCTTTTATAAATGAAAACTCTTTTAAATTTTTTTGATTAATTATTTCAGTTCCTAAAATATCATTTGGCATTAAATCAGGAGTACATTGGACTCTATTTGAATATAAATTTAAACTGTCTGCTAAAGTCTGAAATAAAAGTGTTTTTCCTAGACCAGGGACACCAACTAAGAGTGTATTTCCTGACGCAATTATAGAAGAAAGAACTTGTTCAACAATTATTTTTTGACCAAAAAATTTTTCTCCAATAATTTTATTTATTGCTTCAATTTTTTCTAATGACTGAGATATTTTTTTATCAATTTTAAGCATTTAAAATAAACTTTAATCTTTTTATCATTATGATTAAATATAGATATGATTAAAATATTATTCATACTATCTTTCGTAATCATAATCTATCTAATTTATAGATTGATAGCATTTTCTTCATTAAAAAAAAAAAATTTAATTTTTGTTAATATAATTGCAGCAGGATGCTTACTTATTTTTCTTATTTTGTTTTTTTATTTGAATGAAACCAATATTAATAGCGTATATGTTTCTCCACAATTTGACGGAGAAAAAGTAATTCCAGGTTATTTCAGTGAAAGCAAATAATAAAATTAAAGGTTTTGTTGATTTAGCTAAAAAGCACCGGTTACCATTGAAGGAGTTAATGAAAATTTCAGAATCATTTAATTTTTTAAATGGAAAGATTAAAATTGTCGGAGGTGCCGTGAGAGACTTAATCCATAAAAAAACAATTCAGGACTGTGATATAGTGACAGATTTGAATCCAGAAGAGGTAAAGAAATGTCTAGAGAGAAAAAAAATTAAATTTTTAGAAACAGGAATAAAATTTGGATCATTGACAGTTTACTTGAATAATTTTTCAATTCAAATCACCTCTTTAAGACAAGATTTAAACACTAATGGAAGATGGGCTGATGTTTATTATACAAAAGATTGGGAACTTGACTCAAGAAGGAGAGATTTTACAATTAATTCAATTTATTTAGACCTATCAGGTAATATTTTTGATCCATTTAATGGTATAAATGATTTAAAGAAAAAAAAAATCCTTTTTATAGGAAACCCAAAAAAAAGAATAGAAGAGGATTATTTAAGAATATTAAGGTTTTTTAGATTTAGTTTTAAATATTCAAGTAATCTTGAAATCCATGGATTAAGAGCTTGTAAACAGTTTATTCCAAAATTAAAACTTGTTTCTATTGAAAGAAAAATTGAGGAACTCAAAAAAATGATACTATACAAATCATTTGAGGATAACATCAAATTTTTAGATGAAATAAATTTTTTTTTATATATCTTTGGAGAAAATATAAATTTAAGGAATTATAAAAAGTTTTTTTATATTGAAAGAAAATATAAGCTAAGTGATGTTGAGAGAAGGTTAAAATTTTTTTTGATAAGAATAGACAAAAAAAAAGAAACAAATTTTTTAAAAGTTTTAGGTAAAAAATTTACAAAGAGATTGCAATCTAACATTAATTTTAAAAACCATGATTCAGAGACAGTTAACTATATTCTTTTTAAGAATGACAAAAAGTACGTAATTGACCAATTAATATTTGATTTTAAGGATGGTTTTGTGAATAAAAAAAAATTTGAACAGATTTTAAAAAAAGTTATCAATTGGAAAAAAAAAGAAATACCCGTGAATGGAAACGACTTAATAAAAGAAGGATTTAGGGAGGGTAAAACTATTGGTAAAAACTTAAGATTAATTGAAAAATGGTGGGTTAAAAAAAACTTTGAGCCCAACAAACTAGATTGCTTGTGTTTTGCAAAAACCTTACCAAGAAGCTGAAGGAGGCAAAGACATAAATATAGCCTCAATATTTCCATTAGTAAGAAGACCAAACTTTGTACCACGATCATATAAAAGGTTAAATTCTGTGTATCTAGACCTTCTTTCAAGTTGCAATTTTAAATCTTTCTCTGTCCAAGGAGTTTTAATTGACATTTTTACAATTTCTTTATAAATTTCAATGAAATTTTCTCCAACTTTTTTAGTAAAATTAAAATCATTTTTCCAATTTTCACTGTTTAGATTATCATAAAATATTCCTCCAAGACCCCTTGTTTCCTTCCTGTGTGGTAGATAAAAATAATCATCGCAAAATTTTTTATATTTTTTGTAAGAACCTTTTTTATAATCTTCACAAATTTTTTTAAGTGATCTGTGAAACAAATTAGCGAGTGCTTTTGATGATTCTGATTTTTTGTTTACGGGAGTTATATCAGCTCCACCACCAAACCAGAATTTTTCCGTAACTATAAACCTTGTATTCATGTGAACAGCAGGAATAGAAGGTGACCTTGGGTGAATAACAAGGGAAATCCCAGAAGCCCAAAAGGAAGGGTTTTTTTCGGTTCCAGGAATTTTGCCTATAAGCTCCTTAGATAGATTACCATAAACAGTTGAAATATTTACACCAGCCTTCTCAAAAACCTCTCCTCGAAGTAATGCCATCTCTCCACCACCAGATTTATTGTTTTTTTTATTTCTATACCATTTTTTTTTTTTAAAAATGTGGTTAGATGATTTGTTATTTTTTTCTATATTCTCAATTTCGTTACAAATCTTATTTCTTAAAAGTTGAAACCAACTTTCTGTTTTTTTTTTAAAATCTTCAATATTTTTCATTGTTTTAGGAATAAAATTTTTTATATTATAATTGGATAATATTAAATTTAAAATATGTATAATAAATTAACAAAATATTATGGATAAAAAAAAATTAAATAAAAACTTTAATAAATCTGATGAGTTACAAAAAGTTGATAACGAAAAAAGAGATTTTTTATTTATGACAACTACCGGTCTAGCGATAGCAGGCGGGGCTATAGCTGCTTGGTCTCTAATAGACACAATGAACCCTGCAAAAGATGTTTTGGCACTGTCCTCTACAGAAGTTGATTTATCTCCCATTGAATCTGGTCAAAGTCTAACAGTAATGTGGAGGGGAAAACCAATATTTATAAGACACAGAACCAAAAATGAAATTGAACAAGCGAGAAGTGTCTTAGTTAAAGATTTAACTCATAAAAGTTCAGATGAAGAAAGAGTTAAAAAACCAGAATGGTTAATTGTTGTTGGAGTTTGTACGCATTTGGGTTGTGTGCCACTTGGTCAAAAGGTTGGTGATGAAAAAGGAGAATATGGGGGTTGGTTTTGTCCTTGTCATGGATCTCACTATGATACTTCCGGAAGAGTTAGAAAAGGTCCAGCACCTCTTAATTTAGATGTGCCCCCATACGAATTTGTAAGTGATGAAATTATTAAAATAGGATAAAATTATGAGCTCAGAAAATAATGAATTAAAAGGCGTAACTGGCTGGATTGATAAGAGACTGCCTGTTTTCACGTTTATTAACCATAATCTTAGAGATTATCCAACACCAAAAAACTTAAGTTATTTTTGGAATTTTGGTTCTCTTGCTGGTGTTACTCTAATCATAATGATTGTTACAGGAATACTTTTGGCTATGCAATATACAGCTAACGCTGATTTAGCGTTTGATAGTGTGGAGAGAATAATGAGAGATGTTAATAATGGATGGCTTTTAAGGTACATCCACATGAATGGCGCATCTATGTTTTTTATTGTAGTATACATTCATATTTTTAGAGGTTTATACTATGGATCATTTAAAGCACCAAGAGAAATTTTATGGATGTTAGGAGTTTTAATTCTTCTCTTAATGATGGCAACGGCTTTTATGGGTTATGTATTACCTTGGGGGCAAATGAGTTTTTGGGGTGCAACAGTTATAACAAACTTATTCTCAGCTTTTCCAGTTATTGGTGATTACATTGTAACATTTTTATGGGGAGGTTTTTCTGTTGATAATCCTACGCTTACAAGATTTTTCGTTTTACACTACTTAATGCCTTTTTTGATTGTCGGTGTTGTAGCCTTGCATATCGTAGCATTACATCAATTTGGATCAAACAATCCATTAGGTATTGATGTTAAATCTGAAGGAGACACGATTCCTTTTCATCCTTATTATACTGTCAAAGATTACTTTGGTTTGGGTGTNTTTTTGATCATATTTTTCGGATTAGTGTTTTTTGCTCCNAATTTTCTAGGACACCCTGATAACTATATTCCTGCAGATCCACTTGTAACACCTGCNCATATTGTGCCTGAGTGGTATTTCCTGCCTTTTTATGCTATTTTAAGGGCTGTNCCTGATAAACTTATGGGAGTAATNTTAATGTTTGCAGCTGTTATGGTTTTGTTCATACTTCCCTGGTTAGATACTCATAAGACNAGAAGTGCGCAATTTAGGCCTTATTACAAACAGTTTTTTTGGNTGTTTTTTATTAATTGTCTAGTTTTAGGATGGGTTGGTTCTATGCCAGCCGAAGGNATATATGTTCTTATNTCAAGAATAGCTACTGGATATTATTTTTTGTTTTTTCTTGTCTTACTACCTATTTTATCAAGGTATGAAAATACAAAAACTATTCCAACAAGTATCGCTGCTTCGGTTCTATCTGACAAATTTGGAAATGAAAAAACCTCTACTGAAAATATCTAGAAGATGAAATTATTAATCAATATTTGCATACTCTTATGTTTTGGTTGTTTTTGGAAAACAGATGTATTGGCAGGTGAAAAAGTGGAATTGATTAAACAAAACTGGCCTTTCGAAGGCTTTTTTGGAAGATTTGATAAATCATCTATACAAAGAGGATTCCAAGTTTATAGAGAAGTATGCGCTGGATGTCACGGAATAAAATATATTGCTTACCGTGACTTAGCTGATATTGGTTTTACGGTTGATGAGGTTAAATCAATTGCATCAGAATACGAAATTTTAGATGGTCCTAATGATGAAGGTGAAATGTTTGACAGATTGGCAAAACCAAGCGACAAATTTGTTGGCCCATATTTAAATGATAAAGAAGCAAGAGTTGCCAATAATGGAGCTTATCCTCCAGATTTATCACTAATTACAAAAGCAAGAGCAGGCGGTGCAAATTATTTGTACAATTTATTGAACGGTTATAAAGATCCACCCGAAAACTTGGAGATTAATGACGGAATGTACTATAATACAATTTATCCCGGCAATCAAATTGCAATGCCCATGCCTATAGTTGATGAGATCGTAGAATATGAGGATGAGACCCTCGCTTCGCAAGATCAAATTATTAGGGATGTTACTTCTTTTTTAGTTTGGACAGCTGAACCAGAACTAGAAGTGAGAAAGATTTTAGGCATAAGAGTATTAATTTTTCTAATTATAATCACTTTAATGTTGTTGGCAGTTAAAAGAAAAGTTTGGAAAGATGTAGAATAAAATGAATAATATAGATATTGCTTTTATCGGTGGAAGTGGTTTGTATAAAATTCCTGGATTTAAGCATTATAGATGGACCGAAGTCAAATCGTCTTTTGGAAAACCCTCAGACTCTTTATGTATTGGAAAACTAAATAATAAAAAAATAGCATTTCTTCCAAGACATGGCAGAGATCACAGTCTGCCTCCTTCAGCAATTAATTATAGAGCTAATATAGAATGTTTAAAAAGAATAAACTGCAAAAACATAATATCGTTATCTGCAGTTGGGAGTTTGAGGAAAGATTATAAACCTGGTGACTTCGTGGTTGTTGATCAGTTCATCGATAGAACTTACAAGAGAGAAGCTTCTTTCTTTGATAAAGAAATCGTTGCTCACATACCTTTTGCTGAACCGTTATGTAATAATCTAAGGAAAATATCTATAAAAACATTAAAAAGTCTGAAATTTAAATATCACAAATTTGGCACATACATATGTATTGAGGGCCCACAGTTTTCAACAATTGCTGAATCAGAATTATACAGATCATGGGGATGTGATGTCATTGGAATGACCAATATTCCTGAAGCAAAGCTGGCTCGAGAAGCAGGAATCTGTTATTGTTCAGTAGCAATGGTTACGGATTATGATTGTTGGCATCCTGATCACAACAAAGTCACAGTTGAACAAATAGTAAATACATTAAAAGAAAATAGTGATAAGGCATTCAAGTTTATAGATATGATAACCAATGTAGACGAAATTAATTGTGAAAAGAGTATAACAGACGTACTATCGAATTCTTTAATTACAGATCTGTCAAAAGTTAATAACAGTACAAAAAAAAGATTAAAATACATATTGTTGAATTAAATATGCTAGTAGATGGAAAAATCTGTAAAACTATTTGGTGTAAAAATAAAAAAGTCTTTATTATTGACCAAACAAAACTTCCATTTATTTTCAAAACCATTTGTTTACATACTTTAGAAGACTTCTGCAATTCAATTTCCAATATGAAAGTAAGAGGAGCTCCTTTGATTGGTGTTACGGCAGCTTTTGGAATGGCTAACTCTATGCTAAATGATCAGAGCGACTACAACATTAAATACTCATATGAAAAGCTGTTATCAACAAGACCTACCGCCGTCAATCTAATATGGTCACTAAATATAATGAGATCTGAACTTTTAAAAACACAAAAAGATTTGAGAATTAAAAATGCTTTTAAAATTGCTGAGAAAATTTCAAAAAATGATGAAAATGCATGTGAAAAAATCGGTGAGTATGGTTGTGAAATTTTAAAAGATATCTTTAGAAAAAAACAAAAGATAGTGAATATTTTAACTCATTGTAATGCTGGATGGTTGGCAGCAGTTGATTGGGGAACAGCTTTAGCCCCAATTTTTAAAGCAAAAAGAAAAAAAATTCCTATTCATGTATGGGTTGATGAAACTCGTCCAAGAAATCAGGGGGCTCTTTTGACAGCTTGGGAACTAGAAAAAGAAAAAATACCATATACAATTATTGTTGATAATGCAGGAGGACATCTGATGAAAAAAAAAGCTGTTGACATATGTATCGTTGGAAGTGACAGAACAGCATTAAATGGTGATGTATGCAATAAAATTGGAACATATTTGAAGGCGTTAGCGGCACATGACAATTCAATTCCATTTTATGTAGCTTTACCTTCATCTACTATAGATAAAAATTTAAAAGAAGGTCTTGGGAAAATTAAAATCGAAGAAAGAAGTGGCAAAGAATTATCTTTTGTTAATTCATTTGATGGAAAAAAAATTAAAGATACTGAGATTTATTTTAAAAATGCTAATGTATATAATCCTGCATTTGATGTTACTCCTGCAGCATATATTTCTGGATTAATTACCGAATTTGGGATTTGTAAAGCAAATAAAATAGAAATAGCAAAAAAGTTAAAGATTTAATACTGTGTCTACCAAGATTAAAACAAAAATTGTAAACTCACTCAAATATTTAAAAAATAAAAATTTAAATATTGGCTCTGAAGGTAATATTAGTATTAGATATAAAAATGGATTTTTAATATCCCCATCGGCCGTAAATCCTGACAATATAAAGATTAGTGATATCCCTTTTGTAGATTTAAAAGGAAACCATTATGGTTCTAGACCTCCATCAAGTGAGTGGAGAATGCATATGCTCCTATATTTAAAAAAAACAAATTTTAATGCGATCTCTCATAGTCACTCATTTTGGTCTTCGTCCCTTTCGTGTCTTAGAAAGAAAATTCCGCCATTTCACTACATGATAGCAGAATTTGGAGGTGATGATATCAAATGTGCTAAATATGCCACTTTTGGAACTAATTCGTTAGCAAAAAATGTTTTGAAAGCATTAGAAAGTAGAAAAGGCTGTCTTATGGAGAATCATGGTCAGTTAACAATTGGTGAAACTATTGAGGAAGCGGTATCTTTAACCGAATCGCTTGAAAAGTTATCTAAACAGTTTTTTATGTGTAATTTATCTAACAGTGTGAAACTAATTAGTAAAAGAGAAATGAATAAAGTGCTTGGTCTATTCAATAAGTACAAATCTATACGTTAAATTTAAAATTAAGTATATCACCATCTTTAACAATATAATCCTTACCTTCTTGTCTAATTTTACCGTTTAATTTACATCCAGTTTCACCTTTAAATTTTATGAACTCTTCATAACCAATGGTTTCAACTTTAATAAAACCTTTTTCGAAGTCAGTATGTATTTTCGCTCCAGCTTGCGGTGCTAAAGTACCATTTTTGCAAGTCCACGCTTTAGACTCATTTTCGCCTGAAGTAAAAAAAGTTATTAAATCTAAAATTTGATAACCTGTTCTTATTAATTTAGAAAGACTTGTTTCATTTAATTTTAGGCTTTTTAAAAAATCATTTCTTTCTTTCTCATCTTCTATCAATGCAATTTCAGATTCAATCGAAGCAGAAACATTTATAATTTTTTTTTCTTTAGAACTCGCGTAATTTTTAACACTCCAAGAGAATTCATTTCCATTAATAATTGAATCTTCATCTACATTACAAACAAACAGATAAGGTTTGTTAGTCAAAAAATTATAATCTTTTATAATTCTTTTCTGCTCAATATCTAAGTTAATTTCGTTTATTTGAATACCTTCTTCTAATTTTTTTTTTATTGTATTAAGAGTATCTTTTATTATTGGATCAATTTTACTCCCTTTGTTTTTATTTAAATAATTTTGGACAATATTTTCAGCTTTGGAAAGATCAGAGAGTAAAAGTTCTGTTTCTATGGTCTTAATATCTTCAGAGGGATTTAAATCACTTGAAACGTGGGTTATTTTTTTATCATCAAAACATCTTACCATATGAATGTATGCATCAACTTTTGAAAGATTATCTAAAAACTTATTACCGAGACCTTCGCCCTTATTTGCTCCCTTTACAAGTCCGGCAATATCTACAAATTCTAGCTGATTGTAAATGATTTTTTTAGAATTTGAGATTTCTGATATTATCTCTAATCTTTTATCTGGAACACTGACAACACCAATATTTGGTTCAATAGTACAAAAAGGGTAGTTTGCTGACTCTGCCGATTGAGTTGAAGTTAGTGCATTAAAGAGGGTTGACTTTCCGACATTGGGCAACCCTAGAATTCCACAATTAAATCCCATTATTTTTACTCAAATTGCTAAGAAGCTTTATAAAATCTTTTTTAATTATTAATTCAAAATTTTTAATTAACTTTTCAAAAATCATAACAATTTTTTCCAAATCACTCTTATTAAAATCTTCAAGAACAAATTTATTAACATCTGATTTTTGTGTTGGTCTATTTATTCCAATTTTAATTCTCGTAAATTGTTTTCCAAATTTTGCAATTATATTTTTTATGCCATTATGCCCTCCATGACCACTATTGTGCTTTACCTTAATTTTTGAAATTTCTAAATCAATGTCGTCGTGTATAACGATAATATTTTCCAAAGGAACTTTATAAAATGTTACTGCTTGCTGGACTGATTGACCAGATAAGTTCATGAAAGTTTTAGGTTTTAATAACATAACTTTAATATTAAATAGTTCAGTTTCAGTTATTTCTCCCATAAACTTATCTTTAAAATTTGGAAACTGAAATTTTTTTTTTAATGTGTCTAAGCACATGAAACCAACATTATGCCTTGTTTTAGAATATTTTTTTCCTGGATTTCCTAAACCAACTATCAAAATCATTTAGATGGATTTATTCTTTTTTTTCATCTTTACTTTCCTCTTTTTTCTCTTCGGTTTTTTCTGCTTCGTCTTCGCCTGTTTCTTCATCTGTTTTTTCAACTTCTTTTATTACTGTTGGAGGAGCTAGCGTAGCGATTGTGAAATCTCTATCTGATATGATTGGTTTTACGTCGGTATCTAGTTTTACAGCACTTATGTGAATACTATCACCTATTTCAATACCATCTAAATTAATTTCTAGATTTTCAGGAATTTTAGTAACTGGCGATCTGACCTCAACCTCATGTCTCACTATGTTAATAACTCCTCCTTGCTTTAGGCCAGGACATAAATTTTCATTAATAAAGATAACAGGTACAGATACCGTAACTCTAGTATTTTCACCAACTCTTAAAAAATCTAAGTGAACAATTGTTTCTTTTACTGGATGAAGTTGTAGATCTTTGGGCAGAACTTTGTGTTTTTCCCCATTAATATTCAATACAAATTGTTTTGAGAAGAAACCAGTCGATTCAATTTGTTTTTTTATTGATTTTGTGTCAAGAGAAATTGGGAGGGGATCTTTTTTTTCACCGTAAACAATTGCAGGTGTTCTACCGCTATTTCTTAATAGTCTTGAATTAATCTTGTCTTTTCTTATTTCTGCAGGTAATTCGGTTGCTTCACTCACTTTTCTCTCCTTTAAATCTATGTAAACAAGCTTGATACAGACCTGTTATCACTTATCCTATTAATTGCTTCTCCAATAAGGGGAGCTATTGTAATTTGCTCAATTTTTAGAGAATTAATTACTTCTATATTGGGCTGAATACTATCAGTAATTATCATTTTATCAATTGGAGAATTATTTATTCTTTCTATTGCCGGTTTTGACAATACTCCATGAGTTATATAAGAAAAAACAGATTCTGCACCTTTTTTTTTTAAAGCTAGTGAAGCATTAGTAAGAGTTCCTGCTGTATCACATATGTCATCAATAAGAATGCATTTTTTATGTTTTACATCTCCAATAACATTCATTACTTCAGATACACCAGCTTTTTCTCTTCTTTTATCTATAATTGCAAGATCACAATCAACCCTTTTAGCAATTGCTCTTGCTCTAACAACACCACCCACATCTGGAGAAACTATAATTGTTGATTTTGAATTAAATTTTTTTTTAATATCTTCAACAAAAACTGGAGCTGCAAACAAATTATCTGTTGGAATATCGAAAAATCCTTGTATTTGACCAGCATGAAGATCAACCATTAAAGCTCTGTTTGCACCTGCAACACTTATAAGATTGGCAACCAGCTTGGCAGATATCGGCGTTCTAGGACCAGATTTTCTATCTTGCCTTGCATAGCCATAGTATGGCATGATTGCAGAAATTCTCTTTGCAGAACCTCTTTTTAGAGCATCAATAGTGATAAGAAGCTCCATGACATGATCATTTGCTGGAAAAGAGGTTGACTGAATCACAAAAACGTCTTCACCTCTAACATTTTCCTGAATCTCAACAAATATTTCTTTATCAGGAAATTTTTTAATAGTTGCTTCAACCAATGGCACTCTTAGATATTTTGAAATATTTTTAGCTAATTCTATATTACTATTTCCAGATACTATTTTCATAAATATACTTCAAGTTTATTAATTTTTAAATAATTCCAACAACACTAATTTGTCTTCCACAATCACAACCATCGTAATATTTACTATACCTGTAACTAAAAAACAACTCAGGATTAGAATATGTATCAATTTTAGAAATTTCATACTTTTTAATACCCATACTTTTTAAACTATGTAATATTAATTTAGAAAAATTAAAAAATTTTTTTTCTTTAATTTTTATAACATATTTTTTTTTATTCTTTTTAATTAACATTTTTTCAAAATCTTTTTGTATTATGAATGATTTTCCTTGCAAATGAGGACCAACTAGACAAATCAAATTATCAACTCTTTCGCTCTTTTTCCTTAATTCTATGATAGTATTTTCTATAATACCGTCTAACAAACCTTTCCATCCTATATGAATTATTCCAACATATTTTTCGCCTATAATAATCATTGGGGCGCAATCAGCTGTTAAAATTCCTAAAAGAACTCCCTTTTTTTTAGTAATCATACCATCT
>PBCD01000010.1 GCA_002717855.1 Rickettsiales bacterium
GAAATTCTTTTCATCTCTTTTTCAATAAATTCTAAATCTTCAAATGAAATAGGTTTTTCAAACATTACATCATAATAGAAACCGTTTTTTATTGTTGGACCAATTGCTAATTTAGCTTTTGGATACAAATTTTTAATTGCTCTAGCAAGAACCTGAGCAGCAACCGTGTGTCTCATTATTTCAAGACCCTCGTCCGTATTGACAGTTATTAAAGATACTTCACAATCTTTTGTTATCGGGTCAGTTAAGTCTTTTTGTACTCCATCAATTTTTATAGCCACAGCTTGTTTGCTTAAACTTTTAGATATTGTTTTAGCAATATCATGGCCTGACAAACCATCCGGAAAAATTTTTTTATGTCCATCTGGGAAAGTAATTGAAATTTTTTTAGATACATTCATTTTAACGGTTTTTCTATATAAAATATTTTTAATTTCAGCTGTATTATCTCTTCCATTAATTTAAAAAGTAGTTATTTTTTTTCTCAAGAATAATTGATAAAGTTTTTTTTACAAGTTCTGAACATTTATTATTATAATTTAAAACACTAACATGACTTCCCAAAGGAGCACATAATTTTGGATCAGAAAATTTTGTAAAAAATACCACTAGTTTTTGCTTTGCCAGTGCACATAAATGCATTGGTCCTGTATCATTACCTACAATACATAACGAGTCTCTTGATAAAGACGCCAACTTATAGATATTAAGTTTTCCACAAAGATTTATTATTTTAGGATGCTTTTTCTTAATTTCTTTACACAATTCTAATTCGTCGCTTCCACCTATAATTACAGAATCAATATTTAGTTTTGATAGTTTTTTTGCAATTTTAATAAAAACTTCATCGGGAATTCTTTTATTCTTTCTTCTTGCTGAACCTCCCACAACAAAAATTACAAAAGACTTTTTTTTAAAATTGTGTTTAAACTTATCGTCAAATATCCATTTTCCATCAAATAAAAAAAAGTTTTTAATATTTGCCATTTTTAATTGTTCTTTTTGTCTATCAATAGTGTGCATTAAGTCCCTTTTAGGGTTAAAATGGCAATAATCTGAATCATGCACAATTCCTGACCATTTAGTAATTTTTTTATCAAATAAGTTACTATAACTTGTAGATCTTTTTGAAGTTTGTAAGTCATAAACATTAATAAACTCTTTGGTATTTAATTTTTTTTTTATTTTTATTTTATCTAAAAAATAAAATGTAGATCTTTTAATTACAATGATCTCATCAAACCAATTACTTCTCTTTGCAATATCTTTATAACCAATTTCTGTAATTAAGACTAACTTAGATTTTTTATGAAATACTTTAATGGAATACATTGCTGATAAAGACAAGATGAAATCCCCTAAGCCTCCAAACTTAATAATTAGGACTTTTTGATTTGACAAGATCTTCATAAATTTTTGTTTCACTTTCCAGCATATCTACCATTTCAAATTTTTCTTGTATTCTTTTTCTGGCTAGAGTTCCAATTTTATCTTTTTCATTTTGTGGTAGCCTTATTACTTCCATGATTTTCTTTGCCAAAACTTCAGAATCATTTTCTTTAACTAACCATCCAGTTTTTTTGTTTATTATTATATCCTTAGATCCTCCAATATTAGTGGCTATTATTGGTTTTTCCATTGCACTTGCCTCAGCAGAAACTCTTCCAAAAGCCTCAGGTTCAATTGAAGAAGAAATAACCACATCAGCAATTGAATAAATTGAGGGCATATCATTACGATTTCCTAAACATAATACATGTCCAGCAATATCTAGTTTGGTTATTAATTTTTTTATTCTTCTATAATAACTTTTTCTATTTTGTTCAGACCCAACAATCAACAACAAGAATTCAAAGTCAGGATTATTTAAAGATAATATTTTAGCGGCTTTAATTGCTACAAGTTGACCCTTCCATTCTGTTAATCTTCCAGGGAGCAAAATAATATGTTTTTGCTCATTTATAGATATTTCATTTAAAAAAAATTCTTTTCTCAGTCTAGTAATTGCCTTTAAGTCAAAATATTTCGTATCAATTCCTCTATTGACTACTTTAATTTGTTTAACTTTTTCGGGAAAATATTGTTTTATATGAGTACAAATAAAGTTTGATATTGCAATAATTGTGTCTCCTTCAGTCATAACGCTATTGTATTTTCTTTTGAAAAAGTTTTGGTTTCCACTGTAAGTTCCATGATAAGTTGTAATTAGGGGAATATTAAAGTTTTTTACGATTTTATTTAAACAAAAAGCTGGCCATCTGCTCCTTATATGAACTAAATCTGGTTTAATTTTAAGCAATAGTTTTTTAAAAGACTTTTTAATATTAAAAAAATTAATGATCCCTTTTTTGTCTAGACAAATATTAAAATGTTCAACACCCTTATGTTTATATTTTTCCGACATATCACCCCCGGATGATACTATGATTGACCTGTAACCTTTTTCTATTAAAAATTTTGCTATATCAAGTGTTCCTCTCTCCACTCCTCCTCCAGTATGCTCTAGTGAGGGTAAAATTTGAATTATAGTTTTCATTTAATTTATATTACTTTTTCCTTAATTTTTTAAAAGCTTAAAGATCTCATTTAATCCAACTTTATAATTTTTTTTCAATGGTGACCAATTTAATTTATCTTTAAACTTTTTATTTGATACCCTCTTGTTTTCCATGTAAAAGCTTCTAGTCATTTCTGAAACTTTTGAGTCACTAAGTTCTAAGTACTCAGGTTGTTTTTTTTTTAAAAGTTCAAAAGCATATGATGTCACCTCGTCACTTGGACAAGGGTAGTCGTCTGTTAAATTAAAAATCTCTCCAGGGGTAGGTTTTTTTATACTAAAGTGAAGTGCATTTGCAATATCCTCAACGTGAATCCTTGAAAAAAATTGATCTTTTTTTTTTATAAAATTTATATTTTCAGTATTAATTCTTTCAAAAATTGATCTTTTGGGACCATAAATACCTGGTAATCTAAAAATATGAATGGGAATATTATGTTCTAAAAAAAGTTTTAAATACTGTTTTTCAGCAGTTATCCTATTTAGAGATCTTTTATTTTTAGTTTTTAGCTTTGATTTTTCATCCACCCAATTACCCCCATGATCTCCATAAACGCCCGTTGTTGATAAATATCCCAGCCATTTTAACGAATTTGAATTTATTAATTCTTTTTTCATATAATAAAAAGGAATATCACCGTGATCATTTGGAGGTACAGAATTTAAGATATGAGTTACGTTTTTTAATATTGAATTTTTGTCATTCAAAAAGTGTTGGAAGGTGTATCTTTTTACACATTCAAAATTAAAATACTTAATCTTAAAAGGTATTTGATTATGTATACCTATAATTTCAAATTTATTTTGAATTAAAGGTGTTAGAAATTCTGTGCAATATCCCGCACCTAGAAAAAGCATTTTCATTTATGCTCTGCCATTATTGTCTCTCTAATCCAGTCATAAGCTGGATGATTAGTTAATTCTTTGTGCCAAACAATCTTAGTATATCTTTTTTCTAATTCTAAAGGAAGTTCAACCAGAGAAAAATTATATATGTTAGCTAGTCTCTTGGCAGTTTTTGAAGGTAGTGTAAGTATTAAATCAGTGNTTTTAAGAACATTTGGAGATAAAGTAATTAANTCAATTCTGACAGAAATATTCCTTTCCAACTCNAGCTGGNTTAATGCTCTNTCTATTGGTGATATTGGGGCNCCTGTTGGTGCNACTCTAAGATGTTTAGATGCTAAATATTGATCAATTGATAGTTTTTTTTCTTTTGAGAATTGATGCTCTCTTCTCATCATGCATAAAAATCTTTCTTCAAATAAAACTTTAGATCCAAATCTTGAAGGAATAGATTCAAATCTCCCAATAGAAAAATCAATCTCATTAAAATCAAGAAGTTTTAAAGCATCATCACCTTGGTCAGAAATGACTGAAAGTCTCGAATTTGGAGAATTTTTCTCTAAAAAACTTACTAAATTAGGAAGAAGCAATGGCCCAATATCATCTGACATGGCTAATCGAAATAATTTTCTCGATACTAAAGGCTCAAATTTGATGTCTGTTAATGTTGATTCTAAATTAGATAAAGCAACTTGTATTGGTAATGAGAGTTCTACAGCTCTTGGAGTAGGTCTCATACCTTTTGGTCCTCTTATAAACAACTCATCTTTCATTAAATACCTAAGCCTGTTTAAAGCGTTACTCATAGCTGGTTGCGTGATTCCAACTTTTAAACTAGCTTTAGTTACATTTCTTTCTTCATACAAAGTTCTAAAAACTACTAAAAGATTAAGATCAAATTTGTTAATATTCATAAAATAAATTATATAGCATTTTAATATTATTTAATACTATATAAAAAAAATTTTAATTATGTTAAATTTTAATAATGTATCTGTTTATTGCTATATATTGTTTTATTCAGGGATTTACTGAGTTTTTGCCTATAAGCTCACAAGCACATTTGATAGTTTTTAATAATTTTTATGAACTAGAAATAAACGAATTGTCCATAAGAAGCCTAAATATTATGGCACATTTTGGCTCATTGCTTGCTATTATTACTTACTATTTTAAAGATTGCGTAAGACTAATTCTCTCATCAAAAAATTTTTTTCAAAGCTACTTAGATCCCTACACAATTCTTCTCAAAAATATTATCTACGCCAGTCTACCTGTTTTTTTTATTGGTTATTTTGCTGCTGATCAAATATCAACGAATTTTTTAGAATCTTTAACAGTCATAGGATGGGTTTCAATCATATTTGGTATTTTGTTATATTTTATTGATAAAAACTGCTTAAGGATTAAACATCTCGACAGAATTGATTTAAAATCCTCACTAACGATAGGTTTCTTTCAATCTTTAGCAATAATTCCGGGATTCAGCAGATCTGGAGCTGTCTTGACAATAATGAGATTTTTTGGATTTACAAGATCTGATTCTGTAAGATTTTCAAATTTTTTAAGTATACCAGCAGTTAGCGGTGCAACTATTTATTTAATTTTCAATTTAAAATCTGAATATCATTCCATTGATTATTTTAGTTTTTACAATATGTTAATAATTTTTTTAAGTTTTTTATTTTCAATATTTTTTATTCATTTCTTAGTTAGCTGGGTACAAAGGTCGTCTTTAGCTTTGTTTATGTGGTATAGAATTATATTTGGTATATTTATTATTCTATATGCAAGTATAGATTTAAGTGATGTAAGTTGGGACAATTACTTCCAGTGATTTAGGATTTTTAACATAATTTGATAAGTTCGAATAACCTGTTTTTGAAATATTATCAGTTTTTAGTAATTTAATTTGATCTCTAGTTAGCAAAGGATGTGGTAACTTTTCTATTAAAGATGCTAAAATATTCGCTACAATAAATGGAACTGGTATACAAAACCTTTTAATTCTTTTATATTTTAATATTATCTTGATTATTTCTTTAAAATTTAAAATATTCGGACCAGCAAGATTGTATATTCTAGATTTATGATTTATTGTTTTTATAATAAATTCTGCTAAATCTCCAACATATAAAGGTTGGAATAAAGTACCCTGAGAAAAATTTAGAATTGGAAGAAAATTATTCTTTAAAAAAAATTTTGGATCGCCAATAATTGGAAGGAATGGAGAGAAGTTTGATATTTTTGCAAATAAATTAATAAAATTATCTTCTTTTCCGAAAACAACGCTCGGTCTTAAAATAACAGCATCTGGGAATTCAGATTTTAAATTCTTCTCTCCTAAAAATTTTGATTTTGCATATTGTGATTGCATGTCTTTTTCAACACCAAGTGCGGATATATGTATTAAGTTGCTTACAGCATGTAGCTTTGAAGCTCTTCCAATAATGCCAGGCAATTCACTATGAATAATGTCAAATCTTTGAAATTTATTTTCATACAATATTCCAATCAGATTTATAACAATATCTGAACCATTAATCATATCGGCAATGCTTTTTTCTGAAAAATTGTTAAGTTTAACCATTTCTATTTGGCCTAAATTACCTAGAAATTTAACGTTTTTTGCATTTTTGATATTTCTGGAAACTACTTTTATAGCACAGGAAAATTGTGATAACTTGGAAATTAAATATTTACCAATAAAACCTGAACCGCCAAAAACCAAAATTTTTTTTCCGTTAAGACTAATACTCATAAAAATGTCTGGTTAATTCAATAATAAAGTTGTAGTTTCTAATTAAATATAAACTTTTTAATTAAAAATGAAATCACTAAAATTAAACAATAAAAATTTTTATATCTATGAAAATGATTTGCCACAAGATTTTAGACCTGGAATTTCTATAGCTATTGATTCCGAAACCACAGGTCTTTCATTAGTAAGAGATAGACTTTGCTTATTACAACTATCTTACGAAAAAAATAGTTGTCACATAATTAAATTTGATTCTGATTTCTTCAACAAAGATATTTCTCCTAAAAATTTAATTAAATTATTGAAAGATAATAAAATAGAAAAAATCTTTCACTATGCTAGATTCGATTTAGCCATGATAAAAAAATTCTTAAAAATCGAATGCAAAAATGTTTTCTGTACAAAAATAGCCTCCAGACTAGTTAGAACGTATACAGATAAACATGGTTTAAAAGAACTCTGCAAAGAGCTTTTAGAAATTGAATTAAGCAAAACACAACAATCTTCTGACTGGTCTCAAAGTATTCTTTCAAACAATCAAATTAAATATGCAGGTTCAGATGTTTTCTATCTTATTGATATAAAAAAAAAATTGATTGGAATGCTAGAAAGAGAAAATAGATTGGATTTAGCATACAAAATATTTGATTTTATAAGCACTAGAGTAGATCTAGATTTACTAGGTTGGGATCAAAGCGATATATTTTCACATTCTTAAAATGATTGAAATTCAAACTGGAAAAATTGTAATAGATACTGAAATTGAAGCTCTAGTCAAATTAAGAGATGCACTTTCTAATGAATTTAAAGAAGCAATTAATATTTTAAAAAGGACTAAGGGTAAAATAGTAGTTTCTGGAATTGGAAAAAGTGGACACATTGCAAAAAAGATATCTTCAACACTTTCTTCAATTGGATCTTCCTCCTTTTTCATTCATCCTGCCGAAGCTAATCATGGTGATTTAGGAATGATAACTAGGGACGAATGTGTAATCTTGATTTCAAATTCTGGTGAAACTGTGGAATTGTTCAATATAATTTTACATAGCCAAAAACTAAAAGTTCCAATTATCTCTATCACAAGTGAAAAAAAAAGTACTTTAGCAAAAAAAAGTAATGTGTGTTTAGAAATTCCCAAAAATATTGAAGCGTGTCCACTGGAATTAGCCCCAACAAGTTCAACTACTGCTTCTCTAGTTTTAGGAGACGCATTGGCTATAACACTTTTAGGAAAAAATGATTTTACTAAAAAAAAATTTTCTGCTTTGCATCCTGGTGGAAAATTAGGAAGATTGCTTTTGAGAGTAAAAGATATAATGAAAGTTGGAAATGAGATACCAGTTGTTAAAGAAAATCAAGAAATGGGAGAAGCTTTAATTGAGATAAGTACAAAAGGACTTGGTTGTGTTGGAATAATATCAGAAAGAAATGGAGATTTGGTTGGTATAATTACAGATGGTGACTTGCGAAGACATATGGATAAAAAATTTTTAGAAAAAAGAATTAAAAATATAATGACCAAAAATCCAAAGACACTGAACGGAAATGAATTAATTGTTGATGCATTAAATTTAATGAATAAAGAGTCAATAACAAACTTTTTTATAACTGATAAAATGAAACCAATTGGTGTTTTACATGTTCACAATATTTTAAAATTTTAAAATGAGTTTAGACTATAGTTTTTACATTAATTCTCTCAAAAAAATACTTTTTTTTGTTTCACTTGTTCTTTTAATATCAATGTTTGTCAATAAAACTGGGCAAAAATTTAGTCGTGAAGAATTAAGTTTTGAAATAGTTACAACGAATGAAAACCAAATAGTAATTAATCCAAAGTTTATAGGTCTCGATAAAAATAAGAAACCATTTACAATCAGAGCTGAAAAGGCAAAGCAAGATTCAAATAATGAAAACTTTTATAGATTAGAAATGCCATCAGGGGAAATCGTTAATAATGACGGCAAAAAAATTTTTTTAAAAAGCGAACTCGGAAACTTTGATCAGAAAAATCAACAAATCTTTTTATATGAAAATGTTCTTTTAAATAATTTAGATGGTTTATCTTTTAAGACTCAAGCGGCTAATATAGATCTAAATACCAATAACATATATGGAGATAGTGAAATCGTAGGTAAAAATAATAATGGAAATATTAAATCTAAAGGCTTTTCAATCACTGAGGAAGGAAATAAAATAATCTTCACTGGCAATACAAACCTTATGATTAAATAAATTATGAAGATAATATTACCAAATTTCTGTATTTTTGTTTCTATAGTTATTCTTTTGGAAAGGCCATTGCTTTCAAAAAATGAAAGTGCTGTTGATAAAAAACCTATTGAAATCTACGCTGAGGGAGGTATTGAATGGGATAAAAATAAAAAAGTTTATATTGCAAAAAAAAATGCAGAGGCAACAAAAGGACGGTTAACAGTTAAAGCAGACATCCTTGAAGCTTATTATGAAGAAAGTTCTAATAAAAAAAGCGATATAAAAACTTTAAATGCTTTTGGTAATGTTCTAATCAACGATAACGAAACTATTATTAAGGGTGGTAAAAAAGCATCCTACAATATAAGAAAAGAACATTTTATCGTATTAGGAAAAAAAATAAGCTTGATTTCTGAAAATGATAGTGTTTCATCAAATCGTAAACTAGAATTTTGGAAGAGTAAAAACATCGCAATTGCTACTGGTGAGGCAGAAGCAATAAAAGAGTCTAAATATGTAATAAATGCTGACAAACTTGTGGCTCATCTGGAAACTATAAAAGACGGAAATTATGAAGTTAAAAAAATAATTGCTTACAATAAAGTTGTGATAAAAACTAACAATGAGATAGCATATAGTGACAAAGCGTTATATAATAAAACTTCGGAGATTTGTAAATTATTTGGTAACGTAAAACTAAAAAAAGATGAAAGCTTTCTAACAGGTGAGTATGCTGAAATGAACTTAAAAAGTGGTATAAGTAAACTTTTACCTTATCCTGGTAATAAAATTAAAGAACAAGAAAACAGGGTTAAGGCACTTATCAATACAGATAAAAATGAATGATATTCAAAAACCATTTCTTGCCATATCAAATCAAGGGTTAAAAGCCAGTAACGTATCAAAATATTTTGAAAAAAAACGTGTTTTGAATGATATATCTCTTGAACTAAAAAAAGGAGAATCTGTTGCTGTTCTTGGTCCTAATGGAGCTGGAAAAACAACGTTATTTTATATTCTGATGGGATTAATAAAGCCTGATTTTGGTGATATTTTCTTACATAACAAAAAGATTACTAAGCTCCCAATGTACAGAAGAGCCAAACTTGGCCTCGGGTATTTACCTCAAGAATCCTCAATCTTCAGGGGGCTTAATGTTGAAGAAAACATCATGTCTATTCTGCAAATTTCAGGAGGTAATGAAATTGAACAAAATCAAGATTTAGAAAAACTACTTAGCGAATTTGGTATAGAACATCTTCGATTTGCTTCATCACAATCTCTCTCAGGTGGAGAAAGGAGAAGGCTTGAGATAGCTAGATGTTTAGCCTCTAAACCCAATTTTATTTTACTTGATGAGCCATTAGCTGGAATTGATCCCATAGCTGTAAATGAAATAAAGGAGCTAATTGCAAATCTAAAACAACGAAATATTGGGTTATTAATAACTGACCATAATGTCAGGAGCACATTGGAGATGGTAGATAGAGCATATATTATTTATGACGGCAAAGTTATTTCAGAAGGAACACCTGATACTATTACCAACAATAATGAGGTTCGAAGAGTTTATCTTGGAGATTCATTTTAATTTTATGAATGATATTTCAATTTCAGGAAAACAAACAAAGCTAGGTAAGGCACTTACCCAGTATGTTACCGAAAATCTTCACTCTTCACTTACCAAATATTTTAAATCATATGTATCCGCGAACGTACTTTTCTCCAAGATTAACAACAATTTTAACTGTGAAGTAAGTATTCACGTTGAAAAAACAACATATGTTCAAAGTCACAGCAGTAGTAACGATGCTTATGGAGCTTTTAATATTGCTAACGAAAAAATAAAAAAAAGAGTTAGAAGATACCATAAAAAATTAAATGATCATAGAATACGTTCTAAAAAATCTTTAAAAAATAATGCATACCAATATATTATTAAAAATCCGGAAAGTGCAAGAAGTAATGAAGACATTGACAATCCATTAATAATAGCAGAAACAGAATTCTTAATAAAAACTTTGTCAGTGAGTGAGGCTGTGATGTTGATGGAATTAAACGATCAAAATCTAATTTTCTTTAGAAACCAAAAAAATAAAAGATTAAACCTTCTTCATAAAAGAAAAGACGGAAATATTGGCTGGATTGACTCAAAATCGATTAAAGATTAAAATGAAAATATCAGATATTATTCCTATAAAAAATATTTTTTTAGACATAAATGCTTCGAGTAAAAAAGCATTGTTTAAACTGATATCAAAAAAAATATCGATCAGATTTAATATCGATCAAAATGAAGTCTTGGATAATTTGAATCAAAGAGAGAAATTAGGATCAACTGGAATCGGGAACGGTATTGCAATACCTCATAGCAAAATAAAAGGTATTAAGAAAATATTTTCGTTATTTTTAAGATCGAAAAATCTTATTGATTTTTCATCAAGTGATGCAAAAGGCGTAAATATAATCTTTGTAATTATTGCTCCTGAAAATTCAACTACAGAACATTTATTAGCTTTATCAGAAATATCAAAATTTCTCAAAACTGAGGGAAAAATTAAAAAACTAAGAGAATTAAAAACGAGTAAAGAAATTCATCAACTTCTTTTTCAAGTTAATGAAGACTAATAGGCTCCAATCCAGATTGTAGAATCGCAGCTAAAGCTGTGTCTTTTGTTTCAAAAGCAGCTAACAAAGTGCCGTCTGCTCCATAAACAGAAAATATATCTGTTTTATAACTGTCTTCAGAGTGAAGTTCTTTTTTTATAAAGGCAAAACCATTAATACCGTATTCAAAGAAATTCTTTTCAAAATTTTTATTTTTTTTTTCTAAATCATTCATCGTATTTTTTTTTCTTTAAGTTAAGGTTTATAAGATTTTTATTTTTTTTTTTTGAAGAATCAGAAATTTCAATTTTTTTTGACTCCTCTTGTGGTACAGGTTGAGTAAGATCAATAAAAAGTAACCCATTTTCCATTGAAGCTCCTTCAACTTTTATTCCATCGGCTAATATAAAATTCCTCTTAAATTGTCTAGTTGCTATGCCTCTGTGAATAAAAATCCTATCACTGTCAGCTTCAGACCTATTTCCATGAATTAAAAGTTGATTACCTTCTAAACTAATATCTAAATCTTCTTTGGTGAATCCAGCTACAGCTACTGAAATTCTTAATGTTTGGGTAGAAATCTGTTCTATATTATACGGTGGATAAGTATCGGAAGATAGTTTGCTAATTCTATCAACCGTCCTTTCAAATTCATCAAACCCAAGTAAAAAAGGGCTATTAAAAAGTGATAACCTAGTCAATTCATCCTCAATTAGTTAAGAGCGATATATTAAGACCTTAAAAAAAAGCGTCTTATTTAAAAATATAATTTCTACACAAAATTTCAACCAAAAAAAAAAATTGGTGGAGCTGGACGGGATTGAACCGACTACCTTCTGAATGCCATCCAGACGCTCTCCCAAATGAGCTACAGCCCCAATGTTTTAAAAAATTCAATATCCCTTTTGAAAATTTAGACTAACATCCTTTTTAAAACTGATAATGTCAAAAAATAATTGAAAAAAGGAACTCGAAATTTTTTAATTGTCTTCTCTATCTTTATCAATATCAATAATATTCTCTACGTTTTCATCATCCTCATCAATTACCTCCTCAGAAACTACTGATCCTTCATCTACTTCGATACCTTCGATGTCTAAATCATTGTTTTCGCTTACGTCATTAGAGTTCTCATTTTGTTCCTCTTTTAATATTTTTGGTGGTCTACCTCGTTTTGATATATTTGTGAGCATTTTCACGTCCGATCCACAGTGTGGGCATATAAGCGGACTTTTGTTAAAATCAAAAAAAAGCGTTCCACAACTTGTGCACTTTCTTTTTGTGCCCTTATCGATATTATTTAAATTCAATTTATCACCTTGGTCTATTTACATTATTTTTAATTGTTCTATTTTAATTATTATGAGAAAAATTAATACTCTTAAATCTTATAAAAGTAAATCCCTCTTTGGAATTATTAATATACCAGGCGACAAATCTATATCACAAAGAGCTGTTATTTTTGCCTCGCTTTGTCATGGATTAACAAAAATTTTTGGATTGCTCAAATCAGAAGATGTCCTAAGCACAATTAATGCTTTGAAAACTCTAGGTGTAAAAATTAAATTTAATTCTGATATCTGTGAAATTTCAGGAACTGGAGGAATTTTTAAAAAACCCAAACGATCTCTTAACCTCGGTAACTCTGGAACTGGAGTGAGATTATTAATTGGGATGCTGTCATCAAAAAATATTGAAATAACCTTTAGAGGAGACAAATCTTTGTCAAAAAGACCTATGTTGAGAGTTATTAAACCCCTCGAAAAGTTTGGTGCCAAATTTAAAAGTAATAAAGGAAAACTTCCAATTAGAATACTTAAGACAGATTATTTGTCACCATGCACAATAGATGAAAAGATTGGTTCTGCGCAAGTAAAATCCGCTTTAATTCTATCGGCTTTAAATTTAAACGGAACTTCAATCATCAATGAACTTATACCTTCGAGAGATCATACTGAGAATCTTCTTAAACATTTGGGTGCCGATATAATCATTAAAAAAAAAAAAATGAAAAAGAAAATCATTGTAAAGGGACCACAAATTTTAATAAAAAAAAAAATTAAAATTTGTGGGGATTTTAGTTCAGCCTCCTTCCTTATTGTTGCTGCAATGATTTGTAGAAATAGTAAAATAATTTTGAAAAACATCGGAATAAACTATTTCAGAGTTGGTTTATTAGAAGTCCTTAAAAAAATGAATGGTAGATTTAAAATATTAAGAAAATGGACTGAAAATGGTGAGAAAGTAGCAGATCTTGAAATTAGATCATCAGATTTAAAGGGTTTAAAAGTATCAGGAGATATTTCTACGAGGCTTATAGATGAATACCCCATATTATTTGTTGCAGCTTCATTTGCAAAAGGCACAACTGAATTTAGCAATTTAAAAGAATTAAGATACAAAGAAAGTGATCGGCTGTCTGCAATGGCCGAGGCATTAAAAAAATCTGGAGTTAAATTAAAACAAAAAAGTGATTCTATAAAGATTTTTGGTGCAAAAAATCAAAATGGAGGTGTCAAAATTAAAACACATGATGATCATAGGGTTGCAATGTCTATGCTAGTTTTTGGGCTTGCATCACAAGAATCAATTAAAGTCGATGACATAAGTATGATCAAAACATCATTTCCAAATTTTGCAGAATTATTGAACAAAGTTGGAGCAAAAATTAAATATGTTCAAAAGTAAAAAACCTGTAATTGCAATTGATGGAACTTCAGGTTCCGGCAAAGGAACTTTGGCAAGAAAAATTGCTGCTGCAACAGCCTTTGACCATTTAGATACTGGTTGTTTATATAGATATTTAGCCTACCTAGGTATAAACCGAAATGAGAATATAGAGGCAATTATATCTAAAAATCCAAGAATCGATTTACTAGAGTTATATAAACTCGACCTAAAAACAGAATCTATCAGCAAGCAATCTTCAATCATTGCTCAAAAAAAAATCGTTAGAGATTTTTTAATAAAATTTCAACGAGAGTTCGCTAATAATCCTCCATCAGGATTTGGATCTGTAATTGATGGTAGAGATATTGCAAGTAAAATAGTGCCATATGCAGAAATTAAATTTTTTGTCGATGCTGATATAAATACAAGAACTAATAGAAGAGTTCAGGAAATTAAAAAAAACAGGAAATCTAATTTTGTGTTCCAAAAAATTCATGACCAGTTATTAGAAAGAGACAAAAGAGATAAGGCAAGAAAAGAATCTCCTTTAATGAGAACCCGAGATTCAATTTATATTAATACTTCTGACTTGAAACCTGATGCCGTGCTAAAAATTGCACTTTCTAAATTTCAAAGTATTTTTCCAAATATGCCAATTAAACATTGCACTTAATAAGAAAATTTTGTAATTGTATGTTTGAGGTTTATAATATGACAGTTGCAGAAGAAAATAATTTTAGTGATTTACTTGAACAAAGTTTGACTGGCTTTAATAAAAAAGAGGGTCAAATCGTAAAAGGCACCGTATTATTTGTTAAAAATGACAGTGTGGTCATTGATGTGGGATTAAAATCTGAAGGAAGAATACCAATAAGAGAATTTTTTTCTCCAGGCGAGGAACAAAATATCAAACCTGGTGACAAGTTTGATGTGTTATTAGAAAAGCTAGAAAATAAAGAGGGAGAAGCGATGCTCAGTCGTGAAAAAGCTAGGAAAGAAGAATCGTGGGTTAATCTTGAAAAATGTCTTAAATCTAAAGAGCAAGTTAATGGAGTAATAACTGGGAGAGTTAAAGGAGGATTCACAGTTGATATAAATGGTGCTGTTGCCTTTTTACCAGGGAGTCAGGTAGATTTAAGACCTATTAATGATATTTCACCTTTAATTAATAAGCCTCAACCAATGTTGATTCTTAAGATGGACAAATTTAGAGGAAATATTGTCGTATCTAGAAGAGCTATACTTGAGGAATCAAGAGAAGCAGACAGATCAAAACTTCTTTCCGGTATAGATGAAGGTTCAAGACTCAAAGGTGTAGTTAAGAATATTACGGATTATGGAGTTTTTGTCGACTTGGGTGGCATGGACGGGTTGCTTCATGTTACTGATCTTTCATGGGAAAGAGTAAATCATCCATCAGAAGTTTTAAAGGTGGGCGATGAAGTTGATGTTCTCGTAATAAAATACGATAAAGAAACAAAAAGAATTAGCTTAGGAATAAAACAGTTAACCACAGATCCATGGAGTGATATTGGAAAAGATTATAAAATTGGAGAAAAAATAAAAGCCAAAATATCAAATATTACAGATTATGGTGCTTTTGTAGAGTTAAAAAAAGGAGTGGAAGGGTTAATTCATGTTTCAGAGATGAGTTGGACTAACAAAAACGTAAACCCACATACAATTATTTCCATTGAAGACGAAGTTGACGTGAAAATTCTTGAGGTTGACATTGAAAAGAGACGCATTAGTTTGGGGTTGAAACAATGTAAAGAAAATCCATGGGAATTATTCTCTAAAGAAAACAAGGTGGGAGACGTTATTGATGGAAAAATAAAAAATATTACAGAATTTGGAATATTCATTCAACTTCCAAATGAATTAAATGGTATGATTCATTTATCTGATATCAGTTGGGACAAATCAGGAGAAGATGCTATTAAAGATTTTAAACAAGAAGATATTATCAAATCTAAAATTTTAGATATTGATACCGAAAAAGAAAGAATCTCGTTGGGTATAAAACAACTTATTAAGTCAAAAAATAACACATCTGAGTTAATTGGTAAAATCTTCACCACAGTTATTAAAAAAATCGAAGAAAATGAAATAGAGGTATTAATAAATGATAAAGATATAGGAATAATTAAAAAATCAAACTTAGCAAAGATAAAATCAGAACAAAAAACTTCTAGATTTGCAGTAGGCGAAAAAATAGATGCCAAGGTAGTTGCGTTTAATAAAAAAACAAAAATTCATGAGCTATCAGTTAAAGAAGTTGAAATAGCAGAGGAAAAAGAAGCTCTAAAGCAATATGGATCTTCATCATCAGGAGCTAGCTTAGGAGATATACTTGGTGCCGCACTTGAAGGTAAAAAAGATGATGTAAAAAAAAATCCTCAAAAGGATAAATAGTTTTGAAAAGAATTCATTTTGATGATTTTTTGAAGCAAAGAAGAAAGAAATTGATCAGAGGGTTGCTTTTCTTTGCGACATTTATCTTCATTTTGTTTTTATTAAATTCATATATAAATAAAGATAATCCCTTCATAGCAAAATTATCGATAGATTCAATTATAATGAATAACCCTGAATTAATAAAACAA
The DNA here is from genome assembly GCA_002717855.1 of Rickettsiales bacterium. The sequence goes on from PBCD01000010.1 coordinate 16,262, forward strand.
TTAGAATTATTGAAAAATAATAAGAATTTAAGAGCTGTTTTAGTTGATGTTAATAGTCCTGGGGGTACGGTTGTAGGTAGTAAGGAGATTTATGACAATTTAAAAAAAATAAGTGAAAAGATCCCTGTTGCTATTTCCATGAAAGAAGTGGCAGCTTCTGGAGGTTATATGGTAGCTCTAGCAGGAAATAAAATATTTTGCTATGAAGGCACAATTACAGGTTCAGTAGGTGTTATAATGCAGTCTGTAAATATAGAAAAACTTTTAGAATCTCTAGGAATTGAGCCAGTTATTTTTAAGAGTGGTGAACTTAAGGCAAAACCAAATCCAATTGAAAAGCTAAGTTCAAGTGACAAAGATATAATCCAAAAGATAATAAAAAGTATCCATGAGAGCTTTCTAACAATGGTTAAAAATAATAGAAAAATTTCTGAAGAAAACCTTAAAATTATTTCCGATGGAAGAATTTTTACGGGTATTGAAGCAAAGAAAATTAATCTAGTAGATGAAATTGGAAGTGAGAAAGATGCACTAGATTGGTTAAAAGCAGAAACAAAATTGGAAAAAGACATAGATGTAATCAAAATTGAAGGCGAAACAAATTTTTCAAACGTTCTAGATATTCTGTCATTAAAGGGTATATTTAAAAAAAAACTTTCAATAAGTAATGGTCTTTTTGCCATATGGGCACCGTATTATGAATAAATCTGAGCTAATAGACTTTTTATCTGAAAAATTTAAACATTTACCAAGTAGGGAGATTGAAAAAATGTTTGAAAAAATAATCTCAAGCTTTTCTGATTCACTAGCTAATGGTGATAGAATTGAAATTAGAAATTTTGGCTCCTTTTCGATTAAACAAAGAGAGAAAAGAGAAGCCAGGAACCCTAAAAGTGGTGAGAAAATTTTTGTAGGATCAAAAAAATCAATTCATTTTAGATCAAGTAAAATTATGAAAAAAATTCTTAATGAAAAATAGTATTTTAAAACTTTTCAAATTTTTTTTTTGTTAATAATTCTTGCTTTTTTAGTTCCCTTCTCAATTGCAAATAAAAAAGTTGTACTAGTAAAATTATTTCCTTTTTCTTACGAAATCAGCATACCATTATATTTATTAATAACAGGTATTTTTTTTATTGCTTTTGTTTTTGGATATATGTTTTCTAAAGTTACTAATTTTAAATTAAAAAAAAATGGAAAGTAAAAAATATATTTATTGCGCACTCGATTTCAAAAAATTAGAGGATTGCGAAAAAATTTTGATAAAAATAAAAGATTATATTGGAGGGATTAAATTAGGCCTTGAATTTTTTATCGCTAATGGACTACGTGGCGCTCAAATGCTAAAAAAATATGGTCTTCCTATTTTTTTGGACCTTAAGCTTAATGACATACCAAACACTGTAGAAAAAGCGATTGAATCTGCATTAATCATTAAACCAGATATGATTACAATTCATATGAATTGTAATTACTTAGTCACTAACTTGATTAGAAAAAAAATTAAAAACACAAAATTAATTGGTGTAACTTTACTCACTAGTTTAAATGATACTGACCTAAACAAACTTGGTATTAATGAATCTAGTGCAAAATACGTAAAAAGACTTATGAAGATTGCAATAATGAATAGATTTGACGGAATCGTGTGTTCACCAAACGAATTGAGTGTCCTAAAAAAAAATTTACCAAAAAATTTCTTTCTAGTTACTCCTGGCATTAGACTAAATAGTAAAATAAAAGATGACCAAAAAAGAATAATGGGTCCAGGAGAAGCAATTAAAAATGGAGCAAATATAATTGTTGTAGGCAGACCTATAACAAAATCTAAAAATCCTGTTAAAGTTATTAAAGATATAATAAAAGATATAGAAGTTAACAAAAATTAAAATGTCATTAAAAATAAAAATTTGTGGAATAAATTCAAAAGAAAGTTTTTTGGCTTCAAAGAAAGCTGATTACATTGGATTTGTTTTTTTTCCTAAATCTCCTAGATTCATTAATGCAGAGACTGCAAAAAAACTATCTCATCTACGTTCTAAAAATCAATCAATTGTTGGATTGTTTGTTAATACAGAAGAAAAAGTAATTGAATACATTACTGATTATGTCGACTTAGACTACATTCAATTACATGGACAAGAAAATATTGATCAAATAAAGAGTATTAAAAGCAAAACAAGGAAACCAATTATTAAAGCTTTACCTGTTTCTTCAAAACAAGATGTTGAGAATCACAAAAAATATTCAAAGATTTGTGATATGCTGCTTTTTGATACAATTCCATGTGAAAATGATTTGCCTGGTGGTAATGGCAAAAATTTTGATTGGAAAATATTAAAAAATTTTAATTCAGAGAATGACTGGATGCTCGCAGGAGGAATAAATATTGAGAATGTCAAGAAAGCTGTTGAGATAACAAAGGCACCAATTGTTGATTTATCTTCTGCTTTAGAAATAAAAAAAGGACAGAAATGTCCAAAAAAGATAAAAAAATTTCTTAATTATGCAAAATTTAATAGAATATAAATATGAAAAAGAAAATTAATTATAGTTTGTATCCTGACGAGACTGGTCATTTTGGAAAATTCGGAGGTCGATTTGTAGCGGAAACATTAATGCCATTAATTCTTCAAGTCCAAGAGGAATATAAAAAGGTCAGGAAAAACTCGAAATTTAAAAAAGAATTGAATTATTATTTAAAACATTATGTTGGTAGACCAAGTCCTCTTTATTTCGCTGAAAGAATCACAAAAAAAATCGGCGGACCAAAAATATATTTTAAAAGGGATGAATTAAATCATACAGGTGCTCACAAAATTAATAACTGCGTTGGTCAAATATTACTTGCCAGAAGAATGGGAAAAAAGAGAATTGTTGCTGAAACAGGAGCTGGTCAACACGGTCTCGCAACAGCAACTATTTGTGCTCTTTTTAACCTGGAGTGTGTAGTTTATATGGGTGAGGAAGATATTAAGCGTCAGGCTCCAAACGTTTTTAAAATGAAGTTATTAGGGGCGAAAATCGTACCTGTTAATTCTGGTACTTCAACTCTGAAAGATGCAATGAATGAGGCATTGAGGGATTGGGTGTCCAATGTTACAGATACTTTTTATGTTATCGGAACAGTAGCAGGGCCACACCCCTACCCATTGATGGTAAGGGATTTTCAATCTGTAATTGGCAAAGAAGCAAAGAAACAAATTTTAAAGGCTGAAAATAGACTTCCAAGTCATTTAATTGCTTGTATTGGGGGAGGTTCTAATGCACTTGGTCTTTTCTATCCATTCTTAAATGAAGAAAATATTAAAATTATAGGTGTTGAGGCGGGTGGATACGGTATTTCCTCTGGTAAACATGCTGCTTCTATTTCGAAAGGTAAACCTGGCATACTTCACGGAAATTATACTTACCTTCTTCAAGACAAGAACGGTCAAATATTAGATGCACATTCAATATCTGCTGGACTTGATTATCCGGGAATTGGTCCAGAGCATTCCTGGTTAAATGATGTTGGTAGGGTACAATATGTAAGTTCAACAGATACCCAAGCATTGGAGGCTTTTAAATTGTGCTCCAAATTGGAGGGTATTATTCCTGCTTTAGAACCATCTCATGCATTAGCTTACATATTTAGATCATATGAAAAATTTAAAAAAAATGATCTTATAATTATGAATATGTGTGGTAGAGGTGATAAAGATATTTTTTCTGTATCAAAAAAATTAAACTTTGATCTTAAAAGCTTTTAATGGACAGAATTATAAAAAAATTTAAAGATTTAGAAGGCCAAAAAAAAAAAGCTTTAATAGGATTTGTTTCTGCCTTTGATCCCAATTATAAAATTTCTAGAAAAATAATTCATAACATGCCTTCTTGTGGTATAGATATTATTGAAATAGGTTTGCCATTTTCTGATCCCATGGCTGACGGACCTATTATTCAAAGATCTAGTTTAAGGGGAATTAAAGCAGGGTTTAATTTGAATAAAACATTTGATTTAATAATTGATTTTCGAAAAATTAATTCTCACACACCCATAATTTTAATGGGTTATTTTAATACGTTGTTTCAATATGGAATTAAAAAGTTTTTCTCAAAAGCCAAAGAGAGCGGAGTTGATGGTGTGATTTTAGTTGATCTACCCCCTGAAGAAGATAGCATAATATTGGATTACTTAAAAAAAAAAAAAATTAGCATCATAAGACTGTTAACTCCAACAACAGATCAACAAAGATTTAAAACAATTATTAATTCGGCAAGTGGTTTCTTATATTATGTTTCAATAATGGGAATAACAGGAACCAAGAAACCATCAATAGAATATTTGAAAAAAAAAGTAAACGATATTAAAAAAAAAACCATGTTACCTATAGTTGTCGGATTTGGAATAAACGAAAGAAGACAGGTTGAAGCAATTTGTAAATTTGCCGATGGAATTGTTGTTGGATCATCAATAGTAAAAATTATTGAGGGATTCTCTAAAAAAAAATATAATGAATCAATAATGATTGATAAAATAAATAAATTTGTAAAATCACTAAGTAATGGTTGCTATTTTAAAAATTAGTGAAAAATGAACTGGATAACTAACTTTGTAAGACCAAAATTACAAGCGATTGTAGGAAAGAAAGAAGTCCCAGATAACATGTGGGAAACTTGTAATATATGTGGTCAAATGCTACTAAAAAGAGAATTAGAAAAAAATCTTTTTGTTTGTAAAAGCTGTGATTACCACTTCAGGATTTCAGCCAAACAGAGACTTGATTTGACTCTAAATCCTGGTTATTCATTAATTGATACTCCAGAAATTAAAATTGATCCATTAAAATTTAAGGATAAAAAAAAATATTCAGAAAGAATAAAAAAATCTCAAAAAAAATGTGATCGTCATGATACAATCCTTCTTGCATCTGGATTTATTAATCAAAGTAGAGTCATAGTTGCAGTGTTTGATTTTAGCTTTATGGGCGGTTCAATGGGAATGGCTGCAGGTGAGGCAATTGTAAAAGCAGCAAAATGTGCATTAGAGCAAAATTGCCCCTTAATAATAATTTCTGCTTCCGGGGGCGCAAGGATGCAAGAAGGTATACTTGCACTTATGCAAATGCCTCGAACAATAATAGCCATAAACAGTCTAGAAAAAAAAAAAGTACCTTATGTATCTATCCTCACTGATCCAACAACAGGTGGTGTTTCAGCTTCATTTGCAATGTTAGGAGATATAATTATTGCTGAAAAAGGAGCAATCATAGGTTTTGCCGGCAGTAGGGTAATTGAGGAAACGATCAAAGAAAAACTTCCTCAAAATTTCCAAAAATCTGATTATTTGAAAGAGAAAGGGATGGTAGATATTGTCGTTCATAGAAAAAATCTTAGAATCTCTCTTGCTAAAATTATAAGACATCTATCTTCTAACCTAGAATAAACTGTGAGCAAATCTGAAAAGATATTAAAAAGACTAGAATCTTTACATCCGAAACAAATAGATTTATCTTTGAATAGGATTAAAATCTTATTGAAAAGACTTGGAAATCCAGAAAGAAAACTTCCACCAACCATTCACGTTGCTGGTACAAATGGTAAAGGTTCAACCCTAGCATTTTTAAGATCAATTTTTGAAGAGAATAATTATAAGGTACATGTTTATACTTCTCCACATTTAATAAATTTTAATGAGAGGATAAGATTAAATTCAAAGATTATTACAAACAATTTTTTAATTGAATTATTAGAGGAATGCGAGTTTTATAATAAAAATGAACCCATAACATTTTTTGAAATTACAACGGCGGCAGCATATTTAGCATTCAGTAAAATTTCTTCAGATGTCCTTTTATTGGAAACAGGATTAGGGGGTAGGTTCGACGCTACGAATGTCATAACAACTACTGTTTGTAGTGTGCTAACTCCAATATCAATGGATCACATGAACTTTTTAGGAAATTCTATAAAATCAATCACAAAAGAAAAAGTTGGTATCTTTAAAAAAAACATTCCAGCAGTTATATCTAAACAAAATATCGAATCATCAGCGATAATTAATACAGAGTCAAAAAGAAAAAATGTTAAACTTTATGAGTTCAATAAATTTTGGAAAGTGTCACAAATAAATCCTACAAACTTCAATATTCAGGTAGGAAAAGAGAACTTTTCTATTCCTGTACCTAAACTTTTTGGTCATCACCAGCTGTATAACTCTGGTACTGCTTTTACAGTTTCCAAAGTTCAAAAAACACTCAAATTAAGTGATGATCTAACTTTTAGGGGTATTAAAAAAACTTTTTGGCCAGCTAGGATGCAAAAATTAAAAAACGGAAACCTTAAAAAAATCGTAGGCAAGAATTTTGAATTATGGTTAGATGGTGGACATAACAAGCATGCCTCAGATATGTTAAGATTTAATTTAGATGATTGGAAAGAATCAAATCTTTTTCTTATTTTTGGAATGCTAAGTAATAAAGAACCAAAGGAATTCTTAAACGAGATAATAAAATATTTTGAAAATTTATACGTACTTCCCGTTCATGGTCACGAATACGTCAAATCAAGTTGTTTAAAAAAAATATACTTTAATTATAAACAAAAAATAAAAAGCAAAACAAAAGTTGAGTTCGCCTTAGAGGATATAAAAAATAGATATAAAGAAGGTAAAATTATAATTTGTGGATCTTTGTATTTAGCTGGAGAGATTCTTAAAAAGAATGGAACAAAAATTACTTAAGTACATTGATTTATCCAATTTACTAAATCTGCTTTTGACATAAGACCAACTTTTGTATCCATTAGTTTTCCATTTCCAAACAATAACAAAGTTGGAATACTTTTAATTGAAAATTCTGCTGCTAAATCTTGATTCTCATCGAGATTAACTTTTCCAATAAGAATTTTCCCCTTGAAATCTGCAGAAATCTCCTCAAGTATAGGAGCAAGCATTTTACAGGGAGCACACCACTCAGCCCAAAAATCAACTAAAATTAATTTTTTTTCATTATTT
>PBCD01000011.1 GCA_002717855.1 Rickettsiales bacterium
ATACCAGCATGGTTGAAAGAAATGTTTGTTGGTTTAGATTCTGATCCTGAAACAAGAAAATTAGTTGCAGCCACTATATCGGCTGAACAATGTAAGAAACTTGCAAAGGAGGGAGTAAAAGAATTTCATTTTTATACACTAAATAGAGCAGATTTGTCGTTTGCAATATGCCATATATTAGGTATAAGAAGTTTGAAGGAGTTAAAGATAGATGATTGACGACTTAAGAAAAAATTTGAAAAAAAGAATTTTGATTCTTGATGGTCCAATGGGTACGATAATTCAAAAATATTCACTTGCAGAATCAGATTTTAAAGGGGAAAAATTTAAGAATTGGAAAAAACCTCTCAAAGGAAACAATGATATTTTAAATATCTCAAAAAGTTCTTTGATTTTTGATATTCACCACGAATATCTGAAATCAGGTTGTGATATTATAGAAACAAATACTTTCAATTCAACTATGACATCTCAAGAAGATTATTTATGTCAAGATTATTCATATGATCTAAATTTTTCAGGAGCAAGCATTGCGAAGAGGTGTGTCGATCAGTTTACAAAAGAAAATAAAGATAAGGATAAGAAGTTTGTTGCTGGAGTTTTAGGACCTACCAATAGAACTTGTTCAATGTCCCCGGACGTAAATAATCCAGCGTTTAGAAATATTGATTTTGATACTCTCAAAAACGATTATACTATTTCTTTGAGGGGTTTATTGGATGGTGGAGCAGATTTAGTTCTAATTGAGACAATTTTTGATACTTTAAACGCAAAAGCAGCATTAATGGCAGTTTATGAAATGGAAAAGAAATTAAAAATTAAAATACCACTTATGCTATCAGTAACTATTACAGATTTGTCTGGGAGAACTCTTTCAGGACAAACGTTAGAAGCTTTTTATTGTTCAATAAAACACATGAATCCATTAATTGTTGGTCTTAATTGTGCTTTGGGCCCAAAAGAATTAGAGCCTCATTTGATTTTATTATCAAAAATTTGTAGTTCATATGTCAGTATTCATCCTAACGCCGGTTTGCCAAATGCTTTCGGAGAATATGACGAAACGGCTGAAAGTATGGCAGAATTTACAAAAAAATGGGCTGAAAATGGTTACTTAAATATAGTTGGTGGTTGTTGCGGAACTACACCAGAACATATAAAGGCTATGAAAGAAGTAACTTCAAATATCAAGCCACGTGAACCAAAGCCTGAGGATAATAAATTCCAATTGTCAGGTTTAGAAAATTTCAGATACTGATGAATTCACAAATTACAACAAATTTTATTAATATTGGAGAGAGGACTAATATTACAGGGTCTTCAAAATTTAAGAAGCTGATTTTGGAAGACAACTTTGAAGAGGCAGTCAATATCGCTAAACAACAAGTAGATAACGGTGCTCAGATTATTGATATTAATATGGATGAAGGCCTATTGGATTCCGAGAAAGCCATGGTAAGATTTTTAAATTTACTGGCTGTTGAGCCTGGAATTGCAAAAGTACCTTTCATGCTTGATTCTTCCAAATGGTCTGTAATTGAGGCTGGATTAAAATGTGTGCAAGGAAAGCCAATTGTAAATTCAATTAGTTTAAAGGAGGGAGAAAGATCTTTTCTTGAGAAAGCGGAATTAGTTAAAGCATATGGAGCAGCAGTAATTGTGATGGCTTTCGATGAAAAAGGTCAAGCTGATAATGTGAATAGAAAATTTGAGATTTGTAAAAGAGCTTATAATTTATTAACAAAAAAAGTTAATTTTCCTTCATGTGATATTATCTTTGATCCTAATATTTTTGCCGTTGCAACAGGACTTGAAGAACACAATAATTATGCAAAAGATTTCTTTGAAGCAACTATTTTAATTAAAAGAAATCTTCCTAACGCAAAAGTTTCAGGGGGACTCTCAAATGTATCCTTTAGTTTTAGAGGGAATGATTTGGTAAGAGAGGCCATGCATTCATGTTTTCTATTTCACGCAATAAAAGCGGGATTAGACATGGCCATTGTAAACGCTGGTCAGATTACTATTTATGAACAAATTCCCAAAAATCTGAAAATAGCGATCGAAGAAGTTTTATTTAATAAAGATAAAAATGCCACAGAAAGATTATTAGATGTCTCAAACGAATTTTCAGGTAAAAAAACAAAAAAAAAAACTACGAGTATTTGGAGAAAAAAAGGTATTGATAAAAGAATGGAATATGCCTTAATCAATGGAATTAACGATTATGTAGATGAAGATACAGAAAGTTTGAGACAAAAATACAAAACTCCCTTAGATATAATAGAGGGACCACTTATGAGAGGTATGAATGTGGTAGGAGACTTATTTGGTTCTGGCAAGATGTTTTTACCACAAGTAGTTAAATCTGCAAGAGTTATGAAACAATCTGTCGGTTATTTATTACCATTCATGGAGGATGAAAAAGATGAAAAGAAAAAAAATATTAAGGGCAAGATTTTACTTGCAACTGTAAAAGGGGATGTCCACGATATTGGAAAAAATATAGTTGGTGTTGTTTTACAGTGTAATAATTTTGATGTAATTGATCTAGGTGTTATGGTTACATCGCAAAAAATTATTGAAACTGCTATTAAGGAAAATGTAAATATTATCGGTTTATCAGGGTTAATTACACCAAGCTTAGATGAGATGTGCTTCGTTGCTAGTGAACTTAAAAGAAATAAAATTAAGATACCTCTCATGATTGGAGGAGCAACTACAAGTAAAATTCACACAGCAATTAAGATCTCTCCTGTTTATAATCATGGAGTTGTTTATGTGCCTGATGCTTCTAAAGCAGTAGGTGTTGCAACACAACTTATTTCAAAAAAAAATAGCATGCCTTTTAAAGATTTAATAGAAAAGGAATATGAAGATATTAGAAATAATTATTTTAAGAATAGTGATAAAAAAAAGAAATCTTCTATTCAATCTTCCAGACTAAACAAATTGAATTTAGATTGGAATAACTACAAATCTTTCAAACCAAAAAAGTTTTCGACTACTGTGTTTGATAATATAAATCTATCAGAAATAATTCCATTTATAGATTGGAAACCTTTTTTTGAATCTTGGGAATTGTATGGAAGATTTCCTGATATATTAAATGATAATATTGTTGGTGAGTCAGCAAAACAACTATGGAATGATGCCCAAAAAATGTTAAAAATTTTTGATGTAAAAAAAGTAACACAACCTAAAGCAGTTATTGGTTTTTGGCCTGTAAATTCTGTTAATGACGATATTGAGGTATATGAAGATGAATCGAGAAAAAAAACTATAGCAAAATTTTTTTTCTTAAGACAACAAATGGAAAGAAAAACAAAAAAAAGAGCTAATATGTGTTTAGCAGATTTCATTGCACCTAAAGCATCTGGTAAAATTGATTATCTGGGTGGTTTTGTTGTTACAGCTGGAAATGGAATTGATGACTTTGCAAGAGAATTTGAACAAAAAAATGATGATTATAATTCTATTTTAACCAAGTCTTTAGGTGATAGGATTGCTGAGGGTTTAGCTGAAAAGTTACATCAAGATGTAAGAACAAAATATTGGGGCTATTCCAAAAATGAAAGGTTAAGTGACGAAGACCTTATCAAAGAAAATTATGTGGGCATAAGACCAGCTCCCGGTTATCCAGCTTGTCCAGATCACACAGAAAAAAATACTCTATTTGAATTACTTAAAATAAAAAATAATCTTAAGGTAGAGCTCACTGAATCTTTCGCTATGATTCCAATGAGTTCTGTTTCAGGGTTCTATTTTTCTAATCCGAATTCTTCGTATTTTGGTATTGGCAAATTAGGAAAGGATCAAATGATGGAATATTCTAAAAGGAAAGATGTTTCATTAGAGTATGCAGAAAAATGGTTAGGACCATATTTAAATTATTCTCCAAAGAAAAGTAATAATGAATGAGCTAGAGAAAGTTCACTTACCTGAATTAGATTTTCTAAAAGATCTTAATAGTGAACAAAAGCAAGCAGTTTTACATCAAGAAGGCCCACTATTGGTATTATCGGGTGCAGGAACAGGAAAAACTAGAGTATTAACAACTAGATTAGCAAATTTAATTTTTTCAAGAAACGCAAGAGTAAATGAAATATTTGCAGTAACATTTACTAATAAAGCTGCTTTTGANATGAAAATGAGGGTTGAAAGTCTTATTAAAAAACCNGTTGAAGGTATGTATATTGGAACTTTTCACTCNATAGGTGTNNGACTTCTNAGAAAACATGCNGAANTATGCTCNTTAAAAAGTGATTTTACAATATTAGATACTGATGATCAGTTACGATTAATAAAACAGGTTCTTAGTTTATTAGATTTAGATTCAAAAAAATATATTCCAAAGAATTATCTTTATTTTATAGATAGTCTTAAAAATCACGGTTACTCTTACAATGAAATCTCGAATCATGAATTTGAAAGCTTTTCAAATGGTAAGTTAAGTCAAATTTACGAGATGTACCAAAATCGTTTAAATGCTTTCAATTCTGTAGATTTTGGGGATTTGATTTTGAGACCAGTAAATATTTTAAGAGAAAATGCCGAGGTATTAGAATTTTACAGGAAGAAATTTAAATATGTACTTGTTGATGAGTATCAAGATACAAATACCGCTCAATATATGTTACTAAGATTAATCACCAATAAAGAAAATAATATTTGTTGCGTAGGTGATGAGGATCAATCTATTTACGGGTGGAGAGGAGCACAATTAAAAAATATTTTAAATTTTGAAAAAGATTTTCCGAATTCAAAAATTATAAGGTTAGAGCAAAATTACAGATCAACTGGTCATATTCTATCAGCAGCCTCTGAAATTATTTCTGAAAACAAAGAGAGAATAGGTAAAAAGTTATGGACACAAGGTTCTAGTGGTAAAAAGATTAAAATTTTGAATGTTGAAGACGACGAAACTGAAGCTTTTACAATTTCGAAAGAAATTGAAAATTTAATTGATAAAAATTTTAATGCCAGTGATGTTGCTGTCCTCACTAGGGCTACTTTTCAATTTAAAGAAATTGAAGATAGATTTATAAAAGAAAATATAAAATATAAAGTTATAGGAGGTTTAAAATTTTATGACAGAAAAGAAATCAGAGATTCAATTGCTTATCTAAGATTATTGGTAAATCAAGAGGATAATCTTGCGTTTGAAAGAATTATAAATGTTCCAAAAAGAGGAATTGGTCTTGCTTTGCTGTCAAAAATTAATCAATATGCTGGTGCTAATAGTATTTCTTCATATAGTTCATTGAAAAAACTTCATGAGGAAGGCAAATTCACCAAAAGTATTAATGTAAAAGTAAAACATTTTTTGAGTATTTTTGAATTACATAAAGATAAGTTAAATAAATTAAAACACAGAGACGTAGCTGGTTCATTATTAGATGATGTGGGGTATACTGAGATGTTGCAGAACGACAAAACGCCTGAATCAGAGGGAAGACTTGAAAACATTAAAAAGTTTGTAATTGATATCGAAAGTAGAAGCTCAATAAAAGAGTTCTTGGAAGAGATTAGTTTAGTAATTGATAATTCTAGTGGTTCTGAGGAATCCTCAAGAGTTTCATTGATGACGTTACATAGTGCTAAAGGATTGGAGTTCAAAATAGTTTTTTTACCTGGATGGGAAGAAAATATATTTCCAAATCAAAGGAGTGTTGAAGAGAATGGTAATCAGGGTTTAGAGGAAGAAAGAAGGCTTGCATATGTTGGCATAACAAGAGCTAGAGAAATTTTATTTATATCTTATGCAAACTTCCGAAAACAATATAATCAAAGTTTATATAGAACAATTCCATCAAGATTTTTAACAGAACTTCCAAAAAAAACTTGTGAAATTCTTACTGTGAATGATAATAATGCGCACAAAAAAATAAATTACAAGGATCAAAGGTATGAAAATAAAAAGTTTAATATTGGTGATAAGGTGTTTCATGATGAATTTGGGCAAGGTTCAGTTCTTGGTATTAATGGTGAAAAGTTACAAGTCAGGTTCGAAAATCAAAATAATGTGGTGAATATATTTAGTGATTTTATCAAAAAATATGGACAGTAGTTTATTAGAATTAAAATTTAAAGTAAGCAAAAAGAATTTAGAAAAAGTTTTAAATTTTATTTCAAATTTTGAAAATATTTCTTGGTTTAAAGAGAAAAAGAATTGGCAAATTTCTATATTTAATAATAAAAAAGAAGTTTTGGAAAGTTACAGAAAAAGGTTAAAGCAAATTTATAAAATAGATTCCAATATAAATAAAAATGAAACAAATTGGACTAATTACAATCAAAAAAATGAAAAAATAATTAGAACTGAACTTTTTGAAATTTCGCAAGGTTTAAATAAACAATTAAAGAAAAAAAAAAAACATTCACTTTCTATACCAGCATGTAATAGTTTTGGCACTGGGCAACATGAGTCCACACTTTTATCAATTATAGCAATTGAAAAACTTATTAAAAAAAACAAAAAAATTCATTCTTTTTTTGATCTTGGGACAGGTACAGGTATACTTTCATTTGTTTTCTCAAAATTAACAAAATCTAGAATATTATCTTGTGATATTGACCCTGCGTCCATTAAAAATTTCAAAGAAAATATGAAAAAAAATAAATTGAGTAACTGTAAAAATTTAAAATGTAACGGTTTTAGACATAATGAAATAAGAAAAAAATCATTTGAATTGGTAGTATGTAATATTTTATTGAAACAGCTTATAAAAATGGCAAAACAAATTACAAAGAAAGTACGCTCAGGTGGATATATAATACTGTCTGGAATTCTCAATCATCAGATTAATTTTTTATACAGTATTTATTATTCTTATAATTTTGTTATGATTTTTAAGTTGTCTTTAAATAATTGGACAGTTATCGTACTTAAAAAAAGGATATAATTATAATAGAAAAAAGAATAACACAACTAAAAAAGCTATTAAAAAAAGAAAATTTTGATGGATACGTTTTACCATCTACGGATGAGTATTTAAATGAATATGTGCCAGAATTCAATCAAAGATTAAAGTGGTTAACAAACTTTTCTGGTTCATCGGGTGTTCTATTTTTAATAAGAAATGAATTACTTTTTTTTACGGATGGCAGATATACATCTCAAGCCAAAAAAGAACTTCCTAAAAACTTTAAAATTTTTGATTCATCAAAGGAAAATATTTTTGATTGGATAAAATTAAACTTGGATAAGAAAAAAGTTAGGATTCTCATAGATAGTAAGATTAATGATTATTTCTTTGTAAATAAATTAGATTTACTCTGCAATTCAATTAAAAATAAACTTGTAATAAGAAATAAAGTTTTGATTGATGATCTATGGAAAAGGAAGATACCATTTAAAGAAAATTCTGTTTACCTTTTATCAAGAAAATTTACAGGATTATCTGTTGATGAAAAACTCAATAAAATTAAACTTTCATCGCTTGAGACAGACCTCATTTTAGTTACATCTCCAGAATCTGTTGCTTGGTTATTAAATTTTAGGGGTTGTGATCTAGATAATACGCCAATCGTATTTAGCAACTTACTAATTAATAATAATAATAAAAAGCTTATTTTATTTATTAATGAAAAAAAAGTTCAAAGGCATATAAAAATTAAACTTGAGAAAAACTATAATTTAGAAATTTTTCCTGAGGATAACCTTAAACAAAGATTAATAAATGAATCAAAAAATAAGACAATTATGTTACCAAAAAATATACCTTATTTTTTTTACAATATATTAAAATCATGCAAAGCTAGAATTATATGGGGAGAAGATTTATGTTTATCCCATAGATCTATAAAAAATTATACTGAACTCAAAAATATTAAAGAATGTCATATTCATGATGCAGTTGCTCTGGTAAGATTTCTTTACTGGTTAGAAAAACAAGATTTTTCAAAAAATATAAACGAAATTAAAGCTTCTAAAAAACTAGAAGAATTAAGAAAAAAAAATAAAAACTTTATTTCACCAAGTTTTCCCACAATTTCAGCATTTGGTGAAAATGGAGCTATTATACATTATTGTCCACAAGAGAGTAATTCTAAACTATTAAAAGAAGGTCAATTATATTTATGTGATTCTGGAGGGCAATACATATATGGGACTACTGATGTAACAAGAACCGTGTTAATAGGAAAAAAAACAAAATATTTAAAAGAATTTCAAGACAATTACACCAGAGTTTTAATTGGACACATTAATTTAACTTCACTTAAATTTCCCGACGATACTAAAGGCTATCAAATTGATGTTATAGCTCGAGTTGCTTTGTGGGAAACTTTTAAAGACTATGCCCATGGAACTGGACATGGTGTTGGTTCTTTCTTAAGTGTTCATGAGGGTCCTCAAAGTATATCGAGAGGAATCAGTAATACAATTTTGAAGCCCGGTATGATAGTTTCAATAGAACCAGGATATTATAAAGAAAAGAAATATGGGATAAGATTGGAAAACTTGGTGGTAATTAAAAAAACAATTCATAATAAATTTCTTATGTTTGAACCTTTAACCATGGTTCCTTTTCAAAAAAAATTAATTAACAAAAAAATTATGACTTCAAATCACATAACATGGTTAAATTCATATCACAAGTTTGTATATAAAATGTTAAAAAATTTTTTATCAAAAAGTGAACAAAGTTGGCTTTTGAATCAAACTAAACCAATTTAAATTATGTTCTCTATTAATTTCTTCGCTGCAGCTACCGCCTCAGTTGTTATTTCCTTTCCTGACAGCATCCTTGCTATTTCACGAACTCGTTCATTGCCTTCTAATTTTTTGATCGTTGTGCTAGTTTTAGTATCATCGTTTTTTTTTGATATTTTAAAATGGTCATTTCCAAGTGATGCAACTTGCGGTGAATGCGTGACAACCAAAACTTGCTGTTGATTTCCGAGTTTTCTTAATCTTTCACCCACTGCTGAAGCAACTGCTCCACCAATACCACTATCTACTTCGTCAAAGACAATAGATGTACTACTCTTATTTGATGTAACTACTTTTATAGCCAATGCAAAACGACATAATTCACCTCCAGACGATATACATTTAATTTCATCAAATTTTGAATAGTTGTTAGTTTTTATAAAAAACTTGACTAAATCTTTTCCGTTTTTATTGGGCTTTTCATTTTCTGAAATCATTGTTTTAAATTTTGAACTTTCTAATCTTAATGATGGTAATTCAGCGTTAATTTTATTATCAACATTTTTAGCATATAATTTTCTTTGCTCGGATAATTCTGAACAAGATTCATTATATTCCTTTTCAATACATTTCAAATTTTGATGCTCACTTCTTATTTTAAATTCTAAATCATTATATGATAAGTTAGATAAATTTAAACTTTTTAACTTTTCAACTAAGCTTGTTTCAGAACAATTATGTTTTTTTGATAATCTTCGATAGTTATATATTCTCTCTTCTATTTTTTCCAAATCAAATCTATCATCTACTAGTTCTTCTAAGTAACTGCTAATAATTGAGTTTAGTTCTTGTATATTTATTAAAA
This sequence comes from Rickettsiales bacterium, assembly GCA_002717855.1. Next base: position 9,522 of record PBCD01000011.1, read on the forward strand.
TTTCGTCAAGAGATTTAGTGGCAGATTTTAATTCAGGATCTAAATAATCTCTTATTTGCTCTAATAGATTAATATTCTTTGAAATTTTTTCTTCTATACCATTACTTTCGTCTGAAGAGAAATTTTTAAGAACCATTTTAAGATTTTCTTTAATTTTTGTTGAATTAACAAGGTTCTTCTTTTTCAAAACTAAAATTTCATATTCTTCTCTGGTTGGATTAAATTGTTTTAGCTCTTCTAGCTCGTATTCAAGACTTTCCTTATTATTTTTGACATTTTCATATTCTGAAATTAATAAATTTAGTTTTTCTTTTAATTGTGTTAACAACTCCCAATTTTTTCGTACATTATTAATATAAGGTTCTAAATTTCCATATTCATCAAGTACATCTATATGAGTGGAGGAGTCTAAAAGTCCTTGTTCAGAAAATTGGCTTTGAATCTCAATTAAATGAGATCCAATAATTTTTAAGGTATTTAAATTAACTACTTGTTCATTGACGTAGGCTTTACTTTTATTATCTCGTAGCAGGTGTCTTTTAAGAATTATTTCATCTTCTGGACTCTTTTCTATTCCAAATGACTCTAATAATAGGCTAATTTGAGGATTATCTTCTATAGAAAATACTGCTACGATTTCAGTTGTATTTTCGTTATCCTGTCTAAAAGAATAATTAGCTCTATAACCAATTGCTAATCCTAATGAATTTAAGATAATTGACTTACCAGCACCTGTTTCTCCAGTAAGCACACATAATCCCTTGTCAAAATAAATTTCTAATTTATCAATAAGAACTACATTTTTTATGGACAAATATTTTAACACATTACTCCTAAAAGGAATTAAATTCGTTTGGATCAATTATATCTAAATTTAAAGACTTATCCTTTTCATAATCCTTTGAAAGATTTATGGAATGTTTTTTCATTAAAATTTGTGCATCAGAATGCCATTGCGTTTTAGAAAAATTATAACCTAAAATTTTCGTAAATCTAATGGCTTGATTTTTTAGACCTAAAGACAAATAGCACTCAACTAATCTATAAAGTGCTTCAGGAATCTGAGCAGATTTTTTATAATTTTTAATGATATACTTATATCTCAATATTCCTGATAAGAAATTTCCTTTATTCTGATAGAATTTTCCAATATACATCTCTTTTCCAGAAAGCTGATTATTAAGTAAAATTATATGTTTTTTTGATTTCTGAGAATACTTTGACCTAGGAAATTTGTTATTTAATTCTATAAAAGAATCAAAAGCATTTTTAGCGTATTTTTGATCTCTTGTAACCTGATTAATTCTTTCTAAATAACAATAACCTTTTAAATAATAAGCATAATCCAAGTCAGGATTATTTGGATTAAGATTTATAAATTTACTTAATGTAAAAATCGCTTCATCATATTTATTATTTTTGTAAAGAGCGAACCCAGACATTAACTGTCCCTTTGTAGCCCATTTTGAATATGGATGTTGTAAATCAAGTTCAGTGAAAAGTTCGTGTGCTACAAGGTAATTTTTTTTTTTAAGTGCACTTAAAGCTTCATTATAAAGAACACTGTCACTTCTTAAGGAATAATCAATATTTGCATTATTGTTATCAGACGAACAAGATGAAATAAAAAAGATTAATAATAATAAAGGTTTAAATGACATAGAAACTAATAATATCTTTTATCATTTAAAAAAAAATCAAAAAAAAAAAAATTAGTTTTCAAAGAATTCCCAGTTTTCTCTGGAAGAAAATATCTTTCTTAAAAGTTTATTGTTTAGATCGTGCCCTGCTTTGTAACTAAAAATAGAGGCTTGTATTTTAAAGCCAGCTAAAGAAAAGTCACCAATTAAGTCCAACGTTTTATGTCTAACAAATTCATCATTGTATCGCAGCCCATTTTTACTGACAACTTTATCTTTTGAAATAACAATAGCATTTTCAAAGTTTCCTCCCAAAGCAAGACCTTTTTTTCTAAGAATTTTGACCTGTTCAAGAAATCCAAATGTTCTGGCATTTGAAATTTGAGAGGAATAAATGTCACGATTTAAAATCAGGCTCATCGATTGATGACCGATGATTTTTGAATCAAAGTCAATTTCGCATGTAATAAGTGTTTCATCATGAGGTGACACTCTAATTACTTTGTCATTCTCAATTACTTCAACCTCTTTAGTAATTTTAATGATTTTTTTTGTGAAATTTTGAGTTTCTGAACCACATGAATTAATCCCGTCAACAAATTCGGAGGCGGAGCCATCTAGAATTGGAATTTCGTTGCCAGCAATGATTTCAATAATAACATTATCAATTTCAAGTCCATATAAAGAAGAGAGTAAATGTTCAGTGGTAGAAATTTTAAATCCTGATTGGTTTGATAAAGTTGTGCATAATATTGTTGACGAAACATTGCTATAAGTTCCCAATATATCAGAAAAAGAGCATGGTCCGTTTTTAATTTTAAACAGATACCCAGTATTTTCTGGTGCTGGATGAAGAACTATTGTCGACTTACAACCAGTATGCAAACCCACACCAGAAAAAGATATAGTCTTAGAAAGAGTTTTTTGCTTTGAAGCATAACTTATTTTTGGTAATGGAGAAGAAATATTAACTTGATTTATAACTTCAGATTTTGATTTTGAATCTAAAAAACTCATATGATCATGCTAACCTAAATTTATTGAAATACTAATCACAAATAGTTTCACAATATTTCATTTACATGAAACTCTCTTTTACCCAATTATCAAAACTTTCCACTAAATTGAATACCTTATTATTTGACACTGATTTAATAATTTTTTTTAAATCTAGGTTCGATTTCATTTTTATTAAACCAACACACGTACTAAATTCAGGCTTATTTAAAAAACTAAATTTTGTCTGTGGTTTTGATAGTCGTGTTTTACGATTAAATATTTTTGATGAAAAGTTTATTAAACCAGGAATTTGACTAGCACCTCCAGTGAGAACAATTTTATTAACCCCAACTTTTGCAACTAAGTTATCTTGAAGTCTATCTCGAATAATTTCTAAAATTTCTTCATATCTGGGTTTTATAATTCCAAGAAGAAGATTTTGAGTTATAATTTTTTCTTTACCATGAGGAAGATTTATTTTAAAATTCTTTGAATTACTATACTCTAAATTTCCATGAATAATTTTAATATATTCTGCTAGGTCTTTTGGAATTTCTAATCCTTTTTGAATATCATTAGTAACATCGTTTCCACCAAGTGGCACATAATTTATATATTCCAAAACTCCTTTGAAATATGTGGCGATTTTTGCAGAACCTGCTCCCAAATCTATACAAGTTGATCCAATAATTTTCTCTTGTTCGGTCAGACATGCCTCGGCTGAAGCAAAACTTGTATCTATTGAATTCTCAATTAATATATTCGCATTTCTAAAACAATTTTCTAAATTTTTTAGAATTACAGTATTAATCCATATGTTAAAAGTATTGACTCCTAAATTATTACAGAAAATTCCAAAAGGATCGGAATAAGATTTTGTTCCATCAACTATAAAATTTAAAGGTATTGAATGAATTAAATTTTTCTGAGATAAATTTGAATTTTGAAGACTTTTTTTGAAACTTTTTCTAATTTCCTTTTTGGAAATTCTAATTCCTCCAATATTTATTTCAGAGTAATTTTTTTTTGATAAAAAATCAATATCTGTTATATTAACATTAATTTTACCTATTTTCTCTTTAATCTCCTTGGTTGTATCCAATATACTTTTTGATACTTTATCTATGCTAAGTATTTTACTTCTATTTAATCCCAAACTTCGTTTATGAGACCATTCTTTGATATTTAAGTTGCCCTGACTATTTTCATAAATTAAACAAACTATTTTATTTGTTCCAATATCAAAAATACATTTGCTTTTATTATTTTTTAAATCTAACAACATCTAATAAAAAGATATTCTATTATCCACTCTAAAATCAATCATTTTATGCGACTTATTTATAAACTCTCTATTCTTAAAAAAATTATTCAGAGTCTCCAAGTTTTTTTTATAATGTTTTTCAGATAGCTTTATTAATGTGTTGTTTTTTAGGATTATGTTCCATCTGTAATTTTCCACACATTCGATAGATGTTATGAAATTTTCAAATTGTTTATTTTCTATAACAATTTGATAAAAATTTCCAATTTTTTCTTGTGCTCCAAATCCATAAACATTTAATAAATTTTTATTACTAGATTTTTTAAAATTGAGAATTTCCCCCTCAATGCTTAAAAGTTTCTCAAAATTTTCATATTTCCATATAAAAAATGGTTTTTTTTCCTCGATTAAAATTTTTATTTGACCTTTCATGTCAAAGTTTATCTTCAGAGACTTAATTTCTGAAATTCTAAGGAGTTCTTCACCCATTTTTTTGAAATTTATATCTAATATATTTTTATTATTATAATGTTTGACTAAATCATTTAATTTATCAATTTCAATATTTTTAAAATTACTGAATTTTATTTCAGTTACTTTAAATTTTTTATTATCAGTGAAGTTTTCGAAATTTTTATGTATAATTTTTTTTAAATTAATAACGTTTAAATGATTAAGATGATTCCAAAAAATAAAAATAAAAATAAAAAAAAAGGAATATATTAGAGCTTTTCGCATTTAGCAGAATCAATTAACATATTGCACAATTTAACAAAACTTATTCCGTTTTTTTTGGCCATCTCAGGAATTAATGAATCAGATGTTAATCCAGGTTGAGTATTAATTTCAAGTAAATATAATTTTTGATTTTTTTCATCATATCTAAAATCTGATCTACTAATATAATTGCAACCTAAAGTGTTGTGAGCTAGCAAAGAATTTTTTTTTAACTCACAAATAATTTGTGCAGGCAATTTTGGGTTTTGTATATGTTGAGCTACTTTTACATACTTACTTTTAAAATCATAAAATTTTGAGTTAGTAATTATTTCTGTTATTCCGCAAATTGTATTATTTAATATTCCAACTGTAATTTCTCTTCCGTCAATAAAATCTTCTACTAAATAATCTTCATCTTTAGAATTAGTATTAATCAATTTTTCAGAGATTTGTTCATTTTTAAATATTTTTGCAATACCTATGCTAGATCCTCCTGATATTGGCTTAATGATTGATGGTATTTTAATTTTTGTTTTTCTTATACTTCCAAGTTTAAATTTACTTCCTTTAGGACATCTTATTCCTATATTTTCAAATATAATTTTTGAAAAGTATTTATTCATTCCGATAGAAGAAGCAATTACCCCTGAGTGCGTATATGGTATCTTCAATGCATTTAAAATTGATTGAATCTGTCCATCCTCTCCAAAATTTCCGTGCAGTGCATTGAAAATAACATCAGGTTTAATTTCTAAAATTTTTTGGGTAAGTAATAATAAATCATGTGATACCAAAATACCATTAACATTATGTTGTTTATTCAAAGCTTTTTCTACCTGATTTCCGGTTCTAATAGAAATCTCTCTTTCACCTGATAGCCCTCCTTTTAATACGATTATCTTTTTAGAATTTTTCAAAATTTCCAATCCTTTTTATTTCCCACTCAAGACAAACTCCGGTTTTTTTCATAACCTCTTCAACAATTTCTTCCCCCAAAACCTCAATATCAAGAGATTTTGCATTATTGTGGTTAATTATAAAATTTGGATGTAGCTTTGAAATCTTTGCTCCTCCAAATGATTTACCTCTGAAGTTAATTTTTTCAATTAATTCCCAAGCTTTAAAACTTTCTGTATTTTTAAATGTGCTTCCCCCGGTTCTGGTATTTGTTGGCTGCGTTTTTTTTCGTTTTAAACTAATAGACTTCATTTTATTTTTTATTAATATTCTAGACTTTTTGTTTATATTAAAGGTTGAATCAATTATGATATAATGATTTGGGATTTGTGTTTTTCTGTAATCAAAGTTTATATTTTTTTTATTAATAGTATAAATTCTTCCTATTCGATCTAAGACTGTAATTTTAATAATATGATCACTGATTGATTGTTTGAAACAGCCTGCATTCATTTTCACTGAGCCTCCTACAGAACCGGGTATACCAACTAAAAATTCAAACCCTCCAATATTATTTACTTCACAAAACTTTGCTAAATCAATGTTTTTAACACCACTTCCAACTTTCAAAAATTTATTTGATTTATCTATACTAATCTTATTAAAGTCATCTTTTAATTTTATTGTTACACCCCTAAATCCACCATCTCTAATCAGTACATTTGAGCCCATACCAATAATAAATATTGGTACACTTATTGGTATTAAATTCAAAAAAAATTTTAGTGACATTATACTTTGAGCTTCGAAAAAAATACTTGTTCTGCCTCCAGAACCAAACCAAGTTTTTTTTGCAATTGGATAATTAATTTTAATTGATTTAACAAAATTTTTTATTTGGACAAAAATTTCACTAAAATACTTCATTTTTCTTTTTCTTAAAATAAGTTGGAAATGAATTAGCAATTTTTGTAATTGGGCCAGCTCCTAAAAATATTAGATTATCATTTGGTTTCAGCAATTTACAAAGCTCTATGAATAAATCTTCATTATTTGAGATGTAAAATGTATTTTTTTTTTTAATTTTTAATTGATTTACTAATTTTGCACTATCGAATATTTTGTTTACTTTTTCACCAGCTGAAAATACAGGTAAAATGAATAAGTAGGTAGAATTTCCAAAACAATTCTGAAAATCAGCAAATAAAGATTTTAGTCTGGAAAATCTATGCGGCTCATAGACTACAACTATTTTGTTTTTTGATATTTCTTTTAAAGCAGAGAGTGTTGCTTCTATCTCTTTAGGATGATGAGCATAATCATCAAATATTTTAATTCCATTAACTTCATCAACAAGTGTGAATCTTCTTTTTACTCCTTTAAATTTTTTTAATGCGTTTTTTATTATATTTTTTTTAATTCCTATACTTCTTGTAACACTTATTGCACCGAGTGTATTTTGCAAGTTATGGTTACCTAAAATTGGAATTAAAACATTTTTAATTCTATCATTAGCATTTATTATAACATCAAACTGATTATAAAAAAATCCATTCCGTTCAATAATTTTTTTGTTTTTAAGGGAAAAATTAGCATTTTTTGAAAAGCCATAGGTAATTATCTTTTTATTTTTCAATGATTTTTTTAATTCTCTAACAACTTTGTGATCAATGCACATTGATATAAATCCATAAAACGGAACTTTACTTGCGTAGTTTATGAATGCTTCTTTAAGATTCTTGAAGGTCTTATAATAGTCTAAATGCTCAGGATCAATATTATTAATCAAACAAATTGTTGATCGTAAAAGCTTAAATGATCCATCGGATTCATCTGCTTCAGCAACAATCCAATCGCCATGTCCGAGTTTTGCATTGGTTTCATAGGTATTTATGATTCCTCCATTTATAACAGTAGGATCTAATTTAGCTTCTTCTAATATACAAGCAATTAATGAAGTAGTTGTAGTTTTACCATGTGAGCCGGAGACCGTTATAGAAGACCTTAAAAAAAGGATTTCTGCTAAAATTTTAGCTCGAGGCAATATTGGAATATTTAGATTTTCTGCTTCAACTATTTCAGGATTACTCATTTTTATTGCTGATGAATAAACAATTATATCTTTATCTTTTATATTTTCCTTAAAATGACCAAAATTTATTTTTATACCCAGTTTTTTAAGTCTTATTGTATTATTATTTTCATTTAGATCACTTCCAGATATTAAAAATTTCATTTCATGAAGAATTTCTGCTATACCACTCATTCCAATTCCTCCAATACCAATAAAATAAATATTTCTTTTTTTTGTTAAAATTCTCATCATTTCCAAGCATCTAGAATTTTAAAAATTTTTTTGTTGGTTTCAAGAGGGTTTAGATTGTAAGAGTAACTTTTAGCATCTTGACAATCTAATATTAATTTTTTTATTTTTAAAATAATTTTTTTAGTTAAAATTTGATTTTCATTAATGATGATACATTTGTTGGATTTTGCAAAAGAGTTAGCATTTATTAATTGATGATTGTCTTTTGCCGTCGGTAGTGGAAATAAAATAGAAGGTTTTTTTAAAAAATTAATTTCAGCTAAAGTCGATGCACCGCACCTAGTTAAAATGATATCAGATTCATTCATTATTTCTGGAATATTATCAAAGAAACTTTTTAGAGTAAATTTTAATTCGTAGTTTGAATATATATTTTCAAGAAT